>CAZUOD010000104.1:0-4693 GCA_964621975.1 uncultured Atopobium sp.
GCGCGCGGGGAGGGAGGTCCCGCATGGCCCGTCACTTTAGGTCCGACGTCGACCTGATGCCCTCCCATCCAGGGCTGCCGGCAACTCGCACGGCTCGTCACCTCAGTCCCGACGTCGACCTTTCGACGCCCGACGAGCAGGGGTCAGGCGGGCATGGGTCCGACGGGTACCGCTGGGTCGTCAGCAGCGTGGCCATAGGGCTCGTCCTCGCGATCGTGCTGCGCACCTTCGTCTTCGGCGTCTACTACGTCCCCTCCGGCTCCATGCTCGACACGATCCAGGAGGGGGACCTCATCTTCGGCGAGCGTGTCTCCCTGCTCTTCTCCGATCCCGAGCCGGGGGACATCGTGACCTTCGAGAGCCCGCTGGACGAGGACGAGACGCTCGTGAAGCGCGTCATCGCCGTCGGGGGGCAGACCATAGACCTCATCGACGGCGTCGTCTACGTGGACGGCGTGGCCCTCGACGAGCCCTATGTCGAGGGCAAGCCCACCGAGTCCCTCTCCGACCTGGCGGGCTCGGCGGGCATCACCTACCCCTACACCATCCCGGAGGGCTACATCTGGGTGATGGGCGACAACCGCACCAACTCGAAGGACTCCCGCTACTTCGGGCCCGTGAGCGTTGACAGCGTCACGTCGCGGGCCATCCTCATCTACTGGCCGCTTGAAGACATCGGGCTGCTCTAGCACCCGCATGAGAGAGGGGACGACTATGGGCGAGACAGCGCTTACGTTCCAGGACATGGTCCTCGCGCTCGAGCGCTACTGGGCCTCGGTGGGCTGCACGGTCATGCAGCCCTATGACTCCGAGGTCGGCGCCGGCACCTTCCACACCGCCACGACCCTGCGGGCGCTCGGCCCTGCGGCGTGGCGCACCTGCTACCCGCAGCCGTGCCGCCGGCCCGCTGACGGGCGCTACGGCGAGAACCCCAACCGCCTCCAGCACTACTACCAGTTCCAGGTGCTGCTCAAGCCCTCGCCGACCGACTCGCAGGACCTCTACCTGGGGTCGCTCGCCGCCATCGGGCTCGACCCGGCCGACCACGACGTGCGCTTCGTGGAGGACGACTGGGAGAGCCCCACGCTCGGCGCCTGGGGCCTGGGCTGGGAGGTCTGGCTCAACGGCATGGAGGTCACGCAGTTCACGTACTTCCAGCAGGTGGGCGGCATCGAGGTCGACCCGGTCCCGGTGGAGATCACCTACGGCCTCGAGCGCATCGCCATGTACATCCAGGGCGTGAGCTCCGTCTTCGACCTCGTGTGGAGCCATCTGCCGGACGGCACGCCCATGACCTACGGCGACGTCTTCCTCGAGAACGAGCGTGAGTTCTCCGCCTACAACTTCGAGGTCGCCAACGTCGAGATGATGCGCCAGAAGTTCGACGACTACGAGCGCGAGTGCCACTCCTGCCTCGAGGCCTCGCTGCCGCTTCCCGCCTACGACTGCGTGATGAAGTGCAGCCACGCCTTCAACCTGCTCGACGCCCGCGGGGCGCTCTCGGCCGTCGAGCGCGCCAACTACATCCTGCGCGTCCGCTCCGTCGCCAAGGCGTGCTGCGAGGCGTACCTCGAGCTCGTGGCCGGCTCGGGCGCCTCCGAGAAGGGGGAGGTGGCCTGAGATGGCCCAGACGACACGTGACTTCCTGCTCGAGATCGGCTGCGAGGAGATGCCCTCCGCGCCGCTCATGGGGGCCGTGCGCCAGCTCGGTCCCCTCGTGGCCAAGGGCCTTGACGAGGCCGGGCTCGCCCACGGCGCGGTGCGCGTGCTCTCCACGCCGCGCCGGCTCGCGGCGCTCGTCTCCGACGTGGCCTGCCAGACCGACGAGGTGCACGAGGTGCGCCGCGGCCCGGCCGCCCAGATCGCGTTCGACGAGGCCGGCGGGCCCACCAAGGCGGCCGAGGGCTTCGCGCGCAAGTGCGGCGTCGACGTCTCCGAGCTCGTGCGCCGCGTCGACGCCGACGGCCGCGAGTACGTCTTCGCCGAGAGGAGCATCCCGGCCGCGCCGGCCATGCCCATCCTCTCCGCCCTCTGCGAGCGCACGATCGGCTCGCTCGAGTGGCCCAACTACCGGAGCCAGCGGTGGGGCTCGGAGCACCAGACCTTCGTCCGGCCGATCCGCTGGATCTGCGCGCTTCTCGGGAGCGACGTCGTGCCGGTGCGCTACGCCGACGTCACGAGCTCGAACACCACCCGCGGCCACCGCGTCCTCGGCCCCGGCGAGCACGTCGTGAGCGAGCCGGCCGCCTACGAGTCCGTGCTCGAGGCCGCCGGCGTGCTGTCCGAGGAGCGCCGCCGCGAGGTGATCGCCGAGGGGATCGCCCGCGTCGAGGCCGAGCGCGGCGGCGCGCGCGTCGACACCCCCAAGAGGACGCTCGACGAGGTCGTGAACCTCTGCGAGTGGCCCACCGTCCTGGTGGGGACCTTCGACGAGGAGTTCCTCGAGGTGCCCCACGAGATCATCTGCGAGTCGATGCTCTCCAACCAGCGCTACTTCCCGATCTACGACGCCCAGGGGGCCCTCACCCGCGAGTTCGTGGTCGTCTCCAACACGAGGCCCGAGAACTCCGCGCGCGTGGTCGACGGCAACGAGCGCGTGGTGCGCGCCCGCCTCGATGACGCCAAGTTCTTCTACGAGGAGGACCTCAAGCGCCCGCTCGAGGACTACCTGCCCAGGCTCGCCGAGGTCACCTTCCAGGAGCGCCTGGGCACCATGCTCCAGAAGTCCGAGCGCATGGGGCGGCTCGCCCCGGAGGTGGCCCGCCGCTCCCTCGGGCTCGGCGAGCCCGAGGCCACGCTCGCCGCGCGGGCGGCCAGGCTTGCCAAGGCCGACCTCGTGACGCAGGCCGTCGTGGAGTTCACGAGCCAGCAGGGCGTCATGGGCGGCTACTACGCCCGCGCCGCCGGGGAGCCCGAGGAGGTCGCGGTCGCCATCCGCGACCAGTACCGTCCGCGCTTCGCCGGGGACGCCCTGCCCGAGGGGCCGGTCGGCACCTGCGTGGCCGTGGCGGACAAGCTCGACACCATCTGCGGGATGTTCGCCATCGACCAGCCGCCCACGGGCTCCTCCGACCCCTTCGCCGTGCGCCGCAGCGCCATCGGCGTCATCGCGATGCTGCGCGACGCGCCCGGACAGGCCCTCGCCGAGCTCGTCTCGTGCTCCCTTGACGCCTACGCCGACCAGGGCCTCTCGTTTGACCGCGAGAGGACCTCGGCGGCCGTGCTCGCGTACTTCGGCGGACGGCTCGCCTCGATGGCGCGCGACGAGGGGGTCTCGCCCGACACCGTGGAGGCGGTCGCCGCCGTGGGCGTCGTCGACCCCCAGGAGTTCCTGCGTCGCGCCCACGCCCTGGAGGACGCCCGCGAGCAGGGGCGCGCCACCTTCGACGCGCTCGCCCAGGCCTATGCCCGAGCCGCTCACCTGGCGGACCCGTCGCTTGGCGACGACGTGGACGAGGCCCTGCTCGGCGACGCCGAGCGCTCCCTGCTCGAGGCCTGCGACAGGGGCTCCGAGGCCGTCTGCGCGGCGCTCTCCTCGCACGACTTCCCGGCCGCCCTCGCCGCCCTCGCCGCCCTCAAGGCCCCCATCGACCGATTCTTCGACGACGTGCTTGTCATGGACGAGGATACTGGGCTAAGGGAGAACCGCCTCAGGCTCCTCAACCGCTTCGTTGGAGTCTTCGTGGGAGTCGCCGACATCGGTGCCCTCTCCCGGAGGAAGTAGTAGTGTGGGACGCGCTCCGCTCCCGGGGCCCGAGGCATGCGACACAGGAGGACTTTCGATGAACAAGCTCGATCTGGATGATGACATCTTCGGTCAGGCTGTGCCCCTCATCTACGTGCTGTCGGACTCGCGTGGTGAGACCGCGAGCACGGTCGTGAAGGCCGCCGCCGCCCAGTTCGGGGAGAGCTCGGTCGACATCGAGCGCCTCTCGAACGTGAAGGACGTCGACGCCGTTCGCGCCTACTTCGACGAGCACTACGACGCCGACCGCCCGTGCGCGGTGTTCCACACCTTCGCCAACGCGATCCTGCGCCGCGAGATCCGCCGCGAGCTCGACCGTCGCGGCATCCCCTCCATCGACCTGCTCGGCCCTGCGGTGACAATCATCTCGACGCTCACGGGCGAGGAGCCCACGCGCGAGATAGGCGCGGTGTTCAAGGCTGAGGGGGAGGCGGCCAGCTAATCGGCCAAATCACACCTCATGTTACTACCAACCGGGGTCGGGCAACACGCCCGACCCCGGTCTTTTCGGTGAAAATCTCATTTTCCCAGCGACAGATGCCGAATACCGACGACAGACTCCACGCAGGCGTTCATTGCTACAATGGCGTGAGGGCCGTACGGCGTTCGTTTCGCATGGCCCTAGTAGGTGCGCGGCCGATGGCCGTGTCGGGATCACAAGACAGCAAGGGGAAAACATGGCAGAAAAGCACGTCTACCGTTTTGGCTTTGACGCCGACGGCAACAACGTGACCGAGGTCGCGGGTGCCAGCGTCGACGAGGCCAAGTGGATCACGGGCGGCAAGGGCGCCAACCTCGCCGAGATGGCCAACATCGGCCTTCCCGTTCCGCCCGGCTTCACGATCACGTGCCAGACCTGCGTTGCCTACTCCAGCGCCGGCAACGTGTGGCCCGAGGGCGTCCTCGACGAGATCGACGAGTACCGCAAGGACCTCGAGGAGCGCATGG
>CAZUOD010000105.1:0-4504 GCA_964621975.1 uncultured Atopobium sp.
CCTAGTAGTGCCGGCCGTAGCGCCCGCCCGAGATCCCGCGTCCGCGACTTCTCGACCCCGAGAACATCGTGCGCGTGGAGCGCTTCGTGGAGCGGTTGTCCTGCGGGACGATGCGGCCGGCGTCATAGGGGAAGTCGGGGAGGTCCCAGACACGCACGAGCTTCTTGGTGAAGTACTCGATTTCGCGCAGCGGGCTCACCTCGTCGGGGGCCATGAAGGTGTACGCGTGCCCGGTGGCCCCGGCGCGCCCGGTGCGGCCGATGCGGTGGACGTAGTCCTCGGGGTCCATGGGCACGTCGAAGTTCACGACCGCATCGATGCCCGAGACGTCGATTCCCCGGCTCATGACGTCGGTCGCCACGAGCACCTGCACCTTGCCGTCGCGGAACCTCTCCAGGGCGCGGGCGCGCGCGGCCTGCGGCCGGTCGGCGTGCATCACGTCGACCCTCACGCCGGCGCTCTTGAGGGTCTTGGAGACGTCGTCCACACGGTGCTTGGTGCGACAGAACACGAGGAGGCGCTCCGGTCGCTCGCCGGCGGCCCCGCCCGTGTCGAGAAGCGCGCGCAGGAGGTCGACCTTCTGCCCCTGCGTGACGGGGCACAGGTGCTCCTCCACGGTGTCGGCCGTCTCGCCGACCCGGGCGATCTCCACAGAGACGGGGTCGGTGAGCAGGGCATCTATCGTTGACTTGATCGAGGGCGGGATGGTCGCCGAGAAGAGCAGCGTCTGGTGGCGCTTGGGCAGGGCGTGCATGATGCGCCGCACGCTCGGCCAGAAGCCCATGTCCAGCATCCGGTCGGCCTCGTCGAGGACCAGCAGCCGCACCTGCGAGAGGCTCACGTGCCTGTGCTCCATGAGGTCGATGAGGCGCCCCGGCGTGGCCACGAGCAGGTCGCAGCCGCGTTCGAGCTCCTTGATCTGGCGGTCGAGCTTCGTGCCGCCCATGACGATGACGGCGTGCTGCCCGGTCCTCTCGCAGACCACGCTCACGACGCTCTCTATCTGGGCCGCGAGCTCGCGCGTGGGGGTCACCACCAGCGCGTGCGGCCCCTTGCCCTCGGCGCCCTCTATGAGCTGCAGCGCCGGCAGCGCGAAGGCGGCCGTCTTGCCCGTGCCCGTCTGTGCCGAGGCAACGATGTCGCGTCCCTGGAGGACGATGGGGATGGCCTGCGCCTGCACCGGCGTCGGCGTTGAGAAGCCGAGGGCGTCCACCCCGGCGAGGATCTGCTCGTCAAGCCCGAGCTCGGCAAATGTGGTAGTCATAGGGACCAGTATAGCGCCCCTGAGGGCCTCATGAGGGCAGCGGCCCCGGGTCGCCTCGGGCGCGCCCGGACGGGGGCATGTCTATACTTTAGTGACCAGCCACCGAAACGGAGCACCGCATGCCCATCAACATTCCCGACGGCCTGCCCGCCAAGACCATACTCCAGCAGGAGCGCATCTTCGCCCTTGAGGAGGAGGTGGCCAGCCACCAGGACGTGCGGCCCCTTCACGTGGCCATCCTCAACCTCATGCCGACCAAGATAGAGACAGAGACCCAGATCCTGCGGCTCATATCCAAGTCGCCCCTGCAGGTGAGCTGCGACTTCATGCGCGTCTCGACCCACGAGTCCACGCACGTCTCGCAGGACCACCTCGTCAAGTTCTACGACACCTTCGATGCCTTCCGCGACAAGAACTACGACGGCCTCATAGTCACGGGCGCGCCCGTCGAGCATCTCGAGTTCGAGGACGTGGACTACTGGGACGAGTTCTGCGAGATCGTAGACTGGAGCCAGGAGCACGTCTTCTCGACGATGTATCTGTGCTGGGCCGCGCTCGGAGCCCTCTGGCATCTCCACGACATCCCCAAGCGCCAGCTCGGGGCCAAGCTCTTCGGCGTCTTCAGGCAGCGCCTCTGCGACGAGTACAGCTTCCTCACCAACGGCTTCGACGAGGTCCACTACATGCCGCACAGCCGCCATGCCGCCATCGACACCGGCGAGCTCGCCAACCACCCCGAGCTCTGCGTGCTCTCGGAGGGCTTCACGAGCGGCCCGTCCCTGCTCGCCACGCGGGACTTCCACGAGGTCTATGTGACCGGGCACTTCGAGTACGGCCGGGACACCCTGGCGGACGAGTTCTGGAGGGACTTCCACAAGGGTCTCCCCATCCGAGTGCCCGAGAACTACTTCCCCGACGACGACCCGGAGAAGCAGCCGCTCTTCACCTGGCGGGCCCATGCCAACCTGCTCTACAGGAACTGGCTCAACTGGGTCTACCAGATGACCCCGTATGACACGAGGGAGATCCCCGCCGCCATCGCAGAGCTCCGCTCGCGGCCCACCGGCCACGTCGACAAGTTCTAGCAAGCTCCGGGCAGGGCCGCGCGCCCGCCCGCCGGACCCACGGAAGGACGGGGCCACATGAGGCAGGAGCGTCTGACGGAAGAGCTTCTCGATCGGTTGCTCCGCGCCGCGAGCCCCGAGGCATACCTTGACGAGGGCGTCACGGTCGACCGTGCCCTGCCAGACTACCTGCGCGAGCTCCTGGCCGAGAAGGGCCTCTCCCGCGCCGACGTCATCCGTGCCTCCGGCCTCAACGCCACGTTCTGCTACCAGATCTTCCAGGGCACGCGCCGTCCCGGACGGGACCATGCCGTCATGCTGGCGCTCGGACTGGGCTGCACCCTGCGCGAGACCCAGCGCCTCCTGCGCCTGGCCGGCGTCTCCGAGCTGTGGTGCAAGCAGCGCCGGGACGCCGTCATCATATGGTGCGTCCAGAACGGCCTCTCACGCGTCGAGACGGACGACGAGCTCTGGCGCCTCGGGGAGAGGACCCTTGTCGGGCAAAACGGCTGACATGGACGACGAGCAGCTGCTCCGCTCCCTGCGCATCGACGACTCCTATCACGTGGAGCGCGTGCTCGCCCAGGGCGAGGGCGGCACGACGGAGCTCGTGAGCGGCCCTGGGGGCGGCCTCAGCGTCCGAAAGCGCATCCCGCTGCCGCTCGCGAACAGCGACGTGTGGAAGCGGCTGGCCCGCGAGCGTGGCCCGCGGCTGCCACACGTGGTGACCACCTACGAGCTGCCCGACGAGTTCGTGGCCGTCTGCTCCTGGGTCGAGGGCACGCCGCTCACCCAGCTCATGGAGGAGCGAGGAGCGCTGTCGCCGGTCGAGGCAGCAACCCTGGTGGGCGAGCTCGCGGAGGCGCTGGCATGGCTCCACGTGCGTGGCATCGTGCATCGGGACGTCTCGCCGTCAAACGTGGTCATGGCCGCGGACGGGGCACATCTCATAGACTTCGGCATCGCGCGGCTTCGCTCGGATGGCGCCACGCATGACACGACCCTGCTGGGCACCTGGGGGTTCGCCGCCCCTGAGCAGTTCGGCTTCGCCCAGACGGACGCCCGCTCCGATGTCTTCGCGCTGGGGCGGCTCCTTGCGTACCTGCTCTGTGGCGAGTTGCCGGGCACGTCGGCCTTTGACGAGGGAATCGCCGACGCCACCGTCGTGGACCCTCAGATGCGCGCCGTCATAGACCGCGCTTGCGCCTTCGAGCCAAGCTCGCGCTACGGGAGCGTGCTGGAGCTCGCGCGAGACGCGCGCGAGGCTGCCGCGAGGGTTTCCGTGAGGGCGGAGCCCATCGGCGGGCGAGCGGGCGCCTCGTCGCCGCGCCTCCTGAGGCTGCGCCGCGTCCTGGTGGGCGTCATCGCGCTCCTGCAGCTGCTCGCCGCCGTCATCCTCGGCGGGGCCTCCATCCAGCTCATCGCGTCCCCGACGCAGTCGACGGATCCCATGAGCGGCGTTCTCTGCATCGGCCTCGGGGTCTTCGTCGTGGTGTGCCTCGGCGTCGAGCCGTGTCGGGCGCTCCTTGGGAGGGGGCCCTACGCCAGACCGCCCGTGCTCGTGGTCCTCGCGCGCCGCGTCCTGGTGGGCTTCCTTCTGACCGTGGCTCTGTTCGTGGTGCTCGTGTTTGTGGTCGCATTCATGAACATCTGAATCTTCCATCAGTCTTTCGACGAGCTCCAAATCTGAGCTATGGTTCTTTAGCTGCGAGCTGATGAACCTTTCCCCGGACGTCCCTAGCATCGACCTCCACACTCGGCCCGATGAAAGGAGACCCCGTGAAGGACATCGTGAACAAGCTCATGCGTCATCCCAACAGGCCCTTGGTCATTGCCTTTGTCCTCGGCCTCGCCTACCTGGCCTACAGCGTGCTGTACTGGCTAAGCGTCACCTTCGGCATGAGCTCGGGTCTCGGCCAGATAGGCTCGGCACTCGTCACCGCCCTGCTCATGCCCCATTGGGCGGCGACCGTCGCGGCGGTCATCTGCAACGGCATCGCCGTGATGCGGGGCGGCCGCACCCTTGTGCTCGTCGGCGGCATCCTCTATGCGGTGGCCGTGCTGCTCTTCCCCCTGTACTTCTACTTCGTGACGGCCCAAGCCGTCCTCTCGTTCGTCGCCTTCGCGCGAATGGGGGGAGGAGACATCCGGGCCTAGGCGCGGGATGCCTGTGTCT
>CAZUOD010000106.1:0-4452 GCA_964621975.1 uncultured Atopobium sp.
ATCCCTACGCGAGCGCTGCCAGCCGAAGCGCGAGCTCGACCGTGCCCACCGCGTAGCCGCCCCGCGCGAAGACGCCCACCGGCGCTCCCGAGCGGACGTCCACGAGCAGGCAGAGCGGCAGCGCCTCGGGGTTGGCGAACATCCGCCGCGCCAGGCGCTCGGGCAGCTCGGAGAGGTCGTCGTGCGCGAGCGCCACACTTGCCCCGGCAGCACCGAGCGCGTCGAGCGCCCGCGCGAGCGTGGGGTCGCCCGCGGGGTCCGCCTCACGCGTCACGAGCGTCACGCCCACGCCCGCCGCGACGATGCCCGCCGCGCTCTCGGCGAGCTCGTTCAGCAGGTGCTCCGTGGGCTCCTCCGCAAGCTCCAGGAACGCCACGAGCGCAAGGCCCCCGTCGGCCGGCCGCACGAGCGGCGCCGCGTCAGGCAGCTCGATGCGCTGCAGCATGTCACTCGTCGCCGGCTCGCGAAGCCTGAGCGCCGCCTTTGTCGGCCCCTCCACAAAGAGCGTCCGCTCGCAGGCCTGCTGGTTGCCGTTGGGCAGGCGCACGGTGGTCGTGAGCCGATAGGTGCCCTCGGGCACGTCGAGCGTCAACGAGCCGTCTGCGAACGTGGATCCCCACAGGTCGAGCGGGACGAAGCCAAAGAGCCCCTGCCCGCCGGCCTGCATGGACGTTCCCAGGCGGGAGAGCGACCAGTCCACCCCATAGGCGGGCGTCCTGCCCTCGTCGCAGGTGAGCCGCAGCGGCCAGGTCCTCTCGGCCGCGGCCTCGCCCTCGACGCAGCGCCAGCGCCCGTCGAGAAGCACCTCGGCGCGGCCGTCCTCGGGCGAGAGACGCGCGGCCATGCCGAGCGAGCGGCATGCCGCCACGAGGAGCGTCCGGCGCGTGACGTCGGAGGCCTCGCGCACCGCGAGCGCGCCTGCGGGCGAGCCGACGAGCTTCGCCAGATGCTCGCCGGCCGTGAAGCCCAGGTGCTCGCAGAGCCAGCCCCACGCTGCCGCGGGGTCGCCCTCCACCAGCGCCGCGAGCTCGGGTCCGAGCGCCGCGGGCAGCGCCGGCCGCCATGCGCTCAGGTGCTCGAGGCCCACACGCGGGCAGAGCACGAAGCGCTCCCACGTCTCGCGCGCCTCCTCGGCCGTGAGCCCCTGCGCGCGCAGCCGCGCGAGCGCGCCGTCGCGCCCGGTCAGCGCCGAGGCGAGATGGCCCTCCAGCACGTCCGCGCGCAGGTCGAGCAGGTCCTTCTCGGTGAGGGAGCGCAGGAGCGCCAGGCGCTCCGGCTCCGGCCCGCCCGTGAGGAACGAGAGGACCTCATCGGCGTTGCCGAGGGCGCTGACGAGCATGCGTGCCACAACCGCAGCGTCGTCTCCCGGTCGAAGCTCCGCCGCGCGCTCAGCAAGGCGCCCGGCGTGGGCGCGCCTGGCCGCCACGGAGGCGCGGCGGCGCTCGTCGGCCTCGGCCGTGCGGGCCCTCCCGCGCTCGGCCATCTCCGGTGTGAGGGTGCCCGAGGGCGCCGGGCGGTCCTCGGGCGCGCGCACGTCGACCTCGCACCAGCCGCCCTCGTGTCCGCCTGCGCACGCGGGGGCCAAGGTGAGGCACACCTGGTCCTCGCGTGCGGTGTCCACGTCCCTCTCGGCCATGAGGGCGCCGGAGGAGGCGTGCACGCGCACGGTGCCGCGGCCGAGCTCCACCGAGCAGCTCCCGTCATCGCCCGTGACGAGCGTGACGAGCGGGCGCCAGGCGGCCATGTTGAGCGCCTCCACGGACACCGTGGCACCGGCGCGGGGCCGCCCGTCGGCGCCGCGGACGTGCACGGAGAGCCGCGTGGTCGCGGCATACGTCCCCGTGACGTTCACGCACACGGCGCAGCCGTCGCGCATGGGCACGTCCTCGGGCGCACAGCCGAAGTCCGAGAAGAGCCGCGTCACCACCATGGGCGCGCGGCCGGCCGCCGCCGTGAACCAGCCGCGGTCGAGCGCCTCCTCGGGCTCGCAGGCCCCCAGGTAGCGCCAGCGCCCGTCGACGTAGGCCTCCACCCAGGCGTGGTTGTCGTCACAGTGGGCCCACCAGGGCACGTAGAGCTGGCGGGCCGGGATGCCCACGGCGCGCAGCGCGCTCACGAGCAGCGTGGACTCCTCGCCGCAGCGCCCCGCCGCGCCCGCGATGACGCCGAGCGCACCCAGGGTGCGCCCGTCCGTGGCCTGGTAGGTGGCCATCTCCGCGCACCAGTAGTTGACCTCGATCACGGCCCGCTCGCCGTCTGTGCCGGCCACGCGCGGCGCGAGCTCGGCCCAGAGCGCCTCGCGACAGCGGTCGAGCGGCTCGTTGTTCACCCGCGGACAGGCCACGTAGTGCACGAAGACGTCCTCGGGAAGCCCGGCCGACGGGCCCTCGCGCAGCATGAGCGCGTGGCGCACGTGGCCGAGGAGCACCTCGGCGGGCGTGTCGACGACGTCCGTGAGCGGCAGCGTGGCGCAGAGGTAGCGCATGAGCGTGGCCTCGTCGCCCGCGAGGTCGCAGACGGGCGCGTCGAGCACGGCGGCCCTCTCGCCGAGGGCGGCCCGGCGGGCGTCGAGGCGCCTGGTGGCGTAGTGGGCGAGCTCATCGGAAAGCGGCATGGACGCTCCTCGGGTCCGTCGTGCGTGCGCCTGCATGGTACGTCTTCGGCGCCGCGCGCGCTCGGCTCGACCCGTCCGCTCGCGCTACCATGGGACCATCCGACCGAGAGGACCACCATGTACGGACTCAAGACCGAGAGCTGCTTCGACTCCGCCCACTTCCTCGCCGACTACCACGGCAGGTGCGAGAACCTCCACGGCCACCGCTGGCGCGTCGTCGCCTACCTGAGCGCCGAGGGGCTCCGGGAGTCGGGCACCGAGCGCGACATGGTGTGCGACTTCGGCACCTTCAAGCGCGCCGTCCGCGCGCTCACCGAGGAGTTCGACCACACCTTCCTCGTGGAGGAGGGCACGCTCGCGCCGGCCACGGTGGCGGCGCTCGAGGGCGAGGGCTTCTCGCTCAAGATGCTGCCCTTCCGCACCACTGCCGAGAACCTGGCGCACCACTTCTTCGTGAGGCTGCGCGACCAGGGCCTGCCCGCCTCGCGGGTCGACGTCTACGAGACGCCGCTCAACTGCGCCACCTATGCGACCGACTGACGTCCGCGAGGCGCCGCTCGCCGCTCGCGCGGGACGTGTCCGGCGGGGCGGCTATACTAGCTGAACGGGAGGATAAAGGGAGGCGGAGGTGTGACATGGCCAACCATCCCTTGCATGGCGTCAACCTGACGGGATGGCTCACGCTGGAGTCGTGGGTGACCCCGGAGCTCTTTGCCGGGTCGGGCGCGCTCGATGAGGAGGCGCTCGTCGGCGCGCTCGGGGCGAGCCGCTATGCCGAGCTCGTGCGGCGCCACCGGGCGTCCTTCATCACGCGCGAGGAGCTCGTCAAGATAGCCTCCCGCGGGTTCAACGCGGTGCGCCTGCCCGTGCCCTGGTACGTCTACGGGGCGGACGGCCCCGAGCCTGGTCCCTACCTGGGCTGCATTGACCTCGTCGACCAGGCGCTCGAGTGGGCCGAGGAGGTCGGCCTCAAGGTGGTCTTCGCCCTTGCGATCAACCCGGGCGGGCCCAACAGCGGCAGCGGACGGGCGCCGGACCTCTCTGACTGCCACATCCCGCGCGACGAGGTGCTCGATGTGGTGTACGCGCTCTCCCGGCGCTACGCCTCGCGCGTGGGCTTCTTCGGGCTGGAGGTCGCCGACGACGTGTTCCCGCAGGTGCGTCGCGGCCTCACGCTCACCGACGGCGTGCCCCAGCACCGTCTGCGCAACTACTACCGCGAGGCCTACGAGCTCGTGCGCAACGCGGCCGGTGACGACCCGGTCGTCATCATCCCGGACGGCGGCGTCTCCTCCGGCTGGGGGCGCTTCATGGCGCAGCGCCACTACCGCAACGTCTGGGTCGACTGCCACCTCGACCGTCCCATCGCGCGCGTGGACGTCTGTGGGCCGGCCGGCGTGCGTCGGCTCGTGGCGTCGCTCGACCGGCGCGTGAGGGACGCCGGGCGCGCGGGCATGCCGGTCATGGTGGGCAAGTGGTCCTCGAGCCTGCCCATCGCGGACTCCTCCATGACGCCCGAGGGGCGCATCGCCCTCGAGCGCGTCTACACCTCCGAGCAGATAGCCACCTACGAGGGCTGTCCCGCGTGGTTCTTCAACACCTGGAAGACGAGCGGCCTGCTCGCCGGGTGGGACGCCCGCGTGGCCCTCGCGACCTTCGAGCGCGGGATGATCGTCTGATGGGGGAGGACGCCCCGGGGCTCCTCTCCGTCGTGGGGACGCCGATAGGAAACCTCCGTGACGCGTCCCCGCGCGTTCTCGACACGCTTGCCGCGGCCGACGTCGTGCTCTGCGAGGACACGCGCGTGACGGGCCGGCTCATGTCCGCCTTCGGCCTGC
>CAZUOD010000107.1:0-4383 GCA_964621975.1 uncultured Atopobium sp.
CATGCAGCTCAACGATCTGCGTCCCGCGGAGGGCTCGCGCAAGAACCGCAAGCGCATCGGCCGCGGCAACTCGTCCGGTCACGGCACCACCGCCGGCCGCGGCACCAAGGGCCAGCTCTCCCGCTCCGGTGGCGGCAAGGGCAAGGGCTTCGAGGGCGGCCAGCAGCCGCTCGCCATGCGTCTCCCCAAGCTTCCCGGGTTCATCAACCACAACCGCGTGGAGTACGCTCCCGTGAACGTGTCGCGCCTTGACGCGCTGTTCGCCGACGGGGAGACCGTCGACGCCGATGCCCTGGTTGCAAAGGGCGTCATCAAGCACAACTATGTTCCTGTGAAGGTCCTCGGAGACGGTGAGCTCACCAAGAGCCTGACCGTCAAGGTGGACAAGGTCTCCGCCTCTGCCAAGGCCAAGATCGAGGCGGCCGGAGGAAAGGTCGAGCAGGCGTGCTAAAGGGAATTGCCAACGCGTTTCGCGTCCCGGAGCTCAGGCACAAGCTACTTCTGACGGCGGGCATCCTCCTGCTGTACCGCTTCGGTGCCTATCTTCCCGTTCCGGGCGTCCCGTTCCAGGACATGCTCAGCGTCTATCAGTCTGGCTTCTCCTCGAGCGGCGCGATGGCGGTGCTCAACCTGTTCTCAGGCGGAGCGCTCTCCCGCATGTCCGTCTTCAGCCTCGGAATCATGCCCTACATCACGGCGCAGATCATCCTGCAGCTCCTGCAGGCCGTGGTTCCGTCGCTCGGCGAGCTCGCGAGGGAGGGGGAGGCCGGTCAGCGCAAGATCACGCAGTACACGCGCTACCTCACGATCGGCCTCGCCCTCCTCAACTCGATCGGCTACCTGTTCCTGTTCACGAGCTACGGCGTGAGCTTCTCGGACATCGATGCGCCCGAGATCCTCGTCGACATCATGGTCGTCTTCACGATGGTCGTCGGCGCGATCATCATCATGTGGCTCGGTGAGATCATCACCCAGCGCGGCGTGGGCAACGGCATGTCGCTCATCATCTTCTCGAACATCATGTCCGGTCTGCCCACCTCGCTCATCTCCTCGGTCACGGAGTCCGGCAGCGTCGTGCTCACGGTGATCACCCTTATCGTCATCGTGGCGATCATCCCCATCATCGTCTTCGTGGAGCGCGGCCAGCGCCGCATCCCCATCCAGTACGCCAAGCGCGTGGTGGGCCGCAGGATGATCGGCGGGCAGGCCACCTACCTGCCCATCAAGGTCAACACGGCCGGCGTCGTGCCCATCATCTTCGCCTCCGCCATCCTCTACCTGCCGGCGCAGCTCGCCGTCTTCTTCCCCTCTGTGACGTGGGTCCAGACGGTTGCCAACGCCCTCTCCTCGGGATGGCTCAACTGGGTGCTCTCCGTCGTGCTCATCGTGGCCTTCGCCTACTTCTACTCCTCGATGGTCTTCAACCCCACCGAGACCGCCGACCAGCTCCGCAAGCAAGGGGGCTTCATCCCCGGCGTGCGACCGGGCAAGGCCACGGCGGACTACATCAAGAGCACGATCGACCACGTCACGCTTCCGGGCGCGCTGTTCATGGCCGTCCTGGCCGTGGTCCCCACGATCATCTTCTGGTTCACGAGCAACTCCTTGATCCAGGCGTTCGGCGGCACCTCCGTCCTGATCATGGTCGGCGTCGCCATGGACACCCTCTCGTCCATCGAGAGCCAGCTCAAGATGCACAATTACGACGGGTTCTTCAAGTAGCAGGTCCGTTGCGCGTTGTCAGACGGCTAGAGAAAGGCGGGACGGCACATGAACATCGTTCTTCTCGGCGCACCGGGTGCGGGAAAGGGCACGCAGGCCCAGAGGCTCGTGGCCGAGTTCGGGTTCGCGCACATCTCCACCGGCGACCTCCTGAGGGCCGCCATCAAGGAGGGCTCCAAGCTCGGCAAGAAGGCGAAGGGCTACATGGACGCCGGGCAGCTCGTCCCGGACACCCTCGTCGTCGACCTGGTCAAGGAGCGCCTCGCTGCCGATGACGCCCAGAAGGGCTTCATCCTCGACGGCTTCCCGCGCAACACCGCCCAGGCCGTCACGCTCGACTCCGAGCTCGCCTCGATGGGGCGCACGCTCGACGCCGCGCTGCTCGTCTCCGTCGAGCCGGCCGTCATCGTGGAGCGCCTGAGCTCGCGGCGCACCTGCCGCAGCTGCGGCTACACCGCACCCGCCGGCGTCGACACGTGCCCGCGCTGCTCGGGCGAGATGTACCAGCGCGATGACGACAAGCCCGAGACGATCCAGCATCGCCTCGACGTCTACGAGTCGCAGACCGCGCCGCTCGTCGAGTACTACAAGGGTCACGCGATTCTCAAGGAGGTAGACGGAGATCGCCCGGTCGACGAGGTCTATGCCGACGTCAAGGCGCTCCTGAGCCTATGATCAACATCAAGACCGCACAAGAGATCGAGGAGATGAAGGCCGCCGGGGCTCTGTCCAAGGCGGCCCTTCGTCGTGCCGGTGCCCTCGTGAGGCCTGGTGTCACCACGCGTGAGATAGACCAGGTCGTCGAGGGGTTCATACGCCTGCATGGCGCCGTTCCCACCTTCAAGGGCTACGGGGGCTTCCCGGCAAGCATCTGCTCCTCGGTGAACGAGCAGGTGGTGCACGGCATCCCGTCCCCGTCGACCGTCCTTCAGGAGGGGGACATCATCTCCATTGACACAGGCGCGACCTACCAGGGTTGGGTCGGTGACAACGCCTGGACGTTCTACGTGGGGACGCCGTCCGAGGAGCGCCGGGCGCTCTGCGAGTGCACGCGCGACTGCCTCAAGGCGGGCATCGAGCAGGCCGTGCCCGGCAACCACCTCGGCGACATCGGCGCCGCCGTGCAGGAGCTCGCCGAGTCGAATGGCTACGGCGTGATCCGCGACTACGTGGGGCACGGCGTGGGGCGCGTGATGCACGAGGACCCCGAGGTCAGGAACTACGGCAAGCGAGGCCGCGGGGTGCGGCTGCAGGCGGGCATGGTCATAGCCATCGAGCCCATGATCACGATGGGCACCTACGAGTGCGAGGTCCTCTCCAACGGCTGGACCGTGGTGACGGCCGACCGCCTCAGCGCGGCCCATTACGAGAACACCGTCGCCATCACCAAGGATGGCCCCGTCATCCTCACCGAGGACGAGCAGGGTCCCTGGTGTCCCATGCAGGGAGGCGTCGAGGACGAGTAGCCCGACCGGGCCCATGTTGTGTTCGTCTGGTGCAGCTTGGGCGTAGTTTTGTTTTTTCGGTATGATTATGTGTCGCTGTCAGAGTGGAGAGGGTGGAGATTTGAGCAAGCAGGACGCAATCGAGCTCGAGGGCAAAGTCGTTGAGCCACTGCCCAACGCGATGTTCAACGTTGAGCTTGAGAACGGGAAGACCATTCTCTGCACCATCTCCGGCAAGATCAGGATGAACTACATCCGCATCCTCCCGGGGGACAGGGTCGTCGTCGAGATCTCGCCGTACGACCTCACGCGGGGGCGCATCACCTACCGGTACAAGTAGGTCGCGCTCCCGTCAGCTGTGGATATTCACGCCAGCGGCTGGGCGAGTAGATAGGTTTGCATCAGCTCTAGGAAAGGTTGGGCACATGAAGGTACGCCCTTCGGTCAAGAAGATGTGCGACAAGTGCAAGGTCATCCGTCGCCACGGCAAGGTCTACGTCATCTGCGAGAACCCGCGCCACAAGCAGCGCCAGGGCTAGGGAAGGAGCTTCAAGTTGGCCCGTATCAACGGTGTCGACCTGCCGCGTGACAAGCGCGTCGAGGTCGGACTCACATACATCTATGGCATCGGCCAGACTCGCGCGACCACCATCTGCGCGCAGACCGGCGTCAACCCGGACACCCGCGTCAAGGATCTGACCGAGGACGAGGTCACCAAGATCCGTGACTTCATCGATGCCAACTACACCACCGAGGGCGACCTTCGCCGCGAGGTGCGTCAGAACACCAGCCGTCTCATGGAGATCGGCTGCTATCGCGGCCTGCGTCACCGCAAGGGCCTTCCTGTCCACGGTCAGCGCACCCACACCAACGCTCGCACCCGCAAGGGCAAGAAGCGTCAGATCGGTGCCAAGAAGAGGGGCTAGGGAGTAGACAATGCCGCAGAAGAAGAACGCTCGCAGCACCACGCGCGTCCGCCGCTCCGAGCGCAAGAACATCGCCGTGGGCCAGGCCCACATCAAGAGCACGTTCAACAACACGATCGTCTCCATCACCGACCCGCAGGGCAACGTCATCTCTTGGCAGTCCGGTGGCACCGTCGGCTTCAAGGGCTCCCGCAAGTCCACGCCGTTCGCCGCCCAGCTCGCCGCCGAGGCCGCTGCCAAGGCGGCCATGGAGCACGGCCTGCACAAGGTGGCCGTCTTCGTGAAGGGTC
>CAZUOD010000108.1:0-4371 GCA_964621975.1 uncultured Atopobium sp.
TCACCGGCGGCGGCGTGCTCGTCTACGGCATCCCCGAGTTCCGCCTGCCCAAGGCGGTCGTCAAGCGCGAGATCGACGGTCTCGAGGAGCTGGGCGTCAAGTTCGAGTACAACTCGGTCGTCGGGCGCATCACCGACGCCGACGAGCTCTTCGAGATGGGCTTTGACGCCATCTACATCGCCACGGGCGCGGGCCTGCCGAAGTTCCTCAACGTCCCCGGCGAGAACCTCCCCAACGTCTTCTTCGCCAACGAGTACCTCACGCGCGTGAACCTCATGAAGGCCAACCGCTTCCCTGAGTACGACACGCCCACCAAGCACGGCAAGAACGTCGTCGTCTTCGGCGGCGGCAACGTGGCCATGGACGCCGTGCGCACCGCCAAGCGCCTCGGCGCCGAGCACGCCATCATCTGCTACCGCCGCACCGAGGCGGAGATGCCGGCCCGTCGCGCCGAGCTGCACCATGCCAAGGCCGAGGGCGTCGAGGTCATGCCGCTCGTGGCGCCGCTCGAGTTCGTGAAGGGCGAGGACGGCTGCGTGTGCGCCGTGCGCGTCCAGAAGATGGAGCTCGGCGAGCCCGACGAGTCCGGCCGCCGTCGCCCGGTGCCCATCGAGGGCGCCGTCGAGGAGATTCCCTGCGACGTGGCCATCTCCGCCATCGGGACCAACGCCAACCCGTTCGCCAAGATGATCGGTGACATCGAGCTCAACAAGTGGGGCTACATCGTCGCCGATGAGGACGGCCGCACCTCCGACCCGCGCATCTGGGCCGGCGGTGACATCGTCACCGGGGCAGCCACGGTCATCCTGGCCATGGGCGCCGGCAAGACCGCTGCCGCGAGCATCACCAAGGCGCTCGCAGGCTAGGCCACTAGGCTCGTCGCCTCGCACGTACGGCAGGCCCCTCCGACCCTCCCTTGGGAAGCGCGCACTGCAGAGCTTCCCTTGAGGGGCGGAGGGGCCTTCTCATATGCGGGCGTCACGGCTCCATCGTGCGCACAGCCCGAACGACCCCCAAAACCGGTATGCACAAGCGCCTCCCGAAATTCATCGGGAGGCGCCCTGTTCGTGCATCTCGACGCGCGACCGTCTGGCAATACCCCTTAGGACACTTGGTCAGATCCCAGGACCACGACCACATCGTAGCTCGTGGAATAGCCCTCGGTGTTTTCCGCGATGTTGTCCTCACTCACCCCGAGGGTGTCGGCCACGCCCAAGGCAACGTCCTCCGCGTCCCCGTTGTAGTAGATCATCGTGGTGGTGTGGTTACTCGAACTGGCCGTGTCCGCATAGGGCGAGAAGCCCGCCTCCTCGAGTATGGTGGACTTTGACGCCGCCAGCCCGCTCACCCCGGCGCCGTTGAGCACGAGCACGGAGCCAGAGTAGGTTGCCGTCGCCTCGGAGTCAGAGCTCGAGTCATCGTCAGAGTCAGAGATGGTCGTGCCGCTGCCGATGGAACCCGCGACGCCCGCCGTGAAGTCCTGGTCGGCGCTCGAGTAGGGAGACTCACCGTTCCTCACGCGCTCCATCATCTCGGCCCACCCTTCTTCGTCGGGCACCTCGTACCAGACGCTGTTGATGTACTCCGAGATGGTGGGAGTCTGCCCGGAGTAGATGTCGCTGTCTATGTCGAGGTCCCTGAACTGCATGGCCAAGCTCAAGATCTCGGCGACGCTCAGGTCCGTGGTGACGCTGTCGGCAAGCTCCGAGACGGTCGTCGCCATGGTGGTGACGTCGAGCTGAAGCACCTTCTCGATGATGGCGGCGATCACCATGCGCTGGTTGGCAGCCCGGTAGAAGTCTCCCGCACCGTAGGCGTCATAGGCATGGCGGGTACGGACAAGCGCGAGCGCCGTCTCACCGTCGAGGGTATGGGTCCCTGCAGTGAGGTTGATGCCGGCGTACTCCTCGTCCACGACGTCGACAGGCAACGTGACCTCGATGCCGCCGATGAGATCGACTATGGAGGTGAACTGCTCGAAGTCAATCTCCGCATAGTGGGATATCTCCACCCCGGCGAACTCCGAGACCACCTCGATCATGTAGGCCGCGCCCCCGAAGGTGTATGCGGCATTTATCTTGTTCTGCCCGTAGTCACCCATGTCGACCAGGGTGTCACGCGGGATGGAGACGAGCGTCACCTTGAGGTTCTCGGGGTCGACACGAGCGAGGATGATGGTGTCGGCGCGGAAGGATGACGACGTCTCCGCGCGCGCCTCGCTCTTGTCGACGCCGAGCAGCAGCATGTAGAAGGGCTCCTGCGCCTCAACGGTAACAAGCTGCTCGATCACCTCCTCGGAGACTCCCTCGCTAAGACGGCTGTCGATGTTGCTGATGTAGAGCGCAGCAGCAGTGCCTATCCCGACGAGAGCGAGAAACAGCGTCACGAGCACGACGCGCAGGGCGCGACCTCGCCTCTTCTTCCGGCGCTTGGCCGTGTAGGCGTCCACCCCCTCGGAGCGAGAGGACGCATCGCGGGAGGGACCCCTTCTCGATGTGCCATCTTGCCGGGACGCGGAACTACGCGTATCCCGGCCATAGCGGCTCTCAGAAAGACTCGCCTGCTCAGCATGGGTCATCTTCCTGTGCGTTCTTCTTCCAGCCAAGAGGTTTCCTCCCGGTCGCGTAAGAGGCGCAGGTCCTTCCAGCTCCTCAATGGACCTTAAGATGGTACGGGAGCAAGATGTAATGCGGATGGAGGTCACAAAAACATCTCTATCACCAAAACCGGGATAATAACAGATAAACTCGACTGAAATGCCGGACATCAAGGACTCGGAGGACGTATGAGCGAGGCTACCCCCAAGCAGTTCGTGGCGGTTCTGGACTTTGGCGCACAGTACGGGCAGCTCATCGCCCGGCGCGTGCGCGACCTGCACGTCTACTCAGAGATCGTGCCGTGCGATATCTCCGCCGACGAGCTCGCCGCCATGGGGCCCTCGGCACTCATCCTCTCCGGCGGTCCCGCGAGCGTCTATGCCGAGGACGCCCCGAGCGTGGATCCCAAGATCTTCGAGCTCGGCGTGCCGGTGCTGGGCTTCTGCTACGGGCACCAGATCATGGCCGTGACCTTGGGCGGCGAGGTCGCCCACTCCGAGGTCGGCGAGTACGGGCCGGCCACGGTCGTCCGGTCTGGAAGGTCCTCCCTTCTCGACGGCACGCCTGACGAGCAGACCGTGTGGATGAGCCACCGCGACGCCGTGAGCCGGGCGCCACAGGGGTTCGTCGTCACGTCGAGCACCGAGGCATGCCCCGTGGCGTCGATGGAGGATGCCGAGCGCAGGTTCTTCTCGACGCAGTTCCACCCCGAGGTGCGCCACACTGAGTGCGGCCGGCAGATGCTCGAGAACTTCCTCTTTGGCATATGCGGCCTCAAACCCAGCTGGACGATGGACAACATCATCGACGAGAAGGTCACCCAGATCCGCGACCAGGTGGGCAGCCGCAAGGTCATCCTGGCGCTCTCGGGCGGCGTGGACTCGAGCGTGGTAGCCGCGCTTGTGCACCGCGCGGTGGGCGATCAGCTCACGTGCGTCTTCGTGAACCACGGCATGCTGCGCAAGGGCGAGCCCGAGATGGTGGAGCAGGTCTTCCGTGAGCAGTTCAGGGTGCCGCTCGTGCACGTGCACGCCGAGGAGCGCTACGCGGCACTGCTCGCCGGCGTGACGGACCCGGAGGAGAAGCGTCGGCGCATCGGCACGGAGTTCTGGAAGGTCTTCTTCGAGGAGGCCCAGAGGATCGGCGATGTGGAGATGCTCGCGCAGGGCACCATCTATCCCGACATCATCGAGTCCGGAGCGCGCAAGACCGGCGGCAAGGCGGCCACGATCAAGAGCCACCACAACCTGATCCCCTTCCCCGAGGGCGTGCACTTCGACCTGATCGAGCCGCTCGACCACTTCTTCAAGGACGAGGTGCGCGAGCTAGGCGTGGCGCTGGGGCTGCCGGCGAGCATGGTGTATCGGCAGCCGTTCCCGGGGCCGGGCCTTGCCATTCGCATCATCGGCGAGGTGACAACCGAGAAGCTCGGCATCCTGAAGGAGGCCGACGCCATCGTGCGCGAGGAGCTCGATGCCTACAACGAGCGTCTCTTCGAGCAGACGGGCGAGCGCAACTCCGAGCACAGCTGCTGGCAGTACTTTGCCGTGCTGCCCGACATCAGGAGCGTGGGCGTGATGGGCGATGAGCGCACCTACGCGCGCCCGGTGATCGTGCGCGCCGTGGAGTCGAGCGATGCGATGACAGCGGACTGGGCGAAGCTGCCGTACGACGTGCTGGGGCGCATCTCGAGCCGCATCGTGGCCGAAGTTGCCGGGGTGAACCGCGTGGTGTACGACGTCACGCCCAAGCCGCCGGCGACGATTGAGTGGGA
>CAZUOD010000109.1:0-4341 GCA_964621975.1 uncultured Atopobium sp.
CTTCAAGTGCCACTCCAAGATCTGCCAGATCACCTACCACGACCACGACGGCATCAGCCGCATCACGTGCCTGGGCACCGGCAACTTCAACGAGCGCACGGCCAGGCTCTACTCGGACTTCATGCTCCTCACGGCCGACCCCGGCATCGGCTCGGACGGCAACACCTTCTTCCGCAACCTCTCGCTCGGCAACCTCCGCGGCACCTATCGGCACCTGGGCGTTGCCCCCGTGAGCCTGAAGCCGCTCGTCATGCGCGGGCTCGACCGCGAGATCGCCCGCGCGCGCGAGGGGGCGCCGGCGCGCGTCTTCCTCAAGATGAACTCCCTCACCGACCGCGACGTCATCGACAAGATCTCCGAGGCCTGCGAGGCCGGGGTGAGGGTCATCATGGTGGTGCGCGGCATCTGCTGCATCAAGGCCGGGGTGAGCGGCAAGACCGACGGGCTCGTGGTGCGCCAGATCGCCGGGCGCTTCCTGGAGCACGCGCGCATCTACGCCTTCGGCGAGTATGCCGACACGATCTACCTCTCGAGCGCCGACATGATGACGAGGAACACCGAGCGGCGCGTCGAGATCGCCTTCCCGGTGAGGGACCCGGCCTGCAGCGAGATCGTGCGCCACTTCATCAGGCTGCAGCTCTCCGACAACGTGAAGGCCCGCCAGCTCACCGACAAGGGCACCTGGGAGCACGTGGACGCTCCCGAGGACGCGCCGCGCGTGAACTGCCAGGAGGCGCTCCTTCGCGAGGCCTGCCGGCGAGCTCGGGAGGCGGAGGGCCGGCGCGCCGAGGCGCGGGAGGCCAGAAGGCCGGCGCCTGAGCCCGGCGCGGCCCCGCGGCTCGTCTCGGTGGAGGGCCCCGTGCCCACGGGCGACGGTCCCATCGGGGCCGAGGCCACGCCGGGCGAGGGGGCGGCGCAGGCTGTGGGCGCCCCCGCGCCCACGGGGACGGACGCGCCCACAGGATCGAGCGGAACCGGCGCGGGCGCGCCCGTGCCCGAGGACTCCGGGCAGGGCCGCCTCGCCCGGGCGCTCGGGCTCTTCGCCCAGGCGTTTCGCACCCTCATTGGGGGGAAGTGATGGCCGGCGGGCGCGAGCTCGAGCTCACGGTCGAGCGCATGAGCTACGGCCCTGACGCCGTGGCCCACGACGGCGAGGGCAAGGCGGTCTTCGTCTCGGGGGCCGTGGCGGGAGACCGCGTGCGGGCGCGCGTGGACCGCGAGGGCGAGCGCTATGACCACGCCGTCACCGTGGAGGTCGTGGAGGGCTCGCCCGAGCGCGTGGTGCCGGCCTGTCCCTACGCCACGGTCTGCGGGGGCTGCCCGTGGGCCACGCTGTCATACCCCGCCCAGGCGCGCGCCAAGCGCGAGGGCGTCGTCGACGCCCTCTCCCGCATCGCTCACATGGGCCCCGAGCGCGCCGAGGCGCTCGTGGCTCCGATCGTCTCGCCGAGCGAGCCGTGGGGCTACCGCAACAAGGTGGAGCTCGCCGTGGCGCGCACGGGCGGCAGGGTCACGCTCGGCATGCACGGCGTCGGCGAGGGCGACGTCGTGCGCGTGAGGAGCTGCATGCTGCTCGACAAGGCCCACGCCAAGGCGGTGAGGTCCGTCTCGGGTGCCCTGGGCTACCTCGCCGGCGGCCACGGCCTCGAGATCGAGCGCGTGGGCATCCGCGTCTCTCGCCGCACGCGCGAGGTCGAGGTGGCCCTCTGGGACCGTCCCGGCGGCTTCCCGCGCGCCCAGGCGGCCAAGGTGCTCGCCGACGCCCTGCACCCCACCTCCGTCGTGCGCGTCATGCGCAAGGGCCCCGCCAAGGCCAGGAGGATCGCCGGCGTGGAGTGCCTGTCCGGCGCCGGCTCCTGGGGAGAGCGCGTGGGAGACGAGCGGATGCGCGTCTCGGCACCATCGTTCTTCCAGGTGAGCACCAAGGGTGCCGAGCGGCTCGTGGAGCTCGTGCTGGAGGCGCTGGACCCCGCCCCCGACGAGGAGGCGATGGACCTGTACTGCGGGGCCGGCACCTTCACGCTGCCGCTCGCGCGGCGCGCCGGGTTCGTCTCGGCGGTGGAGTCCTACGGGCCCGCCGTGCGCGACCTGCGACGCAACCTCGAGATGGCGGGCCTTGGGAACGTCGACCCCATCGGCGGCGACGCCGGGCGCGAGTTTCCGGACACCGAGGCCGACGTCATCGTGGTGGACCCGCCGCGCGCGGGACTTGCCGCCGACGTGGTGCGGCGCCTCTCGGAGCAGCCGGCGCGGGCCATTGCCTACGTGAGCTGCGACCCCGCCACCCTGGCGCGCGACCTCGCGCGCTTCGCCGAGGCCGGCGCCTTCTCGCCCGTGCGCGTCACGCCCGTGGACCTCTTCCCGCAGACCTTCCACGTGGAGACGGTGACGCTCCTCGAGCGCGTCGCATGAGGGACAGGAGATAACTACGGTAAACTAATAGGAATATAACCGCAGCTCAGGACCCCCGTCTTTTTGGGCTTTGTGCCGCAGACGGTTGCAAGCGAGCCATGAAACGGGTAAAAACAAGGGGAACTTGGGCAGGGGGCCCAAACAAGAGAGAGGAACTATCATGAAGGCTACGGTCAACGAGGATTGCATCGGCTGCGGGCTCTGCGAGAGCACCTGCCCCGACGTCTTCTCCATCTCTGACGACGGCCTCGCCGTTGCCATCGAGGAGGACGTCCCCGCCGACGCCGAGGACGGCGCTCAGGAGGCCGCGGACAACTGCCCCGTCTCCGCCATCACCGTCGAGTAGCTCGACGCAAACCTTGGCACGCTGACGGGGGCCGCTTGTCGGCTCCCGTCTTTTTTGGCGCGGGACGCGAGGACACGGACGGAGCGCGGCGAACATGCCAGCGCAGGCCACCTCAGTCCCGCCGAGAGGAGCCGGGCATGGCTGCCCGGCAGCCACGATCTGAAGGAGCGCACGTGATCCTCGCATCGCAGTCCCCCCGCCGTCGGGAGCTTCTCGCCCAGGCAGGCTTCGACCTCGAGGTCGTTCCCGCCGACGTGGACGAGCGGCGGCGCGACGGCGAGTCGCCCGCGGACCTCGTGGGACGCCTCGCGGCGCAGAAGGCCGAGGCCGTGCGCGCCGGGCTCGGGCGCTCCCCCGCCGACGGGCTTCTCGTCGCCGCAGACACCGTCGTGTGGACCGATGCCGGCGAGGTGCTCGGCAAGCCGCGGGACGCCGAGGACGCGGCGCGCATGCTGCGGGCGCTCTCGGGCCGCACGCACCACGTCTCCACCGGCGTCTGCGTGATGGCGCTGCGCCAGGACGCCTCGTGCGCGGGGATCAGGCGCTTCGTGGAGACCACCGACGTCACCTTCTGGGAGCTCACCGACCCCGAGATCGAGGCCTATGTGGCCACGGGAGAGCCGCTCGACAAGGCGGGCGCCTACGGCATCCAAGGCGCGGGCCGCCTGCTCGTGCGTGGCATCTCGGGAGACTATTGCAACGTCGTGGGCCTGCCCGTCGCGCGTCTCGTGCGCGAGATGGGCGCGCTCGTCGGCGGACGGGACCTCGTCGCGAGGTCCATGAGGACGGGAGGGGCCCTTGCCTAGCGAGCTTGCGAGCATCACGCAGATCCCCGGCATCCTTGCCGGGCATGCCACGATCGACGAGGCCGGGACCGGCTGCACCGTGATCGTGTGCCCGGCCGGGGCGACCGGCGGCGTCGACGTGCGCGGCGGCGCGCCGGCCACGCGCGAGACGGACCTCCTGCGCCCGGAGGAGACCGTGGACGTGCTGCACGCCGTCGTGCTCTCGGGCGGCAGCGCCTTCGGGCTCGCGGCGTCGTGCGGCGTGGCCGAGGAGCTCGAGCGGCGCGGCGTGGGGCTCGACGTGGGCGTGGCCCGCGTGCCCATCGTGTCGGGCGCCTGCCTGTTCGACCTGGCGTATCGGCGCGCGGACGTGCGGCCCGGCGCGGCCGAGGGGGCGGCGGCCTGCGCGGCGGCCTTCGAGCGCGCCGGGGAGCCACTCGCGCGCGGGAGCGTGGGTGCGGGCTGCGGGTGCACCGTGAGCAAGCTCGCGGGGCCCGAGCACGCGAGGAAGTCCGGGCTCGGCGAGGACGTCGAGCGTGCCGGGGCACTCGTCTGCGGCGCCCTCGCGGCAGTGAACGCGTGCGGTGACGTCGTGGACCCCGACACCGGCGAGACGATCGCGGGCACCGGTGCCGTCGAGGCCCTCCTGGGCGGCTACGCCCAGATGCCGCTCGAGCGCACCAACACCACGATCTCCTGCGTGGTCACCAACGCCCGTCTCACCAAGGCGCAGGCGACCAAGGTCGCCCAGATGTCGGCCGACGCCTACGCGCACGCCATCAGGCCCGCGCACACCAC
>CAZUOD010000110.1:0-4315 GCA_964621975.1 uncultured Atopobium sp.
GAGATGAGCACGATCGTGCCCGGGAAGTCCACGAGCGCCCGCTCGAGCACGTCCACCGAGTCGATGTCCAGGTGGTTCGTGGGCTCGTCGAGCAGAAGCAGCGGATCGGGCGCCACGAGCATCTTGGCGAGCGCCAGCCGCGCGCGCTCGCCGCCGGAGAGCACCGAGACGCGCTTGCTCACGTCATCCCCGTGGAAGAGGAAGGCGCCGAGCAGGCGCCGCTCCTCGGAGCTCGTCCATCCCGGGGCCACCTCGTCCATCTCGCCGAGGACGGTGTTGGCCTCGTTGAGCTGCTCGAGCTGGTGCTGGGCGTAGTAGGCCTTGGTGACGCCCTTGCCGAGCGCGACCGTCCCCTCGTCGGGCTCGAGCTGGCCGCAGATGAGCTTCATGGGCGTGGACTTGCCGGCGCCGTTGGGCCCCACGAGGACCGCGTGGTCGCCCCGGTAGAGCTTGAGGCTCACGTCGGAGTAGACGTGGTTGTCGCCGAACGACTTCGAGACACCCTCCATCCTGATGACCTCGTCCGCCGTGCGCGGCGGCTCCGGGAACGAGAACCGCACCCGCTTGGTGCCCTCCGGCAGGATGACGAGCTCCCGCTTGATCTGCTCGATCCTCCTCATGCGCTCCTGGGCCTGGGCGGCCTTGGTGGGCTTGTAGCGGAACTTGTCGACGAAGACCTGCATGTGGGCGATCTCGCGCTCCTGGGCGGCGCGCTTGGCGCGCATCTGCTCGAGGTTGTCCTCGCGCTGCCTGAGGTAGGAGCTGTAGTTTCCCGTGTAGGTGGTGATCCGGCGGTTCTCCACGGCGGCCACGTGGCTCACGCACGCGTCCATGAAGGCGCGGTCGTGGCTCACGAGCAGCACGGCCCCGTCATAGGTGGCGAGGAACTGCTCGAGCCACGTGACGCTCTCGAGGTCGAGGTGGTTGGTCGGCTCGTCGAGCAGGAGCAGGTCCGGGTGGCGCAGCAGCAGCTTGGAGAGGGCGATGCGCATCTGCCAGCCGCCTGAGAAGTCGGCCGCCGGCTTGTCGAAGTCGCTCACGGGAAAGCCGAGCCCCGAGAGGATCTGGCGCGCCCGGGCCTCGAGCTCGTAGCCCCCCAGCCGCTCGAAGCGGTCCTGGGCCTGGCCGTAGCTCTCGAGCAGGCGGTCGAGCTCGGGGCCGGGCTCGCTGGCCGAGATCTTCGCCTCGAGCTCGGCCACGCGCCGCTCGAGGCGCCTGACCTCGTGGGCCGACTCGACGACCTCGCCGAGCGCGGTCCGTGAGCCCGTGAGGTGCGTCTCCTGCTCGAGGTAGCCGATCGTGACGTCCCTGGCGAAGGTCACGCTGCCCTCGTCGGCGCTCTCCTCGCCCATGAGGATCTTGAGCAGGGTGGTCTTGCCCGAGCCGTTGGGGCCCACGAGCGCCCAGCGCTCCTGGGCGTTGAGCTGCAGCGTGGCGGCCGTGTACAGGACACGGCCGCCGAATGACTTGGTGATCTTGTCGGCAAGTGCTATCACGTGCGCCCTCCCGGGCTAGTCCTGCGTGGTGAGGTGTATGGCGAAGCCGGCGATCTCGTCCTTGAAGTAGACGAGCGAGCACGACCCGTCGGGAAGCGAGAAGCGCGACGCCTCATCGATCTCGAACCCGCGCGCGGCGAACCAGCGCTCCGCCGCAGGGAGGTCATCGACATGAAAGCCGATGTGGCCCCTCTCGCCCCGCCCGCCGTTGTTCATGACCTCCACGAGCGTGCCGGCGAACGTCGACTTGGAGGCGATGTGGTTGCGCCCGAGCCCCATGAGGGTCTCGAAGCGGGCGGCTATGCGCTCCGCCTCCTCCCTGGAGTCGGCGTTGATGCCGACGTGGGCTATCCTCAGGCCGAAGAGCTCGACCGGATCGTCTGAGGCTGCTGCCATGGCGTCTCCTCTCGCGTGCGCGTGCGCACACGATTATAGGGGTGCGCACGGGGTCTGACAAAACGGCGCGGGCCCGCCACGGTAGAATGGCCCAAGCGTACCCATGGCTTGTTGACGGTCTGCGGAAAGCGAGGAGACATGCCCCAGACGCGAAAGGTCGCCGCCCTGGAGGGGCTTCGCGTGCTCTCCATCGCCGCCATCGTGGTCTATCACGCCAACCCGTCATGGCTTCCCGGCGGCTACCTGGGCGTCTCCGTCTTCTTCGTCCTCACCGGCTACCTCACCACGCTCTCCGTCGAGCGCGAGATCGGCCGCAGCGGCCACCTCGACTACGTCGGCTTCGTCCTTCGGCGCGCGCGGCGGCTCCTGCCCACGATGCTCGCCGTCGTGGGCGTGACGGCCGTCCTCTGCGCGCTCTTCTCGTCATCCTTGCTGCCCAAGGTGAAGAGCGACGCCATCCCGGCCCTGCTCTTCTTCGAGAACATCTACTACCTCGTGAGAAACGTCTCCTACTTCGCGGCCGCGGGGCTGCCCTCGCCGCTCACGCACTTCTGGTACCTGGGCGTGACGATGCAGTTCTACCTCGTGTGGCCGCTCGTGCTCGTCGCGCTCTCGCGCGTCCTCAAAAGGAGGAGGGACGCCTGCGTCGCCGTGGCCGTGCTGGCCGTCGCCTCCTCGGCGCTCATGGCGCTTCTCTACGACCCCCTGGAGGACACCGCGCGCATCTACTACGGCCCTGACACCCGTGCCGCCGAGCTGCTCGTGGGGGCCCTCTGCGCGCTTCTCACCCGCGGACGCGGCTGGCGGCTCAGCCTGCCGGGACGCGACGAGGACCCGCGACGGGAGCTGCCCGGCTGGGCCTACGACGTGGCCGGCCTGGTCGCGCTCGCCCTCATCGCGACCATGATGGTCACGCTCAACGGCTACTCGGACTTCGCCTACCGCGGCGGCATCCTCCTCACCTCCGTGCTGGCCGCGGTCGTCATCGGCGTGGTCTCGCGCCCGAGGCAGGGGCCCCTCTCCCGCGCGCTCGGGGCCAGGCCGCTCGCGGCGGCCGGGTCTCTCAGCTTTGCCGCCTACCTCTGGCACTACCCGCTGCTTCTGGTCATGAACCCGGCCACGCGCACGACCGAGCTCGCCTGGTGGGGCTGGGTGCTCGAGATCGCGCTCATCGTGGCCGTCTCCTGGGTCTCCTGGCTCATCTTCGAGCGTGGCGCGGGAAGGGCCCTCGTCCTCGGCCAGACCCGACCCGCGCTCGCGCTCGAGGCACTCGGCGTCATCGCCGTGCTCGTGCTGCTCGTCTCCCCCATAAGCGCACAGGAGACGGGGGTCCCCGTCTCCGAGCAGCAGGGACAGGGCGCGGAGCAGGCCTTCGACGCCGACACCGAGGGCTATGACCTCTCGGGGACCTACCTCGCGGGGACGGCCTTCGAGTCGGCCGTGAGCACGATCAACTCCCTCAGCTACGAGGTCGATGCCGACACCGGGGCCACCGACGCCAGCGTGCTGCTCATCGGTGACTCCGTGGCGGCCGGCGCCGTCACGGAGTTCCAGAGCATCTTTCCCAACGGATGGATCGACGCGGATGTGGGCCGTCAGCTCACCGCAGGGATCGACGTCCTCAACTCCCACCTCGAGGCCGGCCATGACCCCGACGCGGTGGTCTGGGCGCTCGGCAACAACGGCGTCGCCCGCGAGGAGCAGGTGCGCGAGCTCGTGGAGGCGTGCGGCGAGCGCATGGTCTACCTCGTGACCGCCCGCGTGCCGATGGCCCTGCAGGACCTCAACAACCAGCTCTTCTACCAGATGGCCGACGAGTATGACAACGTCGAGGTCATAGACTGGTACGCCGAGAGCACGGGCCACGACGAGTACTTCTGGGACGACGGGACCCACCTTCGCCCCGAGGGGGCCGAGGCCTACGTGATGATGCTGCGGCGGGCCATCACGGGACGCTAGCGCGGCCGCCGCGGGGCCTGTAGGCCGTTTCGCGCTCAGGAAAGGGGGAGGTTGCAGGAGCGAGCCGGCACGCGCGCTCAGGAAAGGGGGAGCTTGCGGATGCCACGCGCAAGAATCGCTGGGGTTGCAGGCCCCGAGGCCCCCGAGGGCAGCGCCTCGGCCCGCAACCTCGCCAATTCCTGAGCGAGCTTCCCATCCGTACCTGCAACCCCGCGGATTCCCGCGCGTGGGAGGACGGCGCGCAGGCCGCGGGCGAGGTCGCAAGCCAGGCGCAGCCACAAAAAGCCCGTATCGGGCAATTTTCTCGTGTCACAGTGGCCGAGTTTTGCTAATATGCACTAGCGCACACGCGCGGGCGATTGGCTCAGGGGTAGAGCACTTCCTTCACACGGAAGGGGTCGCTGGTTCGAATCCAGCATCGCCCACCAGAAACACCAAGGTCAGGGCTTCGGTCTTGGCCTTTT
>CAZUOD010000111.1:0-4291 GCA_964621975.1 uncultured Atopobium sp.
AGCTCCGGTGTCATGCAGACGGGCGTCGTCTCCATCAATGGGACCAACTACTACATCGCCTCCAATGGCGTCTACTCCGCCACCAACTACCACAACATCGAGTGGGCGGGGCAACCCAACAACTACTACTGCGGTCCCACCTCCGGCTACATGATCCTTCGCAACGTCGGTGCCTGGTACTCGGCGAGCGGGACCTATCTCACCATCGAGAACGTCGCGAGCTACATGGGCACCACCACCTCTGGGACGAACTTCCAAACGCGCCAGTTCATGAACGGCATGAACAGCTGGCTGGGCAAGAGCGTCTACACCTCCGTGCACACCCCTTCGTACAGCACGGTCAGAAACGCCATCCTGCACTCCTACGTCAACGGCTACGCCACCGTGGTCGACACGCTGGAACGTCGTGGCGGCACCCACCTCAACGGCCACAACAACGCCACCTTCTACCACATCATGGTGGTTGACGGCTACAACCAGGAGACAGATTCGGTGCAGCTCGTCGACCCGGGTGCTGGCACGGTCTGGTCGGGCTCCTCGCAGAAGTTCTGGTACAGCCTGAGCTCGCTGGTCACCAACTTCATGCAGAACGAGATCAGCAACGACCGAGAGCACATCGGCGTGCACTACGCCACGTACTAGGAGGGAGGGCAGCCACATGGCCAAGCACTTTGGCGAGAAGGTTCCCGGTGGGGCCGGCGCTCGGAAAGGGCCGGCCATCGTGGCTGCGCTCATCGTCATCGCCCTCGCTTGCGTGGGGCTCGGGCTTGCCCTCACGCAGATGGGAGGGTCCGAGGATACGAGCACGGCCGCGGCGGAATCCTCCTCAGATGACGTCACGGTGAGCGATGATGACCAGGTCTCGACGGAGCAGGTGGAGACGAGCAGCTCCGACCTGCCCTTCTCGATTGATGGCGTCTCGTCTGATGCCGAGGTGGTGGAGGTCTCTGAGGCGGACGCCACCGAGGCCATCCTCTCCGACGAGTGGACCTTTGGCGGGGACTACGCGCGCATAGGCTCCTTCCCGCTGAATGCCCAGACCGTCTTTGGCTCTGCCACCGATGACCCCGATGACATCTACTCGTACCGCGCGGCCCTGCTCGGCTCCTCGGGAGACGTCTACATCGAGGACGCCCAGTCCTCGGACACCTACTATGAGCCCCAGGACGGCACAGGTACCACCTCGCTTGTGGTGTGGAGGTCCTCGCTGTTCACCGGCCTTCCGACCATGGGGACGGACGATTGGCGCCTCCAGGCGTGGGACAGCGAGTCCGGCGAGGCCATCGTGCTCGGCACGGCGGAGCAGCTCAACGGCACCTCTGAGACGCCCATGCTCGACGGTGAGATCGTGCCCACCGCCAACGAGACCCACGCGTTCTTCGCCTCTTATGTGGGATCGGGCGAGAGCTGGGCGCCGACGGTGCTCGCCTATGATCTCGGTGTCGAGAACCAGGACCCCGTGGTCATAGGGGAGGGGAGCTATCCGGCCGCCACGGAGGGCGGTGCCTACTGGGCCGGGAGTGTCGTCTCAACGGATGCGGGCACGTTCTACCAGTCACTCAACCTCTGGAGCACCTCTGGTACGGAGCAGATCTTCTCCGTCTCGTCCGATGAGGGCACGTGGGGCATCACGGGCGTCTGGGCGAGCGGCGACACGGTGGCCGTGTGCCTCTCCTCCGACGACTCCTCCCAAGGCTGCTATGTTGGCATCTGGACGGACGATCTCGGGACCTGCGTGGTGTGGCTGCACGTCCCCTCGGTGCAGGTGGTGGGGTCCCTCAACGGGGAGTGGTTCGTGTGGGGGGCCGGGTCGCAGGAGCAGGACGCCGAGATGTACGCCTATGGCGTCCAGACGGGCGAGCTCGAGCTCCTGGGCACGTGCCCCGGCTACTCCCGGCCCATGATTGCGCAGGAGGACAACACGGTGATGGTGCCCGTGAGCCCTGAGGGTGGGTACGGTGCAGTGAGTTTTCGGGTAGGGAGCCTGTAAGGGACTTTCTGCCGGGCCGACGGCCGTGAATCCCCCACGAACGGATTTTCGCGTTCGGGGGTCCCTTTTCGGGGTAACATATAACGCGTGGCTTTTGCTACGGGTATCGCGCGCGAGCGCAGCTTTTGCCCCGCGGGGCAGAGAAAGAAAGGCACGACATGGCTCAGGGTACTGTCAAGTGGTTCAATCCGGATAAGGGCTACGGCTTCATCTCCCGTGAGGATGGCGACGACCTCTTTGTCCACTACTCCGAGATTCAGATGGACGGCTTCAAGACGCTGGACGAGGGCCAGGCCGTTGAGTTCGATATCACGACCGGCCAGAACGGCAAGCTCCAGGCCTCCAACGTCCGCAAGATTTAGCCCTTCCTTGCGAGTCGATGGCTGAGAGGGCCCGTCTTTGACGGGTCCTCTTTTTGACGCGCCTGTGCCAAGTGCGGCGGCACCTGTCACATGCCCCGTGTTTGCTGCTATGGTTGGGCCTTGTCCCGTGATTCCCGAGCGAGAGGACCCTCATGTCCAACGAGAGCCAGGGGCTCGTAAGCGTCATCGTCCCGGTCTACAACGCGCAGGCCTACCTCGTGCAGTGCCTGCGGAGCATCTGTGACCAGACCCATCGCGACATCGAGGTCCTGTGCATAAACGACGGCTCGACCGACGACTCGCCCCAGATTCTCAAGTCCTTTGCTGCGGCCGACCCGCGCGTGCGCGTGATAGACAAGCCCAACGGTGGCTACGGCCAAGGGTGCAACCTCGGTCTCAGGCTTGCGCGGGGGGCGTGGGTCTCAATCATCGAGCCGGATGACTGGATTGAGCCGGACATGTACGAGTCCATGCTGCGCTTCGCGGCGGGCTTTCCCGAGCTCCCAGATATTGTGAAGACCCCCTGGACCGACGTCCACAACTGGGATGACCCCGCTGCCCAGACGCCTCACCCGTCTCCCATGGTCCACCGCCTCAGGACGTCCACGCGCTCCTTCACCTTGGCCGAGCATCCCGTGCTCATCGAGCTGCACCCCTCCATCTGGTCGGCCATCTATCGCAGGGACTTCCTCGAGGCCAACGGGATTCGCTTCATCGAGTACCCCGGTGCCGGTTGGGCGGACAATCCCTTCCTCATGGAGACGATGTGCCAGGCAAAGGCGATCGTCTACCTTGACCGCCCGTTCTACAACTACCGCTGCGACCTGCCGGGCTCCACGCTCAACCACGCCACAGATGAGGCTGTCTCGCGCCCCTTCGACCGCTGGATCGACATGCTCGGCGTAATCGAGCGGCTGGGCGTGACCGACGAGCGGATCATCATGGCCCACTACGTGCGCGGCTTCAACTACACCTTCGGCGCGATTCACGATGACGGCTGGGACAATCCCGTGGTCAGACGGGGAACCCGAGAGGTCTTCTCGCGGATGGACCCGGACCTCGTGGCGCGCATCCCGGACCTCTCCCCGCAGCGGAGGCGCTTCTTCTACGAGGTCATGGATTTGCCCGTCAGGAGCGGACCAAGGCTTGCCTGGTGGCGCCACCTCGCCCACGAGGCGGTCTGCACGCTCAGGGCAGAGGGCCCTGCGAGGGTGCTCGTGCGTGCCTGGCATCTTCTCACGCGCACGGAGGCGTAGGCGCGTCCGTCGGAAGTGGACTGCTCTGGAAGGGGGGCTGCCCAGACGCGCCTTGGCAATGACCAAGGGCTGGAAGAGGCTTCACCTCTCAGCAAGCTTGACGAACACGAGGGCTCCGGTGAGCGCGCTTGGCGGGGCGACGCCGTCCGAAAGGGATTACAGCAAGAGGACCTCGGCGCGGCTTGTGCTCGAGCTTCTCGCCCCCACAAGGGGCTCATCGCGGCCACATTCGTGATGACGGCCAGCGACATGATGGGCATGCTGTTCATACCCACGCAGCTCTCGGCCATGATCAACGTGATTGTGGCCTTGCATGACATGAGACGTTCATGAGCCATGTCGCGGCGATGCTCGTCGCCGCCATCGTGGGATTGGGGGTTACATCACCTCGACCTTCCTCGCATCACACCTCTGCACGAAGGTGGGCCGCGACCTACGCATGCGCCCCATCCGGGCCTTTGGCAAGGGGGTCCGCGAGCGGGAACGCCTTCACGAGACCTTCTCCGACTACGCGACGAAGAGACTCTGCACGACCTCAGCTTCTCGCTTCGGCGCGGACAGATGACGGCCATCATTGGCAACACCGGCTCGGGCAAGTTCACCATCGCCAAGATGCTGCTGCACTTCAACGACGTCACGTCGGGCAGCTTGAGCTTTGCCGGCACGGACCTTCGCCGCCTCCC
>CAZUOD010000112.1:0-4227 GCA_964621975.1 uncultured Atopobium sp.
CATCGTGCTTGACAGCCCGTGAAGATACCAGCGCGGCGGCTCTTGTCGCAATCGGTTCGCCCAATCTGAGCTATACCTAGGGAAGCATCGACCGTCGTTTTCATGTGAGGACAGAGGTTGTGGACAGGGGCGAGCGCCGTGGGGAAGAGCGGAGAAGAAACGCGCGAAGCGCAGGAAGCGGGCAAACAGAGCAAAGCGCGCACAACGCACAAGGCCGCCAGGCGGCTCGGGATCGTCCTTCTCGTCCTAGCCGTCATCGTGGGTGGGTTCACGGTCGTCTCGCATGCGGTGTACCACCGCTCGAACATGGCGACGCTCGTGGAGATCTACTTCCGCGTCACGGGCACCAAGACGAAGTTCGAGGACGAGCAGGCGTGCGCCGACTACATCGCCGAGCGCGCCGACGCCGAGGAGTACACGCTCGACGTGGACCTCGACTCAAACGTGGAGGAGACCACCGTCAACGGGAGCACGGTCTACCGCCTGAGCGCGTCGGACGACCCGGACTGCACGATCCTCTATCTGCACGGCGGGGCCTACATCAACGACCCGAGCTCCTCCCAGTGGGAGCTTTGCGACGAGCTGGTCCAGGCCACCAACGCCGAGCTCATCTTCCCCATCTACCCGCTCACGCCCAACCACACCTGGGAGGAGACCTACGACCTGCTCATGGCCCTCTACCAGGATCTCGCCGAGGACCTTGACACGCCGCTCATCCTCATGGGGGACTCCGCCGGGGGCGGGCTTGCCGCCGGCTTCTGCGAGTACCTGAGCGAGGCGGGCATGGAGCAGCCCGACAAGACGATCCTCCTCTCGCCGTGGCTGGACGTGTCCATGTCAAACCCGGAGATCGAGGACTACGAGGCCTCGGACCCCATGCTCTCGGCCTACGGGCTCGTGGAGATGGGCACGTGCTGGGCCGGCGACCTGGACCTGACGGACTATCGCGTGAGCCCCATCTACGGCGACCTCTCGGGCCTCCAGAACGTCTACCTCTTCGTGGGCACGCGGGAGATCTTCTACCCCGACGTCACGCTCTTCTACGCCATGCTCCAGGAGCAGGGCGTCGCCTCGGAGCTCTACGTGGGGGAGGGCATGAACCACGACTACCTGCTCTATCCCATCCCCGAGGCGGACGAGGCCTTCGAGCAGATCTGCGCGATCATCGAGGGGTGACGGAGCGCAGGGGGTAGGGCCGCATGAGCCCCTGCGACGGACGGTCGGCGAGAAGGCCGAGAAGGAGCGGCGTGGCGAGAGGGCGGCGCCGGCTCGAAGTCCCGCCCTTACCTGCAGCCCCCACAGCTGCCGCAGGCGGCCCGCGCCGTCGGCGTCGCGGCCAGGCCGCCCGCCGCGGTCTCGCGAAGCGACGCTGGCAGGGCCCGTCCCACCGCCGCCATCGCGCGCACGCACTCGTCGAAGGGCACGAGCGGCGCCACGCCCGAGAGCGAGAGCTGCGCGGCCGAGAGCGCCGCGGCCACGCCGACGGCGTTTCTCGTCTGGCAGGGCACCTCCACGAGGCCGCCCACCGGGTCGCAGACGAGTCCCAGCAGGTTCGCCAGCGCAAGGGAGGCCGCGCCGAGCGCCTCTGCCGGCGTGCCGCCGAGAAGCTCGACCACCGCGGCGGCGGCCATGGCGGCTGCCGAGCCCACCTCGGCCTGGCAGCCTCCCTCGGCCCCGGCCACGCAGGCGTGCGTCTGGATGTTCATGCCCACCGCGGCCGCGCACCACAGCGCCGAGGCCACGGTGCCCTCGTCGGCCCCGAGGGCGTCGGCCACGGCCAGCACGCAGCCCGGCACCACGCCGGCAGAGCCCGCCGTGGGGGCCGCCACGATGACGCCCATCGCGGCCGAGCGCTCGAGCACGGCCATGGCGCGGGCCACGGCGTCGGTCTGGACGGGCCCCATGAGCGCGGGCGCGAGCCGTGCGGCCGCCTCGCTCACGGCGCGGGCCTCCCCGCCGATGAAGCCGCCGAGCGAGCGCTCGGGGCTCTCTCTGGGCCCGCTCGTCTCCTCGCGCATGACCTCGACCACGCGCCGCATCGACTCCTCGGCGGCCCGCTCGCCCGTGAGGCGCCGCTCGCGCAGCGCCATGACGCCGCCGATCGAGAGCCCCAGCTCGTCGCAGGCGGCGAGGAGCTGCTCGCCGTCGTCGAAGAGCTCGGCCGCCGAGACGCCCGGCGAGACCTGCGAGGCGGAGCCCGGCACGGCTATGAACGTGGCGAACGAGACGTCGCGCAGCCGGCGCACCATCGGCAGCACCGACGCGTCGGGCGCCCCGTCCGTCTCGAAGACCGAGTAGGCCCGCCCGCCCTGCTCGGTGCGGTAGGTGCGGCAGAAGGCGATGTTGACCTCGGCCATGGCGAGCAGGTGCGTGAGCGAGGCGAGGATCCCCGGGGCGTCCCTGTGCGCCACGAAGAGCGTGGCGTAGGCGCCCGTGATGTCCACGCCCACGCCGTCTATGCGGCTGATGCGCATCTTGCCGCCGCCCAGGCTCTCGCCGCGCACCAGGCAGCGCGCGCCGGACTCGTCGGTGAGGTCCATGTCGACGGTGTTGGGGTGCATGGTGGAGTCGTCGCCGGCCGCCTCGAAGGAGAACTCCAGGCCCGCCTCGCGCGCGAGGGAGAAGGCGTCGCGGATGCGCTCGTCGTCGGTGTCCAGGCCGAGCACGCCCGCCACGAGCGCGCGGTCCGTGCCATGGCCGCGGAAGGTGTGCGAGAACGAGTTCCACAGCGAGAAGCGCGCGTGGGTCACGCGGCCCCCCAGAAGCGAGGCGGCCACGCGCGCGCAGCGCAGCGCGCCTGCCGTGTGCGACGAGGAGGGTCCCACCATCACAGGGCCGAGGACCTCGAAGGCCGAGGTCGTGGCGAGTGTCTGCGGCCGTGCTGCCATGCTCTTGCTCCTCTCCGGCAGGTGGCGCGCGGGGCGCCCGTGCTTGTACAAAGTTAACAGAATGTTCCAACCAGCGCCCGGGTTCCGGGGCATGCCGCCTCTTGGCTAGCATGCAATGGTAAGGAGTATCCGACATACCTACCAGTAAGGGAGGCACGCAGATGGACCCAACAGAGCTCCTCAAACTCCTTGGCATCGTTGTCGTAGTCGTGGGCTTCGCGCTCAAGCTCGACTCCATCCTCATCATCATGGTGGCCGCCGTGGTCACCGCGGTGGTGGGGGGCATCGACCCGGTCTCGTTCCTCGAGACGCTCGGGTCGAGCTTCGTCTCGAACCGGAGCATGTGCATCTTCGTCATGACGTTCGTGATCACGGGCACCCTTGAGCGGAACGGCCTGCGCCAGGCGGCCGCGGCGCTCATCGGCAAGCTCAAGAACGCCTCGGCGGGCATCATCGCCTCGGTCTATGGCGTGGTGCGCGTGGCGTTCGCGGCCTTCAACGTCAACTTCGGCGGCGTGGCCGGCTTCGTGCGCCCGGTCATCATGCCCATGGAGCAGGCCGCCGTGGAGCGTGACGGCAAGAAGATCGAGGGGGAGCACCTCGAGGAGCTCAAGGGCATCTCGGCGGGCATCGACAACGTGGCGTGGTTCTTCGGGCAGGTGCTCTTCGTGGGCGGCTCGGGCGGCCTGCTCGTCCAGAGCACGCTCGCGGGCCTCGGCTACGAGGTGGAGCTCCTCGACCTCGCGGCCGTGCAGGTGCCGGTCGCCATCTTCGCCATGATCGTGGCCATCATCTACTACAACGTGCTCGACCGCAGGCTCATGAAGCGCCGCGCCGCGCGTCTCGCCGAGTCCGCCGACAGCGCCTCCGAGAAGGGCGGTGAGTAGCCATGGCAGAGTTCATCGAGTTCTTTGCGAGCGCCGAGAACACCCTCTCGGACAAGCTCCTCGAGGTGGTCTACATCCTCATCGGGCTCGTGGCCATCTACGCGGGGATCAAGAACCTCCGCGACGAGTCCAACGAGCACCGCGTGGGCACGGCCGTGTTCTGGTGCATGCTGGGCCTGCTGTTCATCGTGGGCAACTGGATCCCGACGATGTGGGCCGGCGTGCTCGTGTTCGCAATGGTGCTGCCGCCGATCCTCAGGCAGGTGGGCCGCGGGGCCAACGGGGCGCCCACGCAGCAGGAGATGGAGTCCGGCTTCAAGAAGATCGGCATGAAGATCTTCGTGCCGGCGCTCTCTCTCGGCGTGATGGCGCTCATCTTCGCCCTGTTCACCGAGATCAGCTCGCTCGTGGGCCTCACCTTCGGCGTGGTCGTGGGCGGCATCCTGCTCATG
>CAZUOD010000113.1:0-4186 GCA_964621975.1 uncultured Atopobium sp.
CGCAGGTGTCCGCCACGTAGCGCACGAGGTGGCGCACGAGCGTCTTGGGCACGCTTGCGTTGACGGCGTACATGGACATGTGGTCGCCGTTGTAGGTGGCCCAGCCGAGGGCGAGCTCCGAGAGGTCCCCGGTGCCGATGACGAGGCCGCCCTCCTGGTTGGCCACGTCCATGAGGACCTGGGTCCGCTCGCGCGCCTGGGCGTTCTCGTAGGTGACGTCGTGGACGGACTCGTCGTGACCGATGTCCGAGAAGTGCTGGCGCACGGCCGGCCCGATCGCGACCTCACGAAGCTCCACGCCGAGGGCCGCGGCGAGCCTGGTGGCGTTGCCGTGCGTGCGGTCCGTGGTGCCGAACCCCGGCATGGTCACGGCTATGACGCCGTCCCTCGGCAGGCCCACGAGGTCGAAGGCCCGCACAGCCACGAGCAGCGCGAGCGTGGAGTCGAGCCCGCCCGAGACGCCCACGACGGCGCGGCGCGAGCGCGTGTGCGAGAGGCGCTTGGCCAGGCCGTGGGACTGGATGGCAAAGACGTCCTCGCAGCGCTCCGCGCGGCGCGCTGGGTCGGACGGCACGAAGGGATGCGGGTCCACCCGACGCGTGAGGGCGGTCTCGCGCAGGCCCAGCGAGAAGGGCACCGTGACGTAGCCGGCCGCCTCGGGGGAGGCCGCGCATGGGAAGGTGGACATGCGCGCACGCTCCAACACGAGGAAGCGCACGTCTATCTCGGAGATGGCGCACCCGTCGCCGAAGGGGACGCCCTCGGCAAGCAGCCGGCCGTTCTCGGCCACGAGGTCATGGCCGGAGAAGACGAGGTCCTGCGTGGACTCGCCGGTCCCGGCGCTCGCGTAGACGTAGCCGCAGACGAGTCGCGCGCTCTGGCCCGCCACGAGGTCCCGGCGGTAGTCCGCCTTGCCGACGATGGCGTTGGAGGCCGAGAGGTTGCAGACGAGCGTGGCGCCGGCCTGGGCGTGCGCGACCGAGGGCGGCGCGGGCACCCAGAGGTCCTCGCAGATCTCGGCGGCGACCACGAGCTCGGGCAGCTCGGCGCAGGCGAGCAGGAGACGCGTGCCGAACGGCACGTCCGTGAAGCCCGCCAGCGAGACGCGTGTCACGTTCGCGGGACCGCTCACGAAGTGCCGCCCCTCGTAGAACTCGTTGTAGGTGGGGATGTGCGTCTTGGGCACAAGCGCCAGCAGCACGCCGTGCGCCAGGGCAGCGGCGCAGTTATACAGCTTGCCACCTGCGCGGACAGGCAGCCCCGCGAGGATGAGGGCGTCAAGGGGCGCCGTGCGGGCCGCGAGCTCGGCAAGGCCCGCCTCAGCCGCACGGATGAGGGCGTCCTGCCAGAAGAGGTCCTCGCAGGTGTAGCCGGTAAGGGCCAGCTCAGGCAGCACGATGACGGCGGCAGCGTCCTCCTCGGCCGCTCGGCGCGCGGCCCTGGCGCAGGCATCCACGTTGAAGCTCACGTCTGCCACGCGGACCTCCGGCGTCACCGCCGCGACCTTCACGAACCCGTCCCGCATGCGCGCCCTCCCTCGTCGTGCCATCTCGCCTGAATCGTATCATGCGGCAGATCGCACGCCGTGCGGTGGCAGAATCTGCCCGATGTGTGTGCCATCGAAACGCAAGGGCACTCCAGCAGGAGCACCCCTGTCGCAAAAGCGCAGATAAGGGAAGGCCGTCAAACCTCGTTTTGAGGTCACTCGACATCCGGGCACACATTTCGCCCGAAAAGTGCCACCGTCACCCCATTTTCTAGCCCACGAGGTAGCGGGCAAGGAACTCGCGCGTGCGCGGCTGGTCGGGATGCGTGAAGACCCTCTCGGGACTCCCCTGCTCCACGATGACGCCCTGGTCCATGAAGACGACCTCGTCGGAGACGTCGCGCGCGAAGGCCATCTCGTGCGTCACCACGACCATCGTCATGCCGTCGGCGGCGAGCCGGCGCATGACCTCGAGGACCTCGCCCACGATCTCGGGGTCGAGCGCGGAGGTCGGCTCGTCAAAGAGCATGAGGTCGGGACTCATGCAGAGCGCCCGCGCGATGGCCACGCGCTGCTTCTGCCCACCCGAGAGCGTGTTCACGTCCGCGCGCGCGAAGTCGGCGAGCCCCACCGACTCCAGGTGCCCCAGCGCCACCCGCTCGGCCTCGTCCTTGCTCGCCTTCTTGAGCGTCACGGGCGCGAGCGTGCAGTTGTCGAGCACGTTCATGTTGTTGAACAGGTTGAAGCCCTGGAAGACCATGCCGATACGCTCGCGCAGGCGGTTCACGTCGACGTGCTCGGCCGCGAGGTCGGACCCATGGAACCACACGTGGCCCGCGTCAGGCGTCTCGAGCAGGTTGATGCAGCGCAGAAGCGTCGACTTGCCGGAGCCCGAGGCGCCGATGATGGTCACCACCTGGCCGGGCATGACGTCAAGGTTGATGTCGCGCAGGACCTCGAGATCCCCGAAGGACTTGCGCAGCCCCTCGATGCGCACCATGGGCTCGGGCGCGCTCACGTTGCTCTGTGCCATGGCCTACTCCTCAACTGCCAGGTTCTGATCGGACGTGCTGCCCACGGGCCCGACCTTCACGTCAAAGCGCTTGGCGAACTTGCCGAGCAGCCACGAGGCGACGAGCGTGAGGATGAGGTAGACCACCGCCACGATGATGCTCGTCTGGAACTGCTGGTAATAGATGCCGGCCACCGTGGTGTTGGCAAACATGAGGTCAAAGGTGCCGATGACCGAGAGGACGGACGAGTCCTTGATGTTGATGATCAGCTCGTTCGAGAGGCCCGGGATGGCGTACCTGATTCCTTGGGGAAAGACCACCTTCGCCATGGCCTGCCACTGGGAGAGGCCGAGCGAGCGGGCCGCCTCGGCCTGGCCCTTGTCCACGGACTCGATGCCGCCACGCAGGACCTCCATCATGTAGGCGGTGGAGTTGATGGTGATGGTCACGAGACCCGCCACGAACGTGGACCAGATGCCGTTGATCTGGGTGGTGGTGAGGCTCGTCATGCGGAAGAGCCCGAAGATGCCGTAGTAGATGATCATGGCCTGGACCATCATCGGCGTGCCGCGAATCACGGTGCTGTAGACCCTGGCAAAGCCGGAGCCGACCCTCTTCCAGAAGCGCACGAGGTCGTTGTCCGGACGGTCGATGGTCTGGATGCGGCAGAACACCAGGAGCAGCGCGAGGAAAAACGCGATCACGGTGCCAAAGACCGCGAGCTCGATGGTGGTGACAAGGCCCGTCGCAAAGGTCTGGCGCCCGTTCCAGAGGATGTAGAGGATGCTCTGGAGGGTGTCGTCGGTGGGCCGGGAGGTGGCGGACACGGCCACACCCCACGCCGAGGCCACGCCCATGACCACGCGGTCCACCACAAGCACGAGCGTGATGGCCCAGATGACGTAGGACGCGTAGCGCAGGACGCGGCGCGCGGCCGGCCGCGTGAGCGGCGACACCTCGTCATAGTCGCGCCAGTGCGCGAGCTTCACCACGAGGGCGACGCCGCTCATGACGATCCAGGCCACGAGCACGTAGTACATCACGACCTCGACGACGTAGGCATGCGCGAGAAAGCTCATCGTCGGACGAGACGAGCTTGAGAACAGCATGCCGACAAACGCCACCACGCTCGTGCCAAGAAGCACGTAGCGGTGGTCGTCCAGCAGAAAGGACACGAGGGGGCAGCGCGAGCCTCTCGTCATTTGCCCTTCAGAGGGAGCCGAGCCCATGATGTTTCCCTTCTTCGCATGACGAGCCGCGCGCCGGCCGGGTCGCTACGACGGCTGACGATCCATGCACTCGTTCCACATCTCCTGGCGCTCGTCCTCGGAGATGGTCCCGATGACCTCGTTGATCTGCTCGAGGATGTCGTCCTGGCCCTTGGCGATGGCCGCGTTGTCGGGCATGAGGGAGTCCTCGAAGGCGTCCTCCATCTCGAGCTGCACGAAGTTGGGATAGGTCTCCAGCAGCTTGGGCACCGAGAGCATGGAGTAGGTGATGATGTCCGAGGTGCCGCTCGCGAGGCTCTCCACGACCACCGGGACGGTCTCGCCGGGCGTCATGTGGTTGATGTCGGGGATCTGGTCGATGACGTCGTCGAACATCGTGGACGCCTGGCCCATGATCGAGGCGCCGGCGAGGTCGGCGAAGGTGGTGGCGCCGGCGTAGGTGGAGTCCTCGGTGGTGA
>CAZUOD010000114.1:0-4129 GCA_964621975.1 uncultured Atopobium sp.
GCACCCGCTGGTGCGGATATCAAAGAGCGTGCTGGTGAACATGGAGCGGATCGAGTGGGTGCGCGGTCGTGACATCAAGGTCATCGGGGGCACGACGCTGCAGGTCAACCGCTCGTACAAGCACGATGCCCTGGAGAGGATCGCCCGATACCTGGGAGGCAGATAGGAGGGCCCATGCCCGGCCTTGAACAATCGTACTATCCGCTGCGGGCCATCGTCTTCCTGGCGATTCCCATTGCCATGCTGGCATCGCGCCTTCCGCTGAGATCGGGGCTCGTGTGGAGGGCTCCCGTCGGCGCGGCGCTCGTGTTTGGCGTTCCGGCACTTGCCACATGGGCATGCCTCGCCGCCGGGTTGAGCAGCTCCGGCTTCACGGTGCGCGAGCTCATCATCTTCAGCGCGGCGATGCTCGCCTACGTGCTCGCCACCCTGACGATCTGCGTCTCGTCCCTCTCCGTCGCCCTGTTCGTCGTCACGACGGGCTACTCCATGCAGAACCTCGCGAGCGGGTTCCTCGAGCTTCTGCGGCTGTTGGGGCTTGAGCTGTGGGGAACCTCGTTGTCGGAGAGGGCTGTCGTCTGGCTCGTCTCGTCGGTTCCCGTCATTCTGATCACGTTGGCATGCTACGTGGCGTTCTGGCGCAAGGTGGACGCCGACGGGCTGTTCGAGCTTGACAACGCGCCCATGGTGCTGATGTTCCTCGTCGTGTCGCTTGCTGTCATCGGCATGGACATCGTGTTCAAAAACATAGACAACGAGATAATATCGTTGAACTATTCCATCATGTTGCGCATCTCGCACATGGTCGTGTGCCTGCTCGTGATCGTCACGGAGTTCGAGATCTTTCTCTTGGAGAGGCTGCGCATCGAGAAGGCCACGTCAGAGGGCATGCTGGCGGAGCATCAGCGGCAGTACGACCTCATCCGCAACACGATCGATGCCGTGAACATCAAGTGCCATGACCTGCGCCACCAGATTCGCCTGCTCGTGGGAGGCCCTTTGAGCGACGAGCTGCTCGATGAGATCGCGCACGACGTGAACGTGTACGACTCTCACATCGAGACGGGCAACAAGGTCATGGACACGATCCTCACCGAGAAGAGCCTGCTGTGCGAGGCCCGCGGCATCCACTTCACATGCATGGTCGACGGTCATGCGCTCGACTTCATGAGCCCGAGCGACCTCTGCGCGTTCTTTGGCAACGCGCTCGACAACGCCATCGAGGCGGTGAGCGAGTTCGAGGATGAGTCGATGCGGTCGATATCGCTGGTGGCCAAGCGGCGCGCCGCGATGGTCGCCATCCACCTGGAGAACTATTGCGCGCATGAGCCCGTCTTTGAGGGAGGCCTGCCCGTGACCACCAAGCCCGACTCCTCGCTCCATGGGTTCGGGGCGCGCTCGATGAGCCTTGCCGTCCAGAGATACGGGGGATCGATCGCCTTCTCCCATGACGATGACACGTTCTGGATCGACGTCATCATTCCCGTGCCGGCGGACTGACGCGCCCCTTGGATGGCTGAGCCACCCAAGGGGCGTCCGGCACCGGGCTCTCCCTCCTCGCGCTATGCGCCGATGAGCTCCGTCACGGAGTCAAACGGCACGTCGCTCGCCTCTATGGCCGCGCGCCCGCCAAAGACGCAGATGCCGCGCGCGCAGCCCTCGCCTGCGAGCGTGGGGGCGAGCCTCTGCAGGTCATCGGCCGTGACGGAGAGCTCCTGCCTGCGCACCTCGTCGCGCCAGCCCTCGGGTCGGCCGGCGAAGCGGGCCACGTCCTGGCGGCGGGCCAGCGCGCGGGGCTTCACGGGGGCGTCGTGGGCCGCCACGGCCGAGACCACGTAGCCGTCGAGCTCGTCTGCCGTGGGTCTCCAGGCGGCGAGCCACTCCGCGGCGGCGTCGTAGCGCGCGAGCGTGGCGTCGACGGCCGGGTCGCGGAACGACCAGAACTGGCAGAGGCCGTCGGTGGGGTGCTTGAAGCCCACCCCGTACGCGCCGCCCTTCACGCGCACCTCGTTCCAGAGGAAGTCGTACGAGAGGGCGCGCGCGGCCACCTGCCAGGCGCCGGGCGTCCCCTCGTCCAGCGGGCAGGGTGCCTGCGCGCGGGCCACGTAGCTCACGTCCGAGGGGATCACGAACGCCTCGCTTCTCGGTGCGGGCGCGGGGACCACCAGCCGATGCTCGAGGGCCCCTGTCCCGGTGAGCCCCAGCGTGTTTCCCGTCTCCCAGAAGCGCGCGCGATCGGCCTCGGGGCCCGTGAAGCTCACGATGACCTCGTCTGCGGTGAAGACGCGCCGCGCGAGGTCGGCCAGGCGTCCCGGCAGCCCGGCCGAGCGCTCGTCCCAGCCTGCCAGCAGGTCGCGCAGGAAGAGGTAGTAGTCCAGCCCGCCCAGATGGCTCGCCGCCACCGCCGCCGACGAGAAGTGCGACGTGGTGCGCGCGAGGGCGGCGGCATGGCCCGAGCCGAGGTAGTGCTGCTCGAGCGCCACCTTGCGCTGCGTGAGGACGTCGCGGATGCGGGCGAGGTCGCCGAAGTCCGTCTCGCCCCAGACCTCGACCGGCAGCGTGGCGAGCGCGCCGACGTTCTCGGAGAGCGCCGAGGCGCCCACCACGAGCGTGGGGGCCGCGAAGGCGAGGTCGGTGTCGCGGGAGTAGGTCTCCGCGAAGAAGTCCAGCCCGCCGAGGTTCGTCTCCACGAGGGTGTCCAGGTCGGAGGCCGAGTGGCGTGCCGTGCCCAGCCGGCCGAGGAGGTCGCTCAGGAGCCCGACGTAGGGCAGGTCGCCAAAGGGCAGGCGGCGCAGGTCGAAGTAGAGGTAGACGTAGTCGATGCCGTGGGTGTCCAGCTCGTGGGCGATGCAGGGCAGGGGCGCCTCGACGTCCGTGGGCGCCGGCTCGCCCGCGGGCGGCTCGATGTCTGCGCGCGTGAGCTGCGGCAGCGTGGCCAGGGCCTCCGGGGGGTCCGGCGTCTCCTGCTCGGCGCGCAGGGCGGCGACCTCGTCGGCCACGTCGGCGAGCTCCGACGCCGTCATGGCCTCGCGCAGGCGCGCGAGCTCAGCCTGCTCCTCGGAGGCGTCGCCCGTCTCCACGGGCACGAGCTCCACCTCGGCGCTATGGGCGCCCGGCCGCACCAGATCGGCAAGGAGCCCCTCGAAGAGGCCGTCGTCGAGCCCTGCCTTGAGCTCTGCGAGCGCGTCCTCGTAGCGCAGGTAGTCGAGCGGGCGGGCGTCGTCGTAGAGCCAGCTCGACATGGCCGTGATGGCCAGGGCCACGCCGTCCGGGTAGCCGCCCCAGTCGCCCTCGCGCAGGTTGAACTCGGCCTGCGCGAGCGACGCGACGAGCTTGTCGCGCGGGATGCCCCCCTCGGCGAGCTCCGCGCAGACGGACTCCACGAGCGGGCGGAACCTCTCGCCGGCGCCGGGCCTGAGGCCTCGCAGCACGAACATGGCCTGGGGCTGGAGCACGCCGTCGACCAGCATGGCAGAGAAGTCGTCCGCGAGGCCCTCGTCCAGGACGCGACGCTTGAGGGGCGCCTCGTTGGAGCCGCACAGGGCGTCGAGCAGCACGTCGGCCGCGAGCACGCGCGTGCGGTCCGCGGCGGTGCCGAGCACGTAGGAGATCCCGACCGAGGCGTTGCTCGGCGAGGTCGCCATGCGGACGGTGGTGCGCGCGGGGCTCACGGGGGCCTGGAGCGCCAGCGGGTTGGGGCCCTTGGCCGCGCGCCCGCCGGCCGCGCGCAGGCGCTCGTCCACGAAGGCCAGCTCACGGTCTATGTCGAGGTCCCCGTAGAGGATGACGTAGCTGTTGGAGGGGGCGTAGTGGCGCGCGTGCGTCTCGACGAACCCCTCGTAGCTCAGCCCGGGGATGGCGCGCGGGTTGCCGCCGGACTCGAAGCCGTAGGCCGTGTCCGGGAAGAGCTGGCGGTTGAGCGCCTGGTAGAGCACGTCGTCTGGGTCTGAGCGGGCGCCCTTCATCTCGTTGAGGACCACGCCGTTGTAGACGAGCGAGCCATCATCGGCCACCTCGAGGTGCCAGCCCTCCTGCTCGAAGATCCGCGGGCGCTCGTAGATGGCCGGGTGGAAGACCGCGTCGAGGTAGACGCCCATGAGGTTCTCGAGGTCGGCCACGTTGGTGGAGG
>CAZUOD010000115.1:0-4129 GCA_964621975.1 uncultured Atopobium sp.
CACACGAGAGGGGGCGCGCATGAGAATCGCCGAGAGGCTTGCCGAGGGACAGACGTTCTCCTTTGAGATCTTTCCGCCACGAGGGGAGCTCTCCCGCGAGGCCGCCTACGGCATCGCGAGCGAGATGGCCGCTGACCGGCCGGACTGGATCTCGGTCACGTACTCGGCTGGCGGCTCGGGAAGCTCGGCAAACACCGTGCCCATCGCCGCCTCGATCGAGCGCGACCTCGGTGTGACGGCGCTCGCGCACCTCACCTGCCTCGGTTCGACGCGCGCCGACGTTGACGCGTATGTCGCGCAGCTCGATGAGGCGGGCGTGAGCAACGTCCTCGCGCTCAGGGGGGACCGCCGGCCGGGTCGCGAGGCGCTGGACTTCGCCCACGCGTCTGACCTTATTGCCTACCTGCGCGAGCGCGGCTCCGACCTCTGCATCGGTGCGGCCTGCTACCCCGAGGGGCATGTCGAGTCGGCGACCGAGGAGGAGAGCTTCCAGGCCCTGCGCATGAAGCAGGAGGCGGGGGCTGACTACCTCGTCTCGCAGCTCTTCTTTGACAACGAGGACTTCTATCGGTTTCGGGAGAAGTGCCTGCGCCATCGCGTGAGGCTGCCCATCGTGGCCGGCATCATGCCGTTCACCAGCGTGAAGCAGATCCAGCGCATGGCCTTCACCTGCGGCGCGTCGATCCCGGCGAAGGTGGTCAGACGGCTCGTGCTCGCCGGGGACGATCCCGCCGACCAGGCGCGCGCCGGGGTCGAGTATGCGTGCGAGCAGCTCAGTGACCTCGCGGCCAACGGGGTGGACGGGCTTCACGTGTACAGCATGAACAGGCCGGACGTGGCGCATGCGGCGCGCGAGGCATTGGTCGCCTGCGGGTACCTGGGGGCGTGACGCTCACGGCGGAGCGCTATGACATCCGCTCGCTTGACCGTGACGAGGTGATGCGGTACCTGAGCTACTCCGGGCAGCCGCTCACCGACGAGCTCGATGCCCGTATCGGCGCCGCGGTGTCACGGTGCCTTGCCGTGGCCCGGCCGCGCGGCGTGACGCGCGTCTTCGAGGTGGCCGGGCGCACCTTTCAGGGGGGCGTGCCTTGCGTGGAGCTGGCCGGTACGGTGCTCTCGCTCGAGGGACATGCGATAGGGCATCACCTTGTGGGGGCCGTCGCCGTGGGCGTGCTTGTCGTGACGGCGGGCATGGGGGTGGACGCGGAGCTCAGGCGCCTCTCGCTCACGGACCGCGTGGCACAGCTGGTCCTTGACGCTGCTGGGACGACGCTTGTCGAGCGCGCGGCAGACGCCGCGCAGGCCAGCCTCGTGGCCCAGGCGGCCGAGCGGGGACTCTTCTGCAACGAGCGCTTCTCGCCGGGCTACGATGACTTCCCGCTCGCCACGCAGCCCGTGCTCCTGGCGTCGCTTGACGTGGGGCGCCAGCTGGGGATCACGCTCTCGGACGCGCTGCTCATGACGCCCACCAAGAGCGTGACCGCTGTGGTGGGGATGTTCGCGGAGCCACCCTCAGGCATGCGGGAGAGCTGCGTTGGGTGCCCCTGCCTCGACTTCTGCGCGCTCCGGCGCGTCGGGCGCAGCTGCCGCGGGCAATGCGGTGACCTCTGATCGGAATTTGGCCGCTCGTGATGTATTGGGGCGGACGAGATCGGGATTTGCTCGCTCATGATGTGTCCATCTGGAGCCACGTCGCTGTGTCCGTATCATCATATCCACGTTATTCCAGTTGAACTGTATCTATGATGAAGCAAGCCTGTCGCTAGGGTCGAAACACCCACATCACGAGCGGGCAAATCCCGAATCACAAGGTGTTCTCACATCACGAACGCCCGTTTTCCGAGTCCGGGCAGCACCTTGGCAGATCCCGACCGGGTCATTCGAGCCCCGGCTGCTAGGATTGGTCTGCGCAGGGGCGGACAGGGAGGCTTCATGGTGGATGACAGCAAGGCTCGGTCGGCGTTGCGGCCGCGCTACATGGCCGACGACCTTCTGGCCGCGGCACTTGCCGGAGATGAGTTCCTGCTCTTCGACGGTGCCATGGGCACACAGCTCCAGGCTCGGGGTCTCGCCGCCGGCGAGCTGCCGGAGCTGCTCTGCCTCGAGCGTCCCGATGTGGTGACGGCCGTCCACGCGGCCTACGTGTCCGCCGGCGCCGACGTGGTCACCACCAACACCTTCGGCGCAAACGAGGCCAAGCTCGCTGGTGCCGCCGGCGTCGAGGAGGTCTTCGCGGCCGCAGTGTGCTGCGCCCGGGCCGCGGGGGCGCGCTACGTGGCGGCAGACATCGGCCCGACGGGCCAGCTCCTCGAGCCCTTGGGGACCCTCGCCTTCGATGATGCCTACGAGCTCTTTGCTCGCCAGGCCCGCGCGGCGCAGGCCGCGGGGGCCGACCTCTTCATCATAGAGACCATGTCTGACCTCGCCGAGGCCAAGGCTGCCCTGCTTGCCGTGCGCGAGAACTCCGACCTGCCGGCCATCGTGTCCATGACCTTCGCCGAGGACGGTCGCACGTTCTTGGGCACCACCCCGGAGGTGGCCGCGCTCACGCTCTCATCGCTCGGGGCCGATGCCGTGGGCATCAACTGCTCGCTCGGGCCCGCCGAGGTGGCGCCGCTTGTGGAGAAGATGCTGCCATGGGCGTCCTGTCCGGTGATCGTGCAGGCCAATGCGGGCCTTCCCCGCGTGGAGGGCGGCGTCACCGTCTACGATGTGGGCGTCGAGGAGTACGTCTCGGCCATGTCCGACATGCTCGACGCGGGCGTCACCATCGTCGGGGGCTGCTGCGGCACCACGCCGGACTACATCGCCGCTGAGCGCGCCCTGCTCGATGCGCGCCGCCCGACCCCGCGTGCCGTGCGGGACTGCTTTGCCGTGGCCGGCCCGCAGCGACTCGTGGCGCTCGAGCCCGGTGAGGTGGGCGTCATCGGCGAGCGCATCAACCCCACGGGCAAGCGTCGCATGAAGGAGGCCCTGCGCTCGGGAGATCACGACCACGTGATGAGCGAGGCCATCGCCCAGGAGCGGGCCGGGGCGCAGATTCTCGACGTGAACGCCGGCCTGCCCGAGATCGACGAGCGCTCCGTCATGTGCCGCCTCGTCTCCGAGCTGCTGGGCGTGAGCACCCTGCCCCTGCAGATAGACTCCTCAGATCCCGAGGTCATAGAGGCCGCCGTCAGGAGCTATCCCGGCAAGCCCCTCATCAACTCGGTCAACGGCACGGCCTCCTCGCTCGAGGCGGTGCTGCCCATCGTGGCCCGTTACGGCTGCGCGGTCGTTGGCCTCACGCTCGACGAGGAGGGCATCCCCAAGACCGCCGAGGGCCGCCTCGCCGTGGCCCGGAAGATCGTGGCCGCCACGGACGCGGCCGGCATCGCGCGCCACGACGTCGTCATCGACTGCCTCGCCATGGCCGCCTCCACCGACCAGGCCGCCCCGAGGGCCATCCTCGATGCCATTCGCATGGTCAAGTCCGAGCTCGCCGGCGTGCGCTGCGTCCTTGGCGTCTCCAACATCAGCTTCGGGCTGCCCTTCCGCCCGCTCATCAACGCGACGTTTCTCGCGGCCGCGCTCTCGGCCGGGCTCGACCTCGCCATCATCAACCCGGGGTCCGGTCGCATGATGGACGTGGTGGACTCTTGGCGCGTGCTCTCCGGCGAGGACCGCCAGGCCCGCAGCTACGTGGAGCGCTACGCCGATCGCTCGGACGCCGCTCCCGTCGCCGCGACGTCCCCCGCGCCCGAGCGCGCGTCCGCCGATGCCCCCTGTGCCCTGCCCGCCGACCCCGTCGAGCGTGCCCGCGCGCTCGTGCTCGACGGTCGCAGGGGTCCCATGGCCGAGGCCGTTCGCGAGGTCATCTCCGCTCACGACCCGCTCTTTGCCGTGAACGAGGTGCTCGTCCCCGCGCTCGACGAGGTGGGACGGCGCTTCGAGGCCGGGACGTTCTTCCTGCCGCAGCTCATGGCCTCTGCCGAGGCGGCCAAGGAGGGCTTCGAGGCCATCCGCGCCGCGGCCGCGCGCGAGGGGTCCGCCGTCGCCGACAAGGGCTGCGTCGTGGTCTGCACGGTGCGCGGCGACATCCACGACATCGGCAAGAACATCGTGCGCATGCTGCTCGAGAACTACG
>CAZUOD010000116.1:0-4067 GCA_964621975.1 uncultured Atopobium sp.
AGCTCGAGGACCTCGCCTTCTTCTGGCTCGAGCCCGAGGAGTACCAGCGCGTGGCCCGCATGGTCCAGGACTCCCGCGCCCAGCGCGAGGATGACATAAACCGCGCCATCAAGACCCTCGACGACGAGCTCAAGGCCGCCGGCCTCACGGGCTACCAGATCACCGGGCGCCCCAAGCACCTCTGGAGCATCTACCAGAAGATGACCCGCAAGGGCCGGGAGTTCTCCGACATCTACGACCTCATCGCCCTGCGCGTGATCACCCAGACGGTGGGGGACTGCTACTCGGCGCTCGGCGCGGTGCACTCCCTGTGGCACCCCATGCCGGGCCGCTTCAAGGACTACATCGCCACGCCCAAGGCCAACCTCTACCAGTCGCTGCACACCACCGTGGTGGGCCCGGACGGCCGTCCCATAGAGATCCAGATCAGGACGGCCGAGATGCACGAGGCCTCCGAGTACGGCATCGCCGCGCACTGGCTCTACAAGCGCTCCGGCAGCTCCCGCGGCAAGATGAGCGCCGAGGACCGCGCCATAGACTCCACGATCAGCTGGATCCGCCGCAGCCTCGACTGGGCCGCCGAGGACGACATCGACGACCCGCACGAGTTCCTGGACAACCTGCGCGTGGACCTCTTCGAGCACGAGATCTTCGTCTTCACGCCCAAGGGCGAGGTCATGAGCCTGCGCCGCGACGCCACGCCGCTCGACTTCGCCTACGCCGTCCACACCGAGGTGGGCAACCACTGCGTGGGCGCCAAGGTCAACGGCTCGGTGGTGCCGCTCTCCTCCAAGCTCTCCATGGGCGACCGCGTGGAGATCCTCACCAACAAGAACGCCAGGCCCAGCCGCGACTGGATGTCGCTCGTGGTGATGCCCTCCACGCGGGCCAAGATCCGCAAGTACTTCTCGCAGCAGACCAAGACCGACGACGCCGAGCAGGGACGCACCGAGCTCGCCCACGAGCTGCGCAAGCGCGGCTACGGCATCTCGACCAAGCGCACCACCAAGGCCATCGCGCAGGTCTGCGAGGGGCTCGAGCTCAGGGGCCCCGATGACCTCTTCGCTGCCATCCACACCGGCAAGGCCTCGGTCAAGCAGGTCGCCAACAGGATCGAGGCCATCCTCGAGCAGGGATCGCCCGAGCAGCTGGCCGCCGCGGCCGCCGAGGCCGAGCGCCAGGCCGCCCGTGAGCAGGCCATGTCCTCGGGCGCGCCCGTCATGAAGTCCTATGCCATGACGCAGACGGCCAAGGGCAAGCGGCGCCACGGCAACTGCGGCGTGGTGGTCAAGGGCGACCCGGACCTGCTCGTGCACCTCGCGCACTGCTGCAACCCCGTGGCCGGCGACGAGATCGTGGGCTTCGTCACGCGCGGGCGCGGGGTCTCCGTGCACCGGGCGAGCTGCCCCAACGTGGTCGACCTCAAGAGGAACCCGGGTCGCATGATCGAGGTGGCCTGGGACGCCTCAGGCGCCACGGAGTTCCGCGTCGAGATCGTGGTGGAGGCCACCGATCGCATGGGCCTGCTCAAGGATGTCACCATCGCCATCAACGACGCCGGGGGCAACATCCTCTCGGCGGCCACGCAGACGAGCTCGCAGGGCGTGGCGCGCCTGCGCTTCCTGGTGGCCATCTCTGACGCGAGCCTGCTCGACGCGCTCCTCGCCACCGTGAGCCGCGTGCCGTCCGTCTTCGACGCGCGGCGCATCATGCCGGGCGAGGGCGCCAACCAGATGCGGCGGCGGGTCTAGCCCGCGCGCACGGAGGGAGGGCCATGGACGAGCGAGACGAGCTTCGCCGCTTTGTGGTGACGCCGCTCGAGACCAACTGCTACGCCTACGTCTCGGACGGGGAGTGCATGGTCGTGGACCCCGGCGGGTCCGGCGCGAGGGTGGCCGAGGGTCTGGCGGACGTGAGCGTGCGCTGGGTCGTGGCCACGCACGGCCACGGCGACCACGTGGGCGGGGTGGCGGCCCTCGTTCGCGCCACAGGTGCGCCCTTCGCGATGCACGCGGCCGATGTCGAGCGCGCCCGCCACGCGGGGGACGCGAGCGAGCTCGGGCGCAGCTATGACGAGGACGCCCCGGTCCCGGACCGCACGCTCGCGGAGGGCGACGTCATCGAGGTGGGCGGCGCCACCTTCACCGTGATGGAGGTGCCGGGCCACACGCCCGGCGGAATCGTGCTCGTGGGCGGCGGCAGCGCCTCGGGCGTGGCCTTCGTGGGGGACACGCTCTTCCCGTCGAGCCACGGGCGCACCGACCTTGCCGGCGGAGACGAGCGCGCCATCCTGGCCTCGCTTCGCCGCATGGCGCGCGAGATCGTGCCCGAGACGACGCTTCTGTGCGGTCACGGCCCGGCCACGACGATGGCGCGCGAGCTCGCGATGAACCCGTTCTTGCGCTGAGCGCGGCACACGGGCGGTTTGTGCGGGGTGCGTGAGGCCGCAGGACGGCAGCTGCCATGGGGCGCACGGGAGATGGTGCCCGAGGTGGGACTCGAACCCACACGAGTTGCCTCAGCGGTTTTTGAGACCGCCGCGTCTGCCATTCCGCCACTCGGGCCCGTTCGCGCCGTTCCAAGCGAGAAGAACTATAGCAGATGGGTCGCGTCCGGCGCCGTGCGGCTATAGCGGACGCGGCGTTTCCTGTTTAAAAGCAAGGACCTGTTGACCCAGCGGGGATACGGACAGACGCGTGAAAGGGGAGACGTCCACCTTCGTGCCTGTGGTCGGACAAATTCACCTTGCCTGGCCCTGGCGCGCGTGGTACGATTCCCCAGTGTGCTTTTGCGAAGCGGGACCGAGGTCGGGTCCCCACCTACACGGCGCCTCTCGGCAGCTGTCTGGTCAGACAATGTAGCCTCTCGCCCGCGGGCGAGCCCTGTCTCCCGGATGCCGCTGCGTGGTGCCGGGAGGTTTTTTTCGAGGCGGCGAGAGCCGTGACGAGAGGAAGGTGTAGAAGATAGCCAGGAACGACGGTCCTCGCATCAACGAGGAGATCACTTCACGCACGTGTCGCCTGATTGGCGTCGACGGCTCGCAGATGGGCCTCTTCGGCGTGCGCGATGCCCTGCGCATCGCCAACGACCAGGGCCTTGACCTCGTGGAGATCGCACCCAACGCGGATCCTCCCGTCTGCAAGATGCTCGACTACAAGAAGTACAAGTACGAGCAGGACCGCAAGGCCAAGGCCGCCCGCAAGAACCAGGCGAAGGTCGAGATCAAGGAGATGAAGTTCCGTCCCAAGATCGACGTGGGGGACTACGAGACCAAGAAGGGTCACGTGATGCGTTTCCTCAAGAAGGGCGCCCGCGTCAAGATCACCATCATGTTCCGGGGCCGCGAGATGGCCCACCCGGAGCAGGGGCGGCTCGTCCTCGATCGCTTGGCCGAGGACCTCAAGGACTACGCCACGGTCGAGCAGAAGCCTCTCATGGAAGGTCGCAACATGCACATGCTGATCGTCCCGATCAAGGGCGCCTTCGACAGGAAGCCCGCGGACGACGAGGTCACCACCGAGAAGGAGAACTAGCATGCCCAAGATGAAGACGCACAAGGGTACGGCAAAGCGCTTCCGCCGCACCGGCACCGGCAAGATCATGCGTGCCAAGGCGTTCAAGAGCCACATCCTGACCAAGAAGTCCCCCAAGCGCATCCGCGGCTTCCGTCAGGAGACGGTCATCTCCGACGCTGACGTCAAGACCGTCTCCCAGCGCATGGGCTCCAAGTAGCCCTAGCACCCCACCACCGAGAAGCACCCACCAAGGAGTTGATCAGACATGGCACGAGTCAAGCGCGCCGTCGCCGGCCGCAAGAAGCGCAACACGCTCGCCGAGCGCACCAAGGGCTACTACGGGGTTCGCTCCCGCACCTTCCGCGGGATGAAGGAGCAGGCCCAGCACTCAGGCCAGTACGCCTACCGTGACCGCCGCAACAAGAAGCGCGAGTTCCGCGGCCTGTGGATCCAGCGCATCAACGCCGCCGCCCGCGTGAACGGCCTGTCCTACAGCAGGCTCATGCACGGCCTCAAGCTCGCCGGCGTCGAGCTCGACCGCAAGGTCCTCGC
>CAZUOD010000117.1:0-3986 GCA_964621975.1 uncultured Atopobium sp.
CGCGCCGCGGCTTCGCCATGATCTCCGGGGGCCACGCCCTCGCGCTCGCCGCCGCGGTGGCCTCCGAGCGCACGGTCATGTACGCGGGCCAGATCATCGAGCAGGCCCCGACGAAGGAGCTGCTCACCAACCCGATCCACGAGTACACCCGCGGGCTCCTCGGCTCGGTCCTCTCGATCGAGGAGGGGGCCAAGGACGGCACGCGCCTGCATCAGGTGCCGGGCTCCGTGCCCTCGCCGGAGGACTTCCCGCGGGGTGACCGCTTCGCCCCGCGTTCGAGCCACCCCACCCTGGGGCTCGACGTGCACCCCGTCATCAAGCAGCTGCCCGGGGACGCCCACCACAGCTTCTCCGAGCTCCCCGACGCCTATCTCAAGGAGCACGGTCTCGTGCCCTACCTCGAGCGGCGAGCCACGTCCACAGAGCAGGAGGTGATGTAGGATGAGCGAGACCACGTCGGCCCAGCAGCCCATCATCTTCCTCGACGACATCTCGGTCACCTTCAAGACGCGCACGGGATCGCTCTTTCATCCCAACCTGGTCCACGCGGTCCAGGGCGTGACGATCAGGCTCATGCCGGGCGAGGTCATCGGCATCGTCGGTGAGTCCGGCTGCGGCAAGTCCACCACGGCAAACGTCATGTGCGGCCTGCAGTCGCCGACCTCGGGCAGGGTCTACTTCGAGGGCGAGGACGTCACCAAGCGCACCCCCGAGCTTCGCAAGAAGATCGGGCGCGTGGTGTCCGTCGTCTTCCAGGACCCGGCCACGGCGCTCAACCCCCGCATGGTCGTCCGCGACCAGCTGCTCGACCCGCTGCTCGTCCACAAGGTCGGCTCCGAGGCCGAGCGCGAGAAGCGCATCAACGAGCTCGTCAACCTCGTGGGCCTTCCCAAGAGCGCCCTGCGCGCCCTGCCCGGACAGCTCTCCGGCGGCCAGCGCCAGCGCGTCGCCATCGCGCGCGCGATGTCGCTCAACCCCTCGGCCATCATCGCCGACGAGCCCACCTCGGCGCTCGACGTCTCGGTCCGCGCGCAGATCCTGAACCTGCTCACGGACCTCAAGCGTGACCTCGGCCTGTCCATGATGTTCATCAGCCACGACATCCAGACGGTGCGCTACATCTCCGACAGGATCATCGTCATGAACCACGGCCAGATCATGGAGGAGGGCCCGGCGCGACAGGTCTTCGAGAACCCGCAGGACGCCTACACCAAGACGCTGCTCGGGGCCGCCCCGTCGCTGCTCCATCCCAACCTCGGCCGCTGACGGGCCCACGGGGCGCGTCCCAGGAGGACGCGCCCCGTCTTGTGCGCAGCATCCGGAGCCTCCCTCCAACCAAGGCGGCCACGTGCCGCAGCGAGAAAGGATCAGCATGGCTGACCAGTTCAAGATCTCGGGCGTCGTCCCGCCCGTCGTCGTCCCGGACACGGACGACCACGAGCTCGACGTGCCCTCGTTCGAGCGCCACCTCAACCGCATGATCGAGGCCGGGGTGGACGGGCTCTTCCTGCTCGGCTCCTCGGGCGAGGTGGTCTTCTCCACCGACGCGCGCCGCCGCCAGATCATCGAGGAGGGCGTGCGCATCGTGGCCGGGCGCGTCCCCGTCCTCGTGGGCGTCATCGACACCGAGACCGAGCGCGTCATCGAGCACGGGCGGGTCGCCCAAGAGCTCGGCGCCGACGCCCTCGTGGCGACGTGCCCCTTCTACGCGCTCGGCGGCATGACCGAGGCGGAGGACCACTTCCGGATCCTCCACGATGAGCTCGACCTGCCGCTGTTCGCCTATGACATCCCCGTCTGCGTGGGCACCAAGCTCCCATGGCGGCTCCTTGCCAAGCTCGGCGCCGAGGGCGTGCTCGCCGGCGTGAAGGACTCCTCGGGCGACGACATCTCCTTCCGCTACCTCTGCCAGGAAAACGAGCGCCTGGGGCACCCGATGAGCCTGCTCACGGGCCACGAGATCGTCGTCGACGGGGCCTACCTCTCCGGCGCCGACGGCTCGGTCCCGGGGCTTGCCAACGTCGAGCCCGAGGGCTACGTGCGCATGTGGCGCCTCGCGCAGGCCGGTGACTGGGCCGGCGCCAAGGCCGAGCAGGACCGCCTGAACGACATCAGCCACATCTTCGACTGCACGACCGGTGTCCAGGGCTATGCCGGCGGCGTCGGCGCGTTCAAGACCGCGCTCGCCCTCATGGGGATCTTCGGGTCCAACCAGATGCCGCGTCCGGTGAGGCCGCTCGAGGGCGACAACGTCGAGGCGATCCGCTCGGTGCTCGTCGAGACCGGGCTTCTCGAGGGCTAGGGGGCCACGCCATGAGTCAGACCATCGTCGCCGTCGACGTGGGCGGCACCAAGATCGCCTGCGGGCTCGTCTCCCTGGGGGAGGGGCAGCCCGAGGTCGTGGCCGTCGAGAAGGTCCCCACCGAGGCCAAGCGGGGTGGGGCACACGTGCTCAAGACCGTGATCGAGCAGGTGAGGGCAGCTGTCGACCGTGCCGGGGGAGAGGTCCTCGGCGTGGGCATCTCGTCCGCGGGCGTGGTGAACCCGCGCACCGGCGACATCACGTTCGCCAACGACCTCATGCCCGGCTGGGGCGGAACGCCGCTCGCGAGCGAGGTCACGGCCGCCTGCGGGCTGCCCTGCCGCGTGCTCAACGACGTTCACGCGCACGCCCTCGGCGAGGCCCGCTGGGGCGGCGGCCGGGACGCGCAGAGCTGCCTTGTGGTTGCCGTGGGCACGGGCATCGGCGGCGCCTTCGTCGAGCGCGGCCTCATCATGCTCGGCGCCCACGACGAGGCCGGCCACATCGGTCACGTCTGCTGCCCGGCCGCGGCCGGCGTGCCGTGCTCCTGCGGCGCCACCGGCCACCTCGAGCCCGTCGCAGCGGGCCCGGGCATCATCGAGGAGTACGTGCGCCTGGGCGGCGAGGAGACGCTGCCCGACGGGACGCCGATCGACGGCGCCGAGATCGACCGGCGCGCGGCCGCGGGCGACGAGGCCGCCCGCGCGGCCGAGGCCCGCGCCGGACGTGCGCTCGGCGAGGTCCTCGGCAGCATGTGCAACATGCTCGACCCGTCCTGCGTGATTCTCTCCGGCTCCGTGGCACAGTGCGGACCCGCGTGGTCGGACGCCATGGCCGAGGCCTTCCGCGGACAGGCCATGCCGCCCGTGGCCACAACGCCCATCGTGGGCGGCGAGCTCGGCGGTGACGCCCCGCTCGTCGGCGCGGCAGAGAACTTCCTGCGTTCCGCCTACGCGTGACGCCCTGTCGTCACCTCCATCGAGAAGGGAAGCTGACATGTCACATCATCCGCTCGTCGAGTCCCTGCGCGGCAGGCTCGTCGTGAGCGTCCAGGCCTATCCCGGGGAGCCGCTGCGCCACCCGGAGACCATGGCCCAGATGGCGCGCGCCTGCGAGCTCGGCGGCGCGGCCGCCGTCCGCTGCCAGGGCCTCTCCGACATCGCCGCCATCAAGGGGCGCGTGGAGGTCCCCGTGATCGGGCTCTGGAAGGAGGGCCACGAGGGCGTCTACATCACCCCGACGCTTCGCCATGCGCTCGCCTGCGTGAGCGCCGGCGCCGACGTGGTGGCCCTCGACGCCACCGACCGCCCGCGCCCGGACGGCCGCACCTTCGAGGAGACCGTCGCCGCCATCCGCGAGGCCTCCGACGTCCTCGTCATGGCGGACTGCATGACGATCGAGGACATCCGCCGGGCCGTCTCCTGCGGCTGCGACCTCGTCTCGACCACGCTCTCGCACAACAAGGCCGCGATTGACACCACGATGGACGACGGCCCCGACGTGGGCCTGCTCCGCCAGGCCGCAAGCGAGTTCCCCGACGCCGCCGTCATCTGCGAGGGGCACGTCCACACCCCGGCCGACGCCCGCGCGGCCATGGACGCCGGCGCGTGGGCGGTGGTCGTGGGCACGGCCATCACGCACCCCACCTCGCTTACCAAGTGGTTCATCGACGCCATCAAGTAGG
>CAZUOD010000118.1:0-2521 GCA_964621975.1 uncultured Atopobium sp.
CCATGAGCGAGCAGGAGTGCGCCTGGCTCGAGAAGACCGCCTGCCCCACCTGCGGTAGCTGCTCGGGCATGTTCACCGCCAACTCCATCTGCTGCCTCGCCGAGGCGCTCGGCATCGCGCTTCCCGGCAACGGCACCGTCCCGGCCGTCTACTCCGAGCGCATCCGGCTGGCCAAGCACACGGGCATGAGGGTCATGGAGCTCGTCGAGCAGGGCGTCACCGCGCGCCAGCTCATCTCGCCCGCGGCCATCCACAACGGCATGGTCCTCGACATGGCCTTCGGCGGCTCCACCAACACGATGCTGCACCTCACTGCCATCGCGCAGGCCGCGGGCTGCCCCGTCACCATGGACGACTGGGACCGCGTCTCCGCCGAGACCCCCAACATCGTGCGCATCGCGCCGGCGGGGCCGCTGCACATCCAGGACCTCAACGACGTGGGCGGCATCTCGGCCATCATCGGCGAGCTCGGCCGCACCGGCCACCTCGACCTCGACGCCCTCACCTGCCACGGCACCGTGCGCGAGTGGGTGGCCGCGTGCCCCGAGCCCGACGGCGAGGTCGTCCGCACGGTCGGAAATGCCTACTCGCCCGACGGCGGCCTCAAGGTCATGCGCGGCAACCTCGCGCCCGACTGCGGCGTCGTCAAGAAGAGCGCCGTGGCCCCCGACATGCGCCAGCACCGCGGCCCCGCCCGCGTCTTCGAGAGCGAGGAGGAGGCCTGCGAGGCCATCTTCGGCGGCAAGATCCTCGAGGGCGACGTCGTGGTGATCCGCTACGAGGGCCCGGCGGGCGGCCCGGGCATGCGCGAGATGCTCACGCCCACCTCGGCCATCTGCGGCATGGGGCTCGACCGCTCCGTGGCCCTCATCACCGACGGGCGCTTCTCGGGCGCCACGAAGGGCCCGGCCATCGGCCACGTCTCGCCCGAGGCCGCGGCCGGCGGCCCCATCGCGCTCGTGCGCGAGGGCGACGTCATAGCCATCGACATCGACGCCGGCACGCTCACCCTCGAGGTCGACGACGCCGAGCTCGAGCGGCGCCGCGCCGCCTGGCAGCCGCCGGCACCCAAGTACACCGCGGGAGTCCTCTCCCGCTACGCACGACTCGTCACCAGCGCAGACAAGGGGGCGTACCTCTCATGAGCAGCAGCACGACCGCCGAGAAGCTCGCGCGCAAGCAGCGGGCCATCGAAGGCAGGCCCTTCGGGCCCGGCAGCCACACCGAGCACGAGGGCAAGACCCTCACGGGCGCGCAGGCCGTGATCGCGAGCCTCGAGGCCGAGGGCGTGGACACGATCTTCGGCTACCCCGGGGGCCAGGCCATCAAGATCTACGACGCGCTCTACGACTCCAAGAGCGTCCGCCACGTCCTCGCCCGCCACGAGCAGGGCGCCACCCACATGGCCGACGGCTACGCGCGCGCCACGGGCAAGGTGGGCGTGGTCCTCGTCACGAGTGGGCCCGGCGCCACCAACACGGTCACGGGCATCGCCACGGCCTACATGGACTCCGTGCCGCTCGTCGTCATCACGGGCCAGGTCACGCGCGGCGTCATCGGCTCCGACGCCTTCCAGGAGGCCGACATCGTGGGCATCACGATGCCCATCGTCAAGCACAGCTACCTCCTGCAGTCGCTCGACGACCTCACGCGCACCTTCCGCGAGGCCTTCTACATCGCCTCGACCGGCAGGCCCGGCCCCGTGCTCATAGACATCCCGTCCGACCTCGCCGGGGCCGAGATGGTCTTCCACTACCCCGACTCCGTGAGCATCCCGAGCTATCGCCCCACCTACAAGGGCAATGCCAAGCAGGTGCGCCAGGCCGTCGAGCTCATCCGCCGCGCGCGGCGCCCGCTCATCATGGCCGGGGGCGGCGTGGTCTCGAGCCACGCCTGCGCCGAGCTCATCGAGCTCGCCGAGACCATGCAGATCCCCGTGGTCACGACCCTCATGGGCAAGGCCGCCATGCCCTGCTCGAACCCCCTCAACCTCGGCCCCGTGGGCATGCACGGCTCCAAGTACGCCAACATGGCGGTCACCGAGTGCGACCTCATCATCGCCGTGGGAGCGCGCTTCTCGGACCGCGTGACGGGCAAGCTCTCGGAGTTCGCGCCGCACGCCAAGGTCATCCACATAGACATCGACCCTGCCGAGATCGGCAAGGTGCGCGAGGCCCAGGTGCCCATCGTCGGCGACGCGCGCGGGGTGCTCGCCGCCATCAACGCGCAGATCGAGAAGGTCGGCGCGCAGCCCATAAGCCAGGAGTGGGTCAGCACCTGCTTCGGGTGGCGCGAGCGCTGGCCCTTCTACACCGCCGACTTCGCCGACTACCCCGACCTCATCGCGCCGGAGGTGGTGCTCGAGCGGCTCTCCGACAAGCTCGACCCCGAGGCGAGCGTCGTCACGACCGAGGTGGGCCAGCACCAGATGTGGGCGCACCAGCACATCCACCGCGAGCACGCCCGCACGTTCATCTCGTCGGGCGGCCTCGCCACGACGGGCCTCGGCCCGCCGGCGGCC
>CAZUOD010000118.1:2531-3936 GCA_964621975.1 uncultured Atopobium sp.
GAACCAGATGAACAGCCAGGAGATGACCACGCCCACCATCAACCACGTGGCCGTCAAGGTGATGCTGCTCGACAACAGCGCGCTCGGCATGGTCCACCAGTGGCAGCGGCTCTTCTACCACTCGCGCTTCTCGGCGACCGAGCTCGACCCCGTCCCCGACTTCGTGAAGCTCGCGGACGCCTACGGCTGGCAGGCCGAGCGCATAGAGCGCCCCGAGGAGGTCGACGCCGCGCTCGACCGCATGCTCGCGGCCGACGGCCCCTACCTGCTCGTCGTCTCCATCCCCACCGATCAGACCGTCTACCCGATGGTCGCCCCCGGGGCCGCCCTCGACGACATCATCGGCGCCATCGACGTGACGCTCGGCGGCGTGCGCGTCACCGAGAAGGGCATCTCGGACCCCGGCCGCACACAGGGAGGTGAGTGACGTGAAGTACATCCTGTCCGTCCTCGTGGAGAACCGACCCGGCGTGCTCTCGCGCGTCACGGGCCTCATCAGCCGCCGCGGCTTCAACATCGACTCGCTCACCGTGGCGCCCACCGAGGACGAGACCATGAGTCGCATGACCATCATCGTGGACGCCGACGAGGTGGGCTACGAGCAGATCACCAAGCAGCTCCACAAGCTCGTCTCGGTCTACAAGATCACCGACCTCACCAACGAGGGCGCCGTCGAGCGCGAGCTCGTGCTCTTCAAGGTGCAGTCGACCCCCGAGCGGCGCCACGAGCTCATCGAGATCGCGAACGTCTTCCGGGCCAAGGTCGTGGACGTGGGGAGGAACACCCTCACGATCGAGGCCACCGGCGCCGAGAGCAAGCTCGACGCCATGGAGGACCTCTTCCGCGGCTACGGCATCAAGCAGCTCACGCGCACCGGCAAGATCGCGATGTCGCGCGGGGCCCATGACCAGTGATCAAACGGGGGCCCGTCCCCCTTTGAGCAGGAAACGGCAAGACTAAGGAGAAGAACACATGGCCGTCACCATCTACTACGAGAAGGACGTCGACCCGAGCGTCATCCAGGGCAAGAAGATCGCCATCATCGGCTACGGCTCGCAGGGCCACGCCCACGCGCTCAACCTCATGGACTCCGGCTGCGACGTCCGCGTGGGCCTGCGCGAGGGCTCCAAGTCGGCCCAGGCCGCCCAGGAGGCCGGCCTCAAGGTCATGGGCATGGCCGAGGCGGCCGCCGAGGCGGACCTCATCATGATGCTCGTGCCCGACGAGACCCAGCCCGCCGTCTACGAGGAGTTCGTCGCCCCCAACCTCAAGCCCGGCGACACCCTCGCCTTCGCCCACGGCTTCAACATCCACTTCGGCTACATCAAGGCCCCCGAGGACGTCAACGTCATCATGTGCGCGCCCAAGGGCCCGGGCCACATCGTGCGCCGCCAGTACACCGAGG
>CAZUOD010000119.1:0-3870 GCA_964621975.1 uncultured Atopobium sp.
GCTCGAGGACGCCGAGCGCATGCTGCGCGAGGGCTTCACGATGGACGACCTGCTCGCCCAGATGCAGCAGATCCGCAAGATGGGCGGCCTCCAGAAGATCGTCGGCATGATCCCGGGGATGGACCGCGCGCTCGCGCAGGCCCCCCAGGGCGTGGATGACTCGCAGCTCACGCGCATCGAGGCGATGATCCGCTCCATGACGCGGGAGGAGCGCGCCCGTCCCAAGATCATCAACGGTCAGCGCAGGAAGCGCATCGCCGCAGGCTCCGGACGCAGCGTCCAGGAGGTCAACCAGCTCATCAGGCAGTGGGACGAGATGAACAAGATGATGGGCAAGATGCGCGGGCTCACCCAGCAGGGGGGCAAGAAGGGCCGGCGCGCCATGCAGCAGATGATGCGCGGCATGGGCGCGGATGCACGGGGCGGCGGCAGGCGCCGGCGTCGCTAGCCTCGCTCTGCATCCTCATGCGTGAGCGCCCGGCGAGCAGCCGGGCGCGAGGCGTTTTGGCTAGTAGTGGATGACCACCACGTCGCCGACGACAACCAGGTTGTAGAGGGCCTCGGCGTCGTCGTAGCTCATGCGGATGCAGCCGTGGCTTCCGTTGTAGGTATAGATGTCGCCGCCGAAGACCGACTGCCAGGGCGCGTTGTGGAAGCCCACGAGGTTGCCCACCACGCCGACCCAGAAGTCCACGTAGCTGCTCCACTCGGGCTCGCCGGTCTCCGGGTCGATGGGACCGAGCAGGTTGATCTCGCCGTCCACGGAGGCCGCCTTGCGGTTGGTGACCTTCCAGACGCCGGTGGGCGTCTCCTGGTCAAGGTCGGGCTGGCCCGTCGTGATGTCGGCCTCCCAGATGAGCTCGCCGCCGTCGTAGAAGCGCGCGTGCTGCTCGGTGAGGTCCACGTCGATGTAGCGGTCTCCCCAGTCCTGCCCGCCGGGGTTGATCTGCTCGGCCGACTGCAGGGTCGGGATGTCCACGGTCGAGGGCTCGCCGGTCTGGATGGCGGCCACGATGAGCTCGGCGGTCTCGCCGCCGTCGATGCTCCAGCCGTAGGTGCTCGAGGAGTAGTTGGGGTTGGCGTCGTACACCGTGCAGACGACGCCGTCGGGGCGGGTGTAGGTGCGCTCCGTGCCGTTGGTGTCGAGCTGGTCCGAGAGGTCCCCCCGGCACCAGGCCTCGACGGCGTCGGCGTCGAGCGAGACCGAGAGGTCGTCGCCGATGACGATCCAGCTGGCGATCATGTCCGAGGTGACCTCGTTGACGGAGACGCCGGCCAGCGTGAGCGAGACGGTGGCCGAGAGGTAGGAGTTGGCGGTGTCGACGGCCTCGGTGAGCTCGGTGCCGCCGGTGAGGTACTCGTCGCCGACCACGACCTCGGAGGAGCCCTCCTCGAGGCTGGCCACGATGGCGTCGGCCACGAGGTCGGTGTCGAGGTACTGGGTCATGACGCTCTCGTCGAGCACGAAGGCGCCCTGCTCGGCGTCGTAGGAGATGGCCTCGCTCCCGAGCTCGTCGCTGGTCTGCCCGCTCTCGATGAGCGCAAGCAGCGCGTCCCGGTCGTAGGAGATGTCCGTGTCGGCCGTGATCTCACGCTGCTGGAAGACCTCATAGGGCCACAGCCACGCGCTCGTCTCCGAGATGGCCTGCTCGGCGTAGGCCTCGCCGTCGCAGGTCAGGTCGATGTCGGAGGCGGACACCGTCAGGTCGAGCCCGTGTCCCGAGACGCGCGTGCTCGTGCCGTCGAGGGAGACGCCCTTCTCGGAGGCGACGTCGGAGACGGTGCGCAGGGAGACGTCCTGCCCGTCGAGCGTGGTGCCCGGCATGAAGAGCACGCGGCTGAACACGGCGACGCCCGCGAGGTAGGCCGCGAGAAGCACGGCGACGATGACGACGGGCACGATCCAGGCCCTGCTCCTCGTGCGGTGCGGGCGCGAGGTCCTGTGGCTCGTGTGGCTCATGTGGCTGGGCATGGCAAACCTCTTGGTCCGGGGCAGGTGACGGCGCTTGGCACCGCTGGTATCGTACCTTCGGTAGACGGCTACAGCATCATACACCGGCAGGGGAGGGTTCCATGGCAACGACCGTTCACCTTCGCTCGCTGGATGACCGGCGGCTCGACGCGTACGCCCGCCTGACCGAGCACCAGCTGAGGAGCCGTGCCGATGCCGGGCGGGCGACCCTCATCGCCGAGTCGCGCCTCGTCGTGGAGGTGGCGCTCGCGGCGGGGGTGGAGCCGATCTCGGCGCTCGTCGACGAGCGGGGGCTCGCGTCATGCGCCGACCTGCTCGCGAGGATGCCCGACGAGGTCCCCGCCTTCGTCCTGCCGCGCGAGGAGATGGAGCGGCTCTGCGGCTTTCGCGTGACGCGGGGGCTCCTCTGCGCGATGCGTCGGCCCCGTGAGCGCTCGGTGGACGAGGTCCTGGCCGGCGCGAGCCGCGTGGCCGTGGTCGAGGACCTCGTGGACGTGACCAACCTCGGCGCGCTCATGCGCAACGCCGCCGCGCTCGGGGCGGACGCCGTGGTGCTGTCGCCGCGCTGCGCGGACCCCCTTTGCCGGCGTGCCGTGCGGGTCTCGATGGGGTGTGTCTTTCGGGTGCCGTGGGCTCGCGCGGAGGCCGGCGCGTGGCCCCGCCAGACGCTGGGGCACCTGCGTGAGCTGGGCTTCACATGCCTGGCGATGGCGCTCGGGCCGGACGCCGTGCCGCTCGACGAGGTGGGTCCCCGGCCGGGTGCCCGGCGCGCGCTCGTCTTTGGCAGCGAGGGGCCCGGGCTCACGCGCGAGACGCTCGCCGCCTGCGACGGGAGCGTCATCATCCCCATGGCGCACGACGTGGACTCCCTCAACGTGGCCGCAAGCTCCGCGGTCGCCTTCTGGCAGCTCTTCCGCTAGGGGTCGTCTTGGCCCGTGTGGCCTATCGGTTGTCCTTGGGCTCGGGCATCTTGGGCGCGAAGCCGTCGTCTCGCGTGAGGATGTTCATGAACTCCTCGCCCGTGATGGTCTCCTTCTTCTGGAGGTAGTGGGCGATCTCGTGGAGCTTGAAGCGGTTCTCGCGCAGGGTCCTGAGCGCCGTCTGGTGCCCCTCCTCCACGAGGCGCTGCACCTCGGCGTCTATCTCCTGCGCGGTCCCCTCGGAGCACGTGAGCTCCTGGCCGCCGCCCAGATAGCGGCTGCGCTGCTGGCCGAGCGCCACCATGCCGAACCTGTCAGACATCCCGAACTGCGTCACCATGGCGCGGGCGAGCTGGGTGGCCTTCTCGATGTCGTTGGCGGCGCCCGTGGTCATCTCGTTGAAGATGAGCTCCTCGGCCGCGCGGCCGCCGCAGAGCACCGCGATCTTGTCCTTGGCCTCCTGGCGCGTGGTGAGGAAGTGCTCGTCCTCCTCGACCTGCATCGTGAAGCCGAGCGCCCCGGAGGTGCGCGGCACGATCGTGATCTTGGAGACGGGCGCCGAGCCCTTCTGCGTGGCGGCCACGATGGCGTGACCCGTCTCGTGGTAGGAGACGACGTCCTTCTCGTGCGGGGAGAGGACCGTGGACTTCTTCTTCTCTCCGGCGATGACCACGTCAACGGACTCCAGCAGGTCCTCCTGCGTCACGCGGGAGCGCCCGAAGCGCACGGCGCGCAGCGCGGCCTCGTTGATGATGTTGGCGAGGTCGGCGCCGGAGGCTCCCGGCGTGGACCGCGCGACCACGCCGAGGTCGATCCCACCCTCCATCTTGACGTCGTTGGCGTGGATCTTGAGGATGGCCTCGCGCCCGGCGAGGTCGGGCAGCTCCACCGGGATGCGCCGGTCGAAGCGGCCCGGGCGCAGCAGCGCCGGGTCGAGCGAGTCGGGGCGGTTCGTGGCCGCGAGCACCACGATGCCCT
>CAZUOD010000120.1:0-3857 GCA_964621975.1 uncultured Atopobium sp.
TGTAGGTCGCGGTGCGCTCGTCGTCGATCACGCCGGACCAGTCGAGGCCGAAGCAGAAGTCGTAGGTGTTGCCCGCGGAGTCGACGTAGCACTCCATGTCGCGCGGGACGTCCTCCTGCTGCGCCTCCACGGTGTCCATGTCCGCCGGCATCTGGAACTGCAGCAGGCCCGAGGGCTCGACCTGGCCGGTGATGATGCGGGCGACGGCGGAGCTGGTGATGCCGAAGTCTCCGCCGCCGGGGCCGGAGTCGCCGGACCAGCCCATGAGGATGACGTCGGCATAGGGCTCGATCTCGGAGAAGACCATGGGGCGCGTGGCGTCGATCATGAGGATGAGCTTGGCGCCCTCGGGCAGGTTGGCCTTCGTGTCGATCACGAGGTCGAGCGAGGACTCGTTGGTCACGTAGGTGGACTGCCCGTAGTGGCTGCGGTTCTCGATCTCCACGCCGGAGTCGGTGCCGTGCTCGACCCAGGTGGAGCCGTCGGCGGGGTCGCCCGCGATGGAGACCTGCCTGACGCTGTCGCCGTCGGCCGTGTACGGGCGGTACTGCAGCGAGATGGGCAGGTAGACGGTGTTGCCGTCCTCGTCCTCGGTCTCGCCGTCGTAGGCGTCCTGCGGGTTCTGGATGCGGATGAGCGCGTACTGGACGTCGGCGAGGTCGTCGGCCGTGAGGCGCGTGATGTCGGACTCCTGGTACTGGGCGTCCGTCTCGCCCTCGAGGGGATCGCCCGTGGGGTCGCCCACGGTGTCGGTCACCACGTCGAAGTACTCGCCCGCGACGTCGAGGTCGAAGCAGGCGTCGATGCTCGCCGCCGTCGTTCCCGTGAAGCCGGAAGAGCTGGGCGTGTAGATCTGCGGGATGTAGACCTTGGGCGTGTCGCCGAGGCCCGCCGAGGAGATCGTGCCGTCGTTCTTGAGCATGATGACGCACTTGTCGTTGGCCTCCTGGGCGAACTCGGCGGCCGCCTCGGACGAGAAGACCTCCGCGGCGATGGAGCGGTCGGCGTAGGGCTGGTCGAAGAGCTGGACGTTCGCCATGAGCTTGAGGATGCGGCGGGCCGACTCGCGCACGCGGGCCAGGGCCTCGTCCTCGCCCATGTCGGAGACCATCTCCTCGTAGACCGCGTCGCCCACGGTGTCCGCCAGGAAGCTGCCGCCGTACTGGTCGATCGAGCCGTCGATCATCATGCGGTAGCGCTCCTCCTGGGTCATGTCCTCGGTGCCGCGGCCGGAGGTGATGATGCCCCAGTCGGTGCAGTACATGCCGTCCCAGCCGGCGTTGCGCAGGATGGAGAGCTGCTGGGGGTTGAGGCCGCCGCCCACGCGCAGGCCGTAGCTGGCGTCCTCGCTGTAGGCGATGCCGTAGTTGGGCATGACCGCGGCCATCTGGCCCGTCTCGGAGTCGAGGTTCATGCCGCCGTCGAGGAACGGCAGGACATGCGCGTCGTAGTTGTCGCCGGGGAAGACGTCGAACTTGCCGCCGTCGCCGTGGTCGTTGCGGCCGCCCTCGATGGCGCCGGCGCCCACGAAGTGCTTGAGCATGCACGCCACGGAGTCCTCGCCCCAGCCGAGGTCCTCGGTGGCCTCGTCGTCGCCCCAGGTGGACTGCATGCCGCCGACGAAGGCCGCCGTGAAGTCGCGGCAGAGGGCCGGGTCCTCGGTCTCGGCGCCCGAGAGGCGCGCCACGGTCGGGTTGGTGTAGAGGTCGATCTGCGGGCCGAGCTCGCAGCGCACGCCGGTGGCGCGCCAGGCGCGGCCGATCCACATGCCGGCCTTGCGCCAGATGTCCTTGTCCATGCAGGCGGCCAGGCCCACGGTGCTCGGGATGCCGAGCGTGGAGTAGGGGTCGGTCGAGTTGATGTAGGGGATGCCGTTGGCGCGCTGCTCGCAGCGCTCCTGGACCGTGTTGATCCAGGAGATGGCCGAGGCGTAGGAGTCCTCGTCCGCGGTGAGGCGCGAGACGCCGGCGCACGAGCCCTTGTCGAGCGCGCCGTAGTCCGGGTCGGTGGCGTCCTCGGAGCTGTCGGTGGCGCCGCCGTGCCACATGAGCTGGACGCACTCCTCGGCGCTGAGGGTCTCGGCCAGGGCCGCGGCGCGGTCGGCGGCGCTCTGGCGCCAGTCCTCCCACAGCTCGAGCTGGCCGTCGCCGTTCATGTCGCGGAAGGCGAGGCCGTCGACCTGGATGATGCGGGCGGTGTCCATGACGCCGATCTCGGCGCCGCCCTCGGGGTTGGTGACGCGCGTCCAGCCGTCGCGGACCTCCTCGGAGGTCCAGAGCGCCTCGACGCCCTCGGCGTCGGGCTCGATGGGGTAGCTGTCGGCCGACGGGGCCTCCATCGAGCCGCTGGCCGAGGTCGTGGCGGCGACCTCCTCCTCGCCGTCCGTCGTGGACGACGACTCGCAGCCGGCCAGGCCGGCCAGCCCGGCGGTCACGGCCGACGCCGCCAGGAAGTTCCTACGGGTGACGTTGCTCATACCTTCTCATTCCTCCCTAATCGCTCCGTACGACATATATCCGCCGGCCACACAGGCCGGTACGAACCTAATGCATATGGAAAATGTACGTTGGCACCCGTCGCGGCACAGACCTTTGTCCTCAAGCCTATAAAACGTGGCACAAGATGCACTGCTGAGGCCTCAGCGCAGTGTCCTACAAGCATTTTAAGCACCATGAGTTGCAGCTTATATCTATGTTTTCAATTAGTTTTCAATATAGGAAGGCGGCCAGCCCTGGGGGCCGGCCGCCTGTGGAGACGCGTTGCGCCTGTACCTATGCCTCAGGCTCGGTGAGCGCGTCCACGCAGTAGGTGTCGGTGCGCTCGTCGGAGATCACACCGGACCAGTTGAGGCCGAAGCCGAAGTCGTAGGTGTTGCCGTCGGCGTCGGTGTAGCACTCCATGTCGCGCGGGACGTCCTCGAGCTGGGCCTCCACGTCGTACATGTCCTTGGGCATCTGCATCGGCAGCAGGCCGGAGGGCTCATCGGTGCCGGAGACGATGCGGCAGACCGCCTCGGTGGAGTCGGACATGGAGACCACGATGGCGTCGACCTCGGACTCGAACTCATGCACGCACATCGGCTGCGAGATGTCGAGCACCACCACGCAGGGGATGCCGGCCTCCTTGGCGACCGAGGCCGCCTGGAGGATCTGGTCGAGCTGCGCGGAGTTGGTGACCATGGAGGTGCGCCCGTAGTAGGAGCGGTTCTCCTTGGTGCCGTCCTCGAGGGTGTCGCCGGCAAGGGACTCCTGGCGCACGTACTCGTTGTCGGCGGTGTACGGCTCGTACTGGATGGAGAGCGGGATGAAGTTGCCATCCTGATCCTGGCCACGACGCGCCGAGGCGTTCACGGGACCGGCCGCGCAGACGAGCACGAAGTCGCAGTCGGCGATCTCGTCGGCCGTGAGGCGCGTGATGTCGGCCTCGGAGGCGGTGGGGTTGCCGTCATCGTCGGCCTCGCCGGTGTAGGTGTCGGCCACCGTGTCGGTCACGACCTCGAAGTAGCGGTTGAGCGTGCCCTCGGTGAGCGGCAGCGAGATGCTCGCGGCGCTCGTGGACCACGTGGAGGCGCCCATGCCGGAGTTGCTGAGCGCGGCCGCGGTGTAGCGCATCGGGACGTAGACCTTGGGCAGGGTGTCACCGTCGGCGGCCTTGATGACGTTGCCGGAGTTCTTGAGCATCACGATGCCCTTGACCTGCGCGGCGAGCGCGGCCTCGGTGACCTCGTCGATGCCGGCGTCGACGTCGGAGCGCGCCACGTCGACGTCCACGTAGGGGTTCTCGAAGAGGCCCGTGTTGAAGTAGCCCAGAAGCAGGCGCTTGGCGGACTGGCGGAAGTTGGCGTCAGCCTGCTCCTC
>CAZUOD010000121.1:0-3838 GCA_964621975.1 uncultured Atopobium sp.
CGCTCCCACTCTCTCATGGGCGCACGCTTGATACGTCGTCCTCCGCGTCAGCTGCGGACCTCGCCGCCCGTGGCCTTGCAGACCTTGGTCACAAGCCGCGCGTGCGCGCGCTCGACCTCCTCCGAGGTGAGCGTGCGGTCCGCCGCGCGGTACGTGAGCGAGAAGGCCATGGACTTCTTGCCCGCGCCCACGCGCGCGTCGTCGCGGTAGACGTCGAAGAGGCGCACCTCGGCCAAGAGCTTGCCTCCCGCGGAGGTGATGCGCTGCATGAGCTGCTCGCAGGTCACGGACTCGTCGACCACGATGGCGAGGTCCACGTCCACGCCGGGCAGCGTGGGCACGTCCTGGTAGGGCAGCTCGTCGTGTGCCAGGCGCAGCAGCGTTGCCTCGGAGAGCTCGAAGGCCACGACGGGCACGTCGAGCCCGGCTGCGCGCAGCGTGGCGGGATGGACGTTGCCCACCCAGCCCACGAGCTCGCCGCCGCCCGCCATCACCTCTGCGGCGCGACCCGGCTGCAGCCAGGGGTACCTCTCGGCATCGGCAGCCTTGAAGCGGACCTTGGTCACGCGCAGGGCGTCGAGGAGCTCCTCGACCACGCCCTTGGCGTCGTAGAAGTCGTAGTCGTCGAAGCGCAGGTTCCACGCGTCATCGGCGCGCTTGCCCGCCATCACGCCGCACACGTGGCACGGCTCGTCGGGCTGGCTCCTGTTGGCGCGACCGAAGAAGACGCGGCCCACCTCGTAGAGCGCCACGTTGGAGACGCCGTGGTCGAGGTTGTAGGCCACCGAGCGGAGAAGCCCGGGCAGCATGGAGCGGCGCATCTCGGACTGGTCGGACACGAGCGGGTTGGTGATCCTCACGGGCACGCCCCGGCCCGTCTCGGTGATGCCCAGGCGCTCGAGCTCGTCCGGGGCGGCGAAGCAGTACGTCGAGGTCTCCGAGAGGCCGCAGGCGCGCAGCGTCCGTCCGATCAGGCGCTCGCGGCGCTGATCGGTCGTGAGGCCGCCGGCGTGGTTGCGCGCGGCGGGCAGCGTGGGCTCGATGTCACCCTCGCCCCACAGGCGCACGACCTCCTCGATGAGGTCGACCTCGCGCGTGAGGTCAGGCCGGTTGGTGGGGGCCACCACGGCGAGCTCGTCCTCGCCGGCGCGGCTCACCTCGCAGCCAAGGCGGCGCAGGCGGCTCTCCATGAACCCCACCGGGATGTCCGCGCCCCCGATGAGGCGCGCACGGGACGGGCGCAGCGAGATCGTGGCCGGCACGTCATCGGCCGCACCGGGATAGGCGTCCACGACGCCCGGGCAGACCGTGGCCCCGCAGCACTCCTCGAAGAGCGCCGCCGCGACCTCGGCCACGGTGACGCAGTTGGTGCCGTCCACCTTGCGCTCATAGCGGATGGACGCCTCGCTCATGAGGTCGAGGCTGCGGCTCGTGCGCGAGGTATGGCCGCTGGAGAAGTTCGCGCTCTCGAGAAGGACGTCGGTCGTGGCCTCGGTGATCTCGGAGTCGAGGCCGCCCATGACGCCCGCGAGCGCGATGGGGGTGTGCCCGTCGTCGGTGATGACGGCCATGTCGGAGGTCAGCGTGCGCTCCTGGCCGTCAAGCGTGGTGAGGACCTCGCCGTCTGCGGCCGCACGCACCACGATGTGGCGCCTGCCGTCACGCTCGGAGAGCGTTCCCAGGTCAAAGGCATGGAGCGGCTGGCCCGTGAGGTACATCACGTAGTTGGTGACGTCCACGACGTTGTTGATCGAGCGCCCGCCGGCCGCGGCCACGCGGCGCGCGAGCCACTCCGGTGACGGGCCGATCTTCACGTTGCGCACCACACGGGCGGTGTAGCGGCTGCAGAGCTCCGGGTCGTCTATGGCCACGTCCACGAGGTCAGCGGCGTCGGGTCCCTCCTCGGCACGAACGCGCGGCAGCTCGATGTGGGTGTCCCTGTCGAGAATGGCCGCGACCTCGGTGGCAAAGCCGGTCATGGAGAGGCAGTCCGGGCGGTTGGGCGTGATCTCGCAGTCGATGACGGTGTCCGAGGTGCCGAGGTAGTCGGTGAGGTCCATGCCCACCGGGGCGTCCTCGGGAAGGATCATGATGCCCTCGTGGTCGCCCCCCAGGCCGAGCTCGCGCTCCGAGCAGTTCATGCCGCAGGAGGCAACGCCGCGCAGCTTGCTCCGCTTGATCTTGATGCCACCGGGCAGGACGGCGCCCACCATCGCGCAGACGATGTGGTCGCCCTCGTTGAAGTTCTGGGCGCCGCAGACGATCTGCAGCGGCACCGGGCTGCCCTGCTCGTCCACGTTCCTGTCGCCGACGCTGACCTGGCAGAGCCAGAGATGGTCGGAGTCGGGGTGGGGCTCCTTGCTCACGACCTGCGCCGTGACCACGTTCTCGAGGTTGGCGCCGACCTTCTCCACGGCCTCGACCTCGGTGCCGGTGCGGGTGAGCTCGGCCACGAGCTCTGCCGGGTCCTCCGGCACGTCAATCATGCTCCTAAGCCACTCATATGAGACGCGCATGGTGTAACTCCTTCTTAGAACTGGTTGAGGAAGCGCATGTCACCGGTCATGAGCATGCGGAGGTCGGGCAGGTCGTAGCGAAGCGCCGCCACGCGCTCGACGCCGATGCCAAAGGCGAAGCCGGTGTACTTCTCGGGGTCGATGCCGCAGTACTCGAAGACGTTGGGGTCCACCATGCCGGCGCCGAGGATCTCGAGCCAGCCGGTGTTCTTGCAGAAGCGGCAGCCCTCGCCGTGGCAGACGCCGCACGAGACGTCCACCTCGCAGCTGGGCTCGGTGAAGGGGAAGAAGTGCGGGCGGTAGCGCGTGGCGCGGTCCTTGCCGAAGATCTCGCGCGTGAAGTAGTCGAGCGTGCCCTTGAGGTCGCCGAAGGTGATGCCCTCGTCCACGACGAGGCCCTCCACCTGCGTGAACTGCGGCAGGTGGTTGGCGTCGGCGGTGTCCGGGCGAAAGACGGTGCCCGGGCAGATCATGTAGATGGGAGGCCGCTGCTGCTCCATGGCGTGCACCTGCACGCCGGAGGTCTGCGTGCGAAGGAGGATGTCGGACTCGCCACGGGCAAGGTCCGCCTCGGCGTGCGCCACGGTGCCGGGCGCGTTGTCCTCCACGTAGAAGGTGTCCTTGGCCGAACGGCTGGGGTGGTCCGCCGGGGCGTTGAGGGCGGTGAAGTTGTACCAGGCGGTCTCCACGTAGGGGCCGTCCATGACGGTGTAGCCCAACCCGCAGAAGATGTCCTCGATCTCCTCGCGGATCTGGCTGATGAGGTGCTGGGTCCCCTGGCTCACGCGCCGCCCGGGCAGCGTGACGTCGCAGGCATCGGCGGCCATCCTGCGCTCCATGAGCTCGCGGCCGAGCTCCTCCCGGCGGGCCTTGAGCGCGGCCTCCACGTTGCCGCGGACGGTGTTGGCGAGCTTGCCCATGGCCGGACGCTCCTCGGGGGCGAGCGTGCCCATCGAGCGCATGATGGCCGTGAGCTGCCCCTTCCTGCCGAGCATGCTCACGCGCAGGGCCTCGAGCTCCTCCATGCTCGCGGCGGTGGCGAGCCTCTCGCCGAACTGCGCCTCGATTGCCTTGAGGTCGTCGGACATCGACATGCGGTTCCCCTTTCCAAACAAAAAGCCGTCCTCGGGCGACGCGTGCCCAAGGACGGAATAATCCGCGGTACCACCTCGGTTGGCGCGTGGGTTTTCTCTCCCGCACGCCCGCTCGTGTGCCCCGTGCCGTGGGGCGGACGGCTTCCCTACTGGGCGGCGAGAGGGGCCTCGCGCCGTTCAGGTCGCGGCTGGTGGAGTGAACTCCGGGCCTCTGCCTTGGAGGGGGCT
>CAZUOD010000122.1:0-3836 GCA_964621975.1 uncultured Atopobium sp.
ACGTCTACATCTACGCCACCATCCTGGCCAAGGACGGCAGCCGCATGTCCAAGTCGAAGGGCAACGGCGTCGACCCGATGGAGCTCATGGACAAGTACGGCGCGGACGCGATGCGCTCCAACCTCCTCCCGCTCATCACCAACAACCAGGACGTGCGCTTTGACGCCAACCTCGACAAGCGGACCCACGAGCTCGTGGACAGCCCGCGCACCGAGCAGGCCCGCGGCTTCGTGACCAAGGTCTGGAACGCGAGCCGTTTCGTGCAGATGAACCTCGCGGGCTACGAGCCGGGCCCGGCCGCGGCGGTCACGCCCGAGGACGCCTGGATGCTCTCGCGCCTGGCCCGCGCCGTGAGCCGCGCCACGGACCAGCTCGAGACCTACCAGTTCGGGGACTATGCCCGCGAGATCCAGGCCTTCTTCTGGAACGACGTCTGCGACTGGTACATCGAGCTCTGCAAGGGCCGCCTGCTCGACGGCTCGCCCGCCGAGCGCCTCCAGGTGCAGCGCAACCTCGTCTTCGTCCTCGACACCTCGATGCGCCTTCTGCATCCCGCGATGCCCTTCGTGACCGAGAGCGTCTGGGACGCCCTGCCGGCGAGCGGCCTCGACGCCCATGACGCGCGCTTCCTCATGCTGGCCGCCTGGCCCGAGCCCGAGGCCTTCTCGGGCTACGTCAACGAGCGCGCCGAGCTCGACTTCGAGCTCGCCAAGCGCGTCATCTCCTGCGTGCGCTCCACGCGGGCACGCTATCGCCTCTCGCCGCGCGCCGAGCTCGACGTCGCGGTGCGCTGCGACGCGAGGGACGCGACGGTGCTCGCCGGGCAGGAGGGCTTCGTGCGCTCGGTGGGGCACGTGGGCTCGTTCGCCGCGGCCGCCGACGCGCGGAGGCCCGAGGGCTCCGTCTCCGTGGTCGACGGCTCGCTCGAGATCTTCGTCGTGGTGGGCGGCCTCGTTGACCTTGCGGCGGAGCGCTCGCGGCTCGAGCGGGAGCTCGCGAAGGCCAAGAAGGACCTTGCCGGCGTGGAGCGGACCCTCTCCAACGAGGGCTTCATCGCCAAGGCCGCGCCCGAGGTCATCGAGAAGAAGCGCACCCAGGCCTCCGAGCTCGCCTCCACGGTCGACCAGCTCACGGCCCAGATCGAGGACCTCGCGTAGCGTCTGGCCGGCCTCGCGGCGCCCCGGCACCTCGGGGGCCTAGAGGGTCATCCTGTCTTCGCCGAGCACGAGCCTCCACGTCTCGTGCTGCCGCCAGGCCGCATCGGCCATCCGCCTCTGGCTGTCAGCGGAGTCCGGGCTGCCGGCCAGTCGCGGCTTTCTTCGCTGCTTGAGCGCGCGCCTGATGCGGTCGAGGTCTCTCGTGAATTGACGGTGGCTTTGGGCCTGCGCCTTTGTGATCGTGATGACGTTGAGCGCGTCGACAGCCGACAGGAGGTTGCCTCGCTCGGCGTCGCTGAGCGCCCTCTCGGCGGAGCCGTGGGTGATGAGGGGGCTGTACTCGACGTCCACCTGCCGCACGGCCCCGTCCCGGTCGCGGGCGCTCACGAGGATGTCGGGGTAGCGTGTCACGTAGCGAGGCTCCCCGTTTCGGTCGAGCCCGTCATAGACGCGCAGCTCAGGATTGAGCCGGACGTCGCCGATCGCATGGCCGCCGAGCCGCACGGGCAGGTTGATGCACATGGCGATGCCCGCCTCCATGGGAGACCTCGCCCCGTCTCGCACGTGCTCGAGCGCGCGGAGCGCCTTCGACAGGTTCCGGGTGCCTGGCGGAAGCCGCCCGAGGAACGCGTGGATGCGCTCCGGGGTCGTAAGCGGCTCGTCCCCGCCGTCACGGCGGATCACCACCCCGCTCTGCTCGAGGTCGTCGAGGCGGAAATCGGAGCAGAGGGCGTAGCCAACGTAGATGAGCCCGACCGGATCGAGGACCTCGGCCATCTGAAGGAAGATCAGCTCGGGAGCTGAGAAGTGGACCTCGGTCCCGTAGAGGACCGTCGCCACGAACGACCCTTCCGGAAGTTGGGCAGTGCACAGGTGCGGGCGGACCAGCGCGGTCTCGTGGCGCCCCGCCTGGGATGACACGAGCAGGTCAAGCTTGTCGTGCTCCTCGGGAAGGTCGTGCTCAAGGACGCGGAGCAGCCACGAGGCGTCGGCATCGGACGGGACCGACGCGGGGATCGCCCTGGCGCGGCAGGGCCGGGACTCGTGTGCCCGGGGGTTTCTCATGCGGAGCAGAAAGGACAGGGCGGTCTGGTGAGAGATGCAGATCCTCATGCACGGCCCTTTCGCTGGAGAGTCCCGTGGCGGGCCCTGGGAGACGCGGGGCTCGTGCCGACGGAGTATATCAGCCGCGCCGGCTTTGTGGGGCGCAGGTTCGTGGACTCTCTGGTCAGGGTCGGCCTGAGGCGCTGTGGGCTGTGAGCTGTGGCAGAAACGGGCGGGTCTGGGTGCCTGGTTGGCCACGCGGACCGGATGAGGCCTCCTGGCAACGAACAACCCGCAGGTGGCGAGCAATCTGAGAGCGGCTGTTTTCCCGAGTCAGCCGAGAAGCCACCCAGACCAGCCTGTTTCTGCCACATGCCAAGGCTGGGCAACCCTTGGGGAGGTTCGCGGCCCCGCTACGCCCACCCCAGGAGGTCGCGAATCACGCGGCTCGCGATCATCTGGCCCATGATCGGCGGCAGGTAGCTCATCGTTCCCAGAAGCGATCCCTCCCGCATCCAGCGCTCGTCGGAGATCGCCTCCATGCGCACCGGCTCCTCATCGGAGAAGAGCACCCTGAGGCCGTGGATGCCGCGCCGGCGGCACTCCTTGCGCATGACGCGCGCGAGCGGGCACCTGACGGTGTCCTCTATCCGCGCGAAGCGCAGTCGACTCGGATCGAGCTTGTTGGCCGCGCCCATCGCGGAGAGCTCGGGCACCCCGCGCCTCTGGCACCACTCGGCAAGCCGCAGCTTCTGCGCCACGGTGTCGATGGCGTCGACCACGTAGTCCGGGCGCGGCAGGGCGTCCATCTGCTCCGCCAGGCGCTCCCTCTCGAGAAACGCGGTCACGGCGGTGACGTCCGCCTCGGGGTTGATGTCGAGCGCCATTCGCCTCATGACCTCGGCCTTGGGCTGGCCCATCGTGCTCATGAACGCGAGGGCCTGGCGGTTCAGGTTGCTCGGGGCCACGACGTCGCGGTCGAGAAGCACGAGGTGCCCCACGCCGCCCCGCACGAGCGCCTCGGCGCAGCTTGACCCCACGCCCCCGAGACCGATCACGGCCACCCGCGCCGCCGCGAGCCGCGAGAGCCCCTCCTCTCCGAGGATGAGCCTCAGCCTGTCCGTAGCCGTCTCCACGCTGCCCTCCGAAGATCCTCGCACGCTCCTGACGGCTGCCATTGTGCCAGAACGCGCGAGCGCCGCCGCGCCGGCCGGCGCGCTATAGTAGAGACCAAGGCGAATCGCGGTGAGGGGAGCTGCATGTCCGAGCACAAGTCTGACATCGAGATCGCGCAGGGAGCCCAGATGCTCCCCATCACGGAGGTCGCGCGCCGCGCCGGTCTCTCCGAGGACCTGCTCGAGCCCTATGGCCGCACCAAGGCGAAGGTGGACGTCCATGCGCTCGCGGGTCGGCCGCGCAAGGGCAGGCTCGTCCTCGTGACGGCCATCAACCCCACGCCCGCCGGCGAGGGCAAGACCACCACGTCGGTCGGCCTGACCGACGCCATGATGCGCCTCGGCCACCAGACCATGCTCTGCCTGCGCGAGCCCTCGCTGGGCCCGGTCTTCGGCATCAAGGGGGGCGCCGCCGGCGGCGGCTACGCCCAGGTGGTGCCCATGGAGGACATCAACCTCC
>CAZUOD010000123.1:0-3834 GCA_964621975.1 uncultured Atopobium sp.
GGCTCCTCGTGGAGGTGGGGATCGCCAAGTCCGCCGGCGAGGCGCGCCGCCTCGTCGACGGTGGCGGCGTGAGGATCGACGGCGAGGCCGTGGCGCCGAAGTGCTACAACGTGGACCCGGCGCTTCTCGGCCCGGGGACGGTCCTGCAGTCCGGCAAGCGCCGCTGGGCGCGCCTGGTGTAGCGCGGGGCGGCTCCCCGTGCGCTCCATGGAGCTGCTCGCGCCGGCAGGCGGCCCGGCGCCGTTCAACGCGGCGCTCGCGGCCGGGGCCGACGCCATCTACTGCGGCCTGGGCAACGACTTCAACGCCCGCCGCGGGGCGGACAACTTCGACGACGACTCGTTTCGCGCGGCGTGCCGGCGGGCGCACCTCGCGGGCGCGCGCGTGTACGTGACGGTGAACGTGGCCGTGTCCACGGCCGAGATGCCGCGCGTGCTCGCGCTCGTGCGGCGCGCGTGGGAGCTCGGGGCCGATGCCCTCATCATCCAGGACTGGGGGCTCATCGCCGAGGTCCGGCGCGCATGGCCCGAGATGGAGGTGCACGTCTCCACGCAGGCCAACGTGCACGACGCCCGTGGCGTGGCATGGTGCCGCGACGTCTGGGGCGTGGCGCGCGTGACCCTCTCGCGCGAGCTCTCGCTGGCGGAGATCTCGCGCATCGCCGAGGAGGGCGTGGAGCTGGAGTGCTTCGGCCACGGCGCCATCTGCTTCTGCTACTCGGGCGTGTGCCTCATGAGCTCGATGGCCGGCGGCCGCTCGGCCAACCGGGGCCTCTGCGCCCAGCCGTGCCGGCTGCCCTACGACCTCGTGGACGAGCGGGGCGAGGTGATGGAGATCCCGGGCGTGGCGACGCAGGGCGTGCCCGAGCGGAGCCGCGGGGTGGGCGGCACGCGCCTGCTGTGCCCCAAGGACCTCTGCACCGTGGACCGCCTCCGTGAGCTGCACGACGCAGGCGTGGGCGCGCTCAAGGTCGAGGGGCGCATGAAGGCGCCCGACTACGTCCACTCCGTGGTGGGGGCCTACCGCGAGGCGCTCGACGAGCTGACGGAGGGTCCGGCCGACGCCGCTGCCGCGCAGGCGCGCCGCCGTCGGCTCAAGCGCGCCTTCAACCGGGACTTCACCGACGCGTACCTCGACGGTCGCTCTGACAACGAGATGATGAGCTACGAGCGCTCCAACAACCGTGGCGAGCTGGTGGGGGAGGTCGTCTCGTCCGTGCGGCTCGAGGACGCGCTCGTGCGGCGCGGCGGCGGCTCGGGCGGGCGCGAGCGCATGCGGCGCCTCACGCAGGCCGACGTGACGGTGCGCCTCTCGGCCCCGGTGGACGAGGGGGACCTCCTGGAGATCCGTCCCGTGAGCGACCCGTCGCAGTTCCTCACCGCACGGGCCCCCTCGGACGCAGGCGCGGGCGAGGTCATCGTCTGTCGCGCCTCGCGCGCGATGGAGCCGGGCTCGCTCGTGCGCGCCATACGCTCGCAGCGCGCCCTCGACGCCGCGGCCCGCGTGGCCGAGCGGGACGTGGTGCGCAGGAGGGCGGTGCGGGTGCGCGTGGTCGCACGCGTGGGGAGTCCCTTCTCCGTGACGCTGAGCTGCGCGGACGGCACCGCGGAGGCCACGGCGGAGGGCTTTGTGGTGGAGCCGGCCCGCACGCGCCCCGTCACCGAGGCCGACCTCGTGGAGCACGTGGGTCGCATGGGGCAGAGCCCGTTCGAGGCCGTGGCGTGGGAGGTCGAGCTGGACCCGGGCTGCGGGATGGGCTTCTCGGCGGTGCACAAGGTTCGCGCCCAGGCCTGCGCCCGGCTGGAGGAGGCGCTTCTCGCGCCGTACGCGTGCCGCGAAAGACTCGTCGGGGAGCCGGGCGGCATCCCGGTCGCTGCCGCACAACCCCCCAGAGAGGTCCCGGATACGGTCCCGGAGGCAGAGGTATGCGCCCTGGCCGCCACGCCGGAGGCCGCCGAGGCGGCCCTCGCGGCCGGTGCCTGGCGTGTCTACGCCACCGCGGAGGCCCTCGCGGGGGGCGACTGGCCCGCGGGCACCGTTGCGTGGCTCGACGAGGTGTGCCGCGAGGCGGATCACGCCCGGCTCGACCCCTTCGTGCGGCCCGGGGAGCCCGTGGCGGTGGGCAACGTCTCTGAGCTGGCGCTCGCCGTCGAGCGCGGGGCCGCTCCCGAGGTGCGCTCCTGCGTGCCCGTGCACAACGTGAGCGCCCTGAGGGCCCTGGAGGACGCGGGCGCGGCGGGCGTGTGGCTCTCGCCGGAGCTCACGCTCGAGGAGGTGTGCGCGCTCGCTCGCGTGTCTCGCGTGCCGGTGGGCCTTGCCGTCCTGGGCCGCGAGCGCCTCATGACGAGCGAGCACTGCGTGCTCCAGGCGCTCGGCCGCTGCGTGCACGACTGCCCGCGCTGCGAGCTGCGCCGCCGCGAGCTCTCGCTGCGAAACATCGACGGCGAGCTCCTGCCCGTGCGCACGGACGAGAGCGGGCGCTCCCGGATCTGGGCAGCCCGGCCCCTGGACGCCACGCCGCAGGTGGGCGAGCTCGTCTCTGCAGGCGTCTCCCGCCTTCTGGTGGACGGCCAGCTCATGGGTCCCGAGGAGCTCGCGCGCGCCGTGGCCCGCGTGACGCGCGCCGTGGCGGACGCGCGGGCGGGGCGCCGGCCGGCGGCACGCATGAGGGGCGCCACGTCGGGCCATCTCTTCGCCGGCATTGGGTAACATGTTCCACGAACAAGAGCACCCAGGAAAGGACCAGCCATGGCTGTGGACCGTGACCTTCTCAACGCGACCCTCGATGTCATCCGCCAGAGCCTCCAGGCGGACGGCGGCGACGTGGCCCTCATCGACTGCACCGACGACGGCGTGGTGACCCTGGAGATGCAGGGCGCCTGCGCCGGCTGCCCGCTCTCGTCGATCGACATGTCCGAGGGCATCGAGCGCATCCTGAAGGAGCACGTGCCCGGCGTGACGCGCGTGCAGCCCGCGGCGTTCTAGGTAGGCCGACGTGCTTCTCGACGAGCTCTACCAGATGCTGGACCCGGTGGCGTTTACCCTGGGGCCCCTCACCGTGCGCTGGTACGGCATAGCCTACCTGCTGGGTTTTGTGTGCACGGGCATCGTGATGTACCGGACGGCGCGCCGCTGGCGGCTCGACATCTCCGCGGACGACGTGTTCTCCATTATCATCGCGGTCGTCTTCGGTGTGATCATAGGCGCGCGGCTCTTCTACGTGATCTTCTATGGGGCGGGCTACTACTGGGAGCACCCGCTCGAGATCTTTGCCACGTGGGACGGGGGCATGAGCTTTCACGGCGGGCTGGTGGGTGCCATTGTGGCCGCCGCGCTCGTGTGCCGACACTACGGCATCTCGGTCCCCACGGTGTGCGACCTCGGTGTCATCGGGGCGCCCATTGGGCTGTTCTTCGGCCGGTGCGCCAACTTCGTGAACGGTGAGCTCTGGGGCAAGGAGACGGACCTGCCGTGGGGCGTCATGTTCGAGACGGGCGGTGGCGTGTACCGCCATCCCTCGCAGCTCTACGAGGCCGTTCTCGAGGGGTTGGTCCTGTTCATCGTGCTGTACGCGCTCTCGCGTCGTCTGCCGCCGCGCCCGCAGGGCACCTTCATGGGGGTCTTCCTCACGCTGTACGGCATCTTCCGGTTCCTGATCGAGTTCGTGCGCGTGCCCGACGAGCAGCTGGGCTACATCCTTGGGCCCATCACGATGGGTCAGCTCCTGAGCCTGCCGCTCGTCGTGGCGGGCGTGGTGCTGCTCGTGGTGGCGCATCGGCTCGACCGGCCGCAGGTGGGGCGCCTGGACGGGAGGTAGGTCGCACGGGCGGGGGG
>CAZUOD010000124.1:0-3765 GCA_964621975.1 uncultured Atopobium sp.
CCCCACACCACGGAGCGCTCGAAGTTGCGGGCGATGAGCTCCGGCGTGAGGAAGGGGCGCACCAGATGGTGCAGACAGCGGCACCCGAAGCGCTCAATCGCACCCAAGACGCCCCGGTGCGGGACCGTGATGGTGCCAGAGTGATAGAGGTAGGACAGGCGCTGCCAGATCATGGCGTTTCTCACCTGCCTGGCTCGGACGCGCGAGTCTTCCGAGACCCTGTCGTATGGGAAGACATCGACGAAGATGGCCTGCGGACAGCCGGCCTCCCGGGTCTCAGCGGTCTGGAAGACGGTCCCGTCCCGGTAGACCTTGGCAAACATCCCGGCAAAACCCTTGGTGTTCGACCAGGTGTGCAGGGAGTAGCCCGTGGGGAGGCCCGTCTCGGCAAGCTCGACGAAGCGGTCGTAGTCCTCCCGAAGCATACCGATGTCGATATCGTCGTCCCACGGGATGAAACCCTGGTGTCTCAAGGCACCGAGGGCGGTACCGCTCACGAGGAACCACTGGATACCGTGCTGCGCGCAGAAGCCGTCAATCATACAGAGGATGTCGAGCTCCTCCTGCTGGAGCCGCTCAAGAGCCTGCTGCCTATCCATGCCTCTCCATCCGCGATTCAAGTCCAGCGCACCGCAATGTCATGGGGATTGTCCAAGGACGGCAACGGGAACCTTGGCAAGCCCAGTCCGGTAGCATTATAACGAACGTGTAAGTCATGCTGAGCGCGCGGTCCGCGCCCAACGAGCTGATTGGAAGCCATGCGCGCACTCGCAATCATTCCCGCATACAACGAGGAGGAGTCAATCGTCCCCACGGTGGAGGAGTTCATCGCCGCCCGGACCGGTTGCGATTACCTCATCGTGAACGACGGATCCTCTGATGACACGCTGAGCATCTGCCGAGAGCACGGCTATCGCGTCGTGAGCCATGCCACCAACCTCGGCCTCACCTGCGGGTTCCAGACCGGGGTGAAGTACGCTCTCGCGCACGGCTACGATGCCGTCGTGCAGTTCGACGCCGACGGCCAGCACGTCCCCACCCACGTGCCCGAGCTCGTGGCGGAGATGGAGCGCACCGGGGCAAACATCGTCATTGGGTCGCGCTTCGTAAGCGAGCACAAGCCCCTCTCGGCACGCATGGTCGGCTCGCGGCTCATCACGGGCATCATCGGCCTCACGACGGGCGAGACCATTGCCGACCCCACCTCGGGAATGCGCCTGTACGACCGTTCCATGATGCGGGAGTTCGCCCGCCGCTTTGACTTCGGCCCCGAGCCGGACTCCCTCGCCTACCTCATGCGTCAAGGGGCCAAGGTCAGCGAGGTGCAGGTCCAGATGCGCGAGCGTCAGGCGGGCGAGAGCTACCTCGACCTCGCCCGCTCCATCTCGTACATGGTGCGCACCTGCACGTCCATCCTCTTCGTCCAGTGGTTCAGGTGATATCGCATGAACGTCGTCCTGAGGTCCTCGCTTCTGCTCTGCTCGTTTGCCATCCTCTTCTTCGTCATGAGACGCATCAGGAAGTCCGGTCTCGAGATCGCGGACTCGGTATTCTGGCTCGTCTTGTCTCTGCTCCTCATCGTGATGGCCGCGTTTCCCAGGATTGCATACTGGGCGTCCGGCGTGTTGGGCTTTGAGGCACCCGTGAACTTCGTCCTCTGCTGCGGGATCGTGGTGCTGCTCGTGCGTACCTTCCGACAGGACCAGAAAATCTGCGAGCTCAAGAAGAAGCTCGTGGCGCTCACCCAGGCCGAGACCCTGCGGGAGAAGTAGCACCAGCGCAGGGCGTGGCTGCGACCGCACGCAGGCCCTGCTTTCATGCGCAGGACCCCTTGGGTTGCTCGACGTACCGAGAGACGCCGTGCGGGAAGCGGCGGAGTTGCAGGCCGGCTCGTCTCCCTCGGAGCCCGATGACCCCACAACCCACCGTTTCCTAAGTGCACATGATGCAGAACTCTCGATGCTAAGATAGCGTGAAGGCCAAGACACTGTCCTCGGAACAAGATTTCTCAACCAAAATCCGAGGCTCGAAGGATTGCGAGAGAGCTTGAACGTCGGAATCATCTTTGCGGGCGGAACAGGCCAGCGAATGAACGTCAGGTCCGTACCCAAGCAGTTTCTCAAACTTCATGGCAAGGAAATCATCCTCTATACCATCGACTGCTTTCAGGAACATCCGGAGGTAGATGCCATCGTGGTGGTCTGCCTTGAGCCTTGGATTCCAAAGCTCAGGCAGCTCGTAAAGAAAAACGAGCTCACCAAGGTCGTCGCCATTGTCCCTGGCGGATCCACCGGCCAAGCCTCAATAAGAAACGGCATTTTTGAGGCCACGCGGCGCTTTAATGCGCGAGATATCGTGCTGATCCATGACGGCGTGCGCCCCCTTCTTGCGGCCGAAACTATTTCGGCCTGCATAGAGAGCGTTCGACGGCACGGAAGCGCTGTCACGACAGTCCCGGCGACCGAAACCATCGTCCAAAGCACTGATGGAATAATCACCACAATGATCGATCGACAATCCTGCCAGCTCGCTCGGGCACCTCAGTGCTTCTATCTTGGCGAGATAAGAGACGCGCATGAGAGGGCCCTTCGGGAAGGTCGTGAGGATTTCATTGACTCTGCCTCTCTCATGAGCCACTACGGCCATAACCTCTATATGGTCGAGGGCGGCAGCGAGAATATCAAGATAACGACGCCCTCCGACTACTACATCTTCCGTGCCATCGTGGACGAGCGCGAGGATTCTCAGATTATGGGGCTGTGGGGATAGGTATGTTCGATATATCGAAGGAATATGCCCAACTTGCCGAAGGAGCTCGGTTGGACTGGAGCCCACTCGAGGGAAGCTCTGTGCTTGTCACGGGTGCGACGGGCCTCATAGGCTCGCTCTGCGTCCGCTTGCTGCTTGAGCTTAATCGTCAGCGGGGGACAGGCATCTCGGTTCACGCGCTCGTCAGAGACGAGGCTCGTGCCCGCCACGTCTTGAGCGACTATGGCCCTGATGACGGGTTGAGCATCATGACTCACGATGTTTGCGAGGAGTCTGTCGGAGAAACCCCCTGTGACTATCTTATTCATGCTGCATGCCCTACAGCCTCGGCATTCTTTGCATCCCATCCCGTCGAGACCACCGACGCCATTGTGCTGGGGACGCGAAACATGCTTGCACACGCCCTCAAGACCAGCGCCACCTCGATGGTCTATATCTCCAGCATGGAGGTCTATGGAAATGGCAATCCCACCGCTGGCCTCGAGCATCTCCTGACTGAGGCAGACACGGGATATGTTGATCCCGCCCAGGTGAGAAGCTGCTATCCAGAGGGCAAGCGCATGGCTGAGAACTATTGCACAGGATTTGCCGCTGAATACGGCGTACCTGTGCGGGTCGCGAGACTTGCGCAGACGTTTGGTCCCGGCATTCCCAAGAACGACGGTCGACTGTTCGCCCAAATAGCACATGTGGCCATGGACGGAGGGGAGCTCGTCCTCAAGACGACTGGTGAAAGCACCCGGATGTATGTGTACACAACCGATGCGATCATGGGCATTCTTACGATATTGCTGCATGGTGAGCCCGGAGGCATCTACAACGTCGCGAACCCCAGAACGTACTCATCGGTCAAGGACATGGCCGAAAAAGTTATCGACAGGTTCTCAGATGGCCGAGGACACGTCGTTGTTGACGTTGACCCGCGCGCCCCTTATCCGCCCAATCATCATCTCCCGTTGGATGTGAGCCGACTTACGGCGCTCGGTTGGGAGCCGA
>CAZUOD010000125.1:0-3628 GCA_964621975.1 uncultured Atopobium sp.
TGCGCTCGCGCACGACGCGCTCCATGCGGCTCATGCCGATGCGGAACTGGTTCTGCACGAGCTCGCCCACGGTGCGGACGCGACGGTTGCCGAAGTGGTCGATGTCATCGAGGCGCTTGGTCTCGTCGCCGGCGTGCACGGCGAGCAGGTAGCGGATGGACTCGATGATGTCCTGCTCGGTGAGGACCCTGCTCGTGGGCTCGACGTCGATGCCGAGCTTCTTGTTGACCTTGTAGCGGCCCACGCGGGCGAGGTCGTAGCGCTGCTCGTTGAAGTAGAGGCCGTCGAGCAGCGAGCGGGCGGAGTCCACGGTCGGCGGCTCGCCGGGACGCTGGCGGCGGTAGATCTCGAGGAGCGCGTCCTCACGGGTGGTGGCCACGTCGCGCTCGAGGGTGTTGCGCACGACGTCGGTGTCGCCGAGCAGCGAGAGGATCTCGTCGTCGGTCTCGGCGATGCCGAGGGCGCGCAGGAACATCGTCGCAGACTGGCGGCGCTTGCGGTCGATCGAGACGACGAGGTGGCCGCGCTTGTCGACCTCGAACTCGAGCCAGGCGCCACGGGCCGGGATGAACTGCGCCTTGTGGACGAGCACGCCGTTGTCCATCTCGGACGAGAAGTACACGCCCGGGGAGCGGACGAGCTGGGACACGACGACGCGCTCGGTGCCGTTGATGATGAAGGTCCCGCGCTCGGTCATGAGCGGGAAGTCGCCCATGAAGACGAGCTGCTCCTTGATCTCTCCGGTCTCCTTGTTGACGAACCGGACGTCGACGAACAGGGGTGCCTGGTAGGAGATGTCCTTCGCGCAACACTCGGCAATGGTGTGAGCCGGGTCACCGAACTGATGGTCCCCAAAGACGACCTGCATCGTGTGGGCCGCGTTCTCGATCGGCGAGAACTCGGCGAAGGACTCGGCGAGACCCTCGCCCATGAAGCGCTCGAACGACTCCTTCTGCACTGAGATGAGGTTCGGCAGCTCCATCGCCGGGGCGATTTTGCTGAAGGTCTTGCGTCCCGTCCTGCCTTGTGGTTTGGTAAGAGCAGTCTTTGCAGTAGACACCAGGCTTTTCCTCCTTCTGAGGGATGGAAGGCGGCATTTGTCGCAAAATAACAATCTACCGAAACGCATTCCCTTGGTCAACGAAAAGTCTTGACTTGTGCATCCTTTTCGAGTATGTTGCCGCGCTCGTTTAATCTACCTGCTGTTTGTCGCACCTCCGCAATGGGCAATGTGGAGGCGGTGTGGTGATAGGCACCCCAGCGCCCCCTGGTGCCCAAGCGACAGAGCCATGAAGAGGGGCCGGACCCATTCGCAGGTCCGGCCCCTCCCGCAACCGTGGTCCCTGTGACAGTCGGGACTACTTGAGGGTGACGGTGGCGCCGGCCTCCTCGAGCTGCTTCTTGGCGGCCTCGGCGTCGTCCTTCTTGGCACCCTCGAGGATGGCCTTGGGAGCGCCCTCGACGACCTCCTTGGCCTCCTTGAGGCCGAGGCTGGTCAGGGAGCGGACGACCTTGATGACGGCGATCTTGTTGGAGCCGAAGGACTCGAGGACGACGTCGAAGTTGGTCTTCTCCTCCTCCTCGGCGGCAGCGGCGGCCGGCGCGGCAGCGGCGACGGCGACGGGGGCGGCGGCGGAGACGCCGAAGACGTCCTCCAGCTCGTGGACGAGCTCAGAAAGCTCGAGGGCGGGCATCTCCTTGAGGGCCTCGATGATCTCTTCCTTGGTGACAGCCATGTCAGTTCTCCTTCTGTAGCGGGCGCGGGGCGCCCAGAGCCAAACGATGTGCGGTGGTGCGGGGTGCTACGCGGCGTTCTTCTGGTCGGCGATGGCCGAAAGCGCCGTGGCGAGGCCACGGGCGGGGCCGGCGCAGACCTGGGCGATGCCGGTGAGCGGGCTGGCCATGACGTAGAGCAGCTGCGCGATGAGCTCGTCGTGGGACGGCAGATCGGCGTAGGCCCTCGCCTCGTCAGCCGAGAGCGCCTTGCCGTCGGCGATGGCGCCGACGAACGACATCTTCTTGAGCTTCTCGGACTCCCCCTTGATGACCTTGGCGGCCGCCACGGGGTCCTTCTCGAAGAAGACGTAGGCGCAGGTGCCGGCGAGCATGTCGTCGATGTTGGGGAGTCCGGCGTTCTCAAGAGCAATCTTGACGATGTTGTTCTTGTACACCTTCATCTCGGCGCCCGCCTCGCGCAGGGCGCGACGGAGCTCCTGGGTCTCCTTGACAGAGAGCCCACGGTAATCGATGACAAAGACGCCCTTGGAGGACTCCAGCGAGCCGGAGACCTTCTCGAGCATTTCGACGTTGGACTTGGATGGCATGTTTTCTGTACACCTCCTCGTGAATGCGGACGGGCACGGACCGCCGACGCTGGCGGGCCTTCCGCATGGGAGGACCCCGCTTGGCGCAACCAAAGCGGGGTCCTCGAGGATGCAATCTCAGAGACCACCTCGGCAGGCGGGTTTCCCCTTTGAGCCTTGCGGCACCGGCTGTCTTTGGCAGCGGACGTGCGATGTTCAGAGCATCTGAGTATGATGCCAGCTCCCGCACCGTCCGTCAAGCCGTCACGCAAGCTCCATGCGAATGACGCGGCGCGTGCCGGGCCTGGAACAGCGAGGCGCGCCGACCCGAAGCAAGATCGGGTCGGCGCGCCCATCTCAGGGTCCTTCCGGGGAAGGAGCCTAGTCCTCCATGAGGTTGCGGGTCCTCGTGGTGTCGACCTTGATGCCGGGGCCCATCGTGGTGGAGATGACGACGGACTTGACGTACTTGCCCTTGGCGCTCGACGGCTTCACGCGGAGAAGCTCGGTGATCAGCGCACCGTAGTTCTCGACGAGCTTCTCGGTCTCGAAGGAGACCTTGCCCATCGGGACGTGGCAGATGCCGTAGCGGTCGGCGCGGTACTCCACGCGGCCGGCCTTGAGCTCGCCGACCATCTTGGCGACGTCCATGGTGACGGTGCCGAGCTTGGGGTTGGGCATGAGGCCGCGGGGGCCGAGGATCTTTCCGAGGCGACCGACCTTGCCCATCATGTTGGGCGTGGCGATGGCGGCGTCGAAGTTGAGCTCGCCGGCCTGGATCTGGGCAACGAGGTCATCGGAGCCCACGATGTCGGCGCCGGCGGCCTCGGCCTCACGGGCCTTCTCGCCCTCGGCGAAGACGGCGACGCGCACGCTCTTGCCGGTGCCGTTGGGCAGCGAGATGGAGCCGCGGACGTTCTGGTCGGCCTTGCGGGTGTCGACGCCGAGGCGCACAGCCACCTCGACCGTCTCGTCGAACTTGGCCACGGAGAGCTCCTTGGCGAGCGTCATGGCCTCCTTCGGCGAGTAGAGCTTGGTGCTGTCAACCTTGGCAGCGGCGTCCTTGTACTTCTTTCCGTGCTTGGGCATTGTCTCTACCTCCTGTGGTCTGCGGGCCGTGGCCCTCCCACATCGCTGGCGGTCTCCCGCCCCTACTGAGAGGCGTCCCGAGGGACGCGTGGTGCCTGTCTGACGCTGCCTACTCGGCGGCGACGGTCACGCCCATGGAGCGGGCGGTGCCGGCGACGATCCTCTTGGCGGCCTCGATGTCGTTGGCGTTGAGGTCCGGCATCTTGATCTCGGCGATCTTGGTGAGCTGCTCCTGG
>CAZUOD010000126.1:0-3575 GCA_964621975.1 uncultured Atopobium sp.
TCGCGCACCTTGGCGGCGCCGCGGCCCACGAACATCTCGACGAACTCCGAGCCCGCGATCTGGAAGAAGGGCACGCCGGCCTCGCCGGCCACCGCGCGCGCGAGCAGGGTCTTGCCCGTGCCCGGGGGGCCCACCAGAAGCGCGCCGCGCGGGCAGCGCGCGCCGATCTCGGTGTACTTGTCGGGGTTCTTGAGGAAGCTCACGATCTCCTCGAGCGACTCCTTGGCCTCGTCCTGGCCGGCCACGTCCTTGAAGGTGACGCCGGTCTCCTCGCCCTTGATCTCCTTGGCGTTGGACTTGCCGAGGCCGCCGCCCATGCCGAAGCCGCCGCCGAAGTTCATCGACGGGCCGTCGTCGCCCATCATCTTCTTCATCCGGCGGTTGAACCACCAGCCTATGAGCACGAATATGAGGACGGGGAGCCCGTAGGAGATGAGCATGTAGACCCAGAGGCTGCCGCTCGTGTCCTCTATCTCCGCGACCATCTCAACGCCGTTGTCCTCGAGCGTCTGCGTGAGGGTGTCGTCACCGGGCCACTGGACCGTCGAGTAGTACTGCACGGAGTCGCCCTCGCCGGTGGTGAAGGTGATGGTCGAGCTCCCGACGGTGGTGGAGGCCTGCGTGACCTCGCCGTCCTTGACCATCTCGAGGAAGGTGCTGTAGCTCACCTCCTCGACCTCGTAGCTCGAGAGGTTGGAGTAGAAGAGCTGGCTGATCACGAGGTACGCCACGATCGCGATCAGGATGTAGAGCAGCATCGAGCGGCGTCGCTTGTTCTCGTTCATGTCCATCTGTGCGGAAGTCCCTTCGCCTCGACCGTTCGGCGTCCCTCGTGCGGGCCATATAGCTCTCTCATACCCAAAGATCGGCCGCTCCGGCGCGAAGGGCGCGGAGATTTGATGGGCTCGCCCCGCCCGCCGCCGCGCCCGGCTAGCGCGACGCGCGCTCGGCGAGCTCGCCCGATCGGTAGGACCTGAGCAGCGCGCGCAGGTCCGCGAGCTGCTCGCGGATGGCGGCGCCGGTGTCGGTGTCGTTGACCGTGAGGGGCTCCGGCTGGACCTCGAAGCGGTCGTCATCGCTCACGATGTCGGCGTTGAGGTCGAGCACGTCGGAGATCGAGCCGAAGGGGCGATGGGCCTTGATGCGCATCCCCTGGGGGTCGGCGATGAGGGTGTAGCCGCCGATTCCCGTGGTCTTGTGGTAGGCCTGGCAGAAGCCGCCGTCGATGACGAGGAGCCGCCCGCCCGAGCGCACGGGGCTCTCGCCCTCGGAGGCGTGGACGGGCGTGTGGCCGTTGATGATGTGGCCGCGCTCCGGGTCGGCGCCGAACTCCACGAGGATGCGCCGGCAGACGTCCGGGTCGTTGGTGAGCGAGTAGTAGGGGTCGCGCGGCTCGTGCCAGGTGGAGCGGTCGGTGAAGTAGGTGCGCTCGAAGGTCTTGACCGTGCGGCCCGAGAGCGGGGAGTAGCGCCCGCACCACAGGTACCACATCCAGTCGAGCGAGGCCTGGTCGTGCTCGTGCCAGGCGCGCCGGGCGAGGCGGTCGGCGTAGTCGTAGTAGGCCTTGCCGGTGAGCATCTGGCCCTGGTGGTTCACGGGGTGGAAGGTGCCGTCGTCGTTCATGGGGACGCAGGCGTGGAAGAGGACGTTGCCGTTCTGCACGAGGTAGGCGGCGCCGCGCTCGTAGAGGAAGTTCACGTGGCTGTGGAGCTTCTCGGAGGAGCGGACCGCCGAGAGGAGCTCGTCCACGACGTGGGTCTCGTCGTCGGAGAGCGCGTAGGGGTCTGCCGGGTCGAGGGTGGGGAAGTCCGTGGTCCTGAGCTTGTGGGTCGCACCGCCGACCTCGGCCACGCCCCGCTTGAGGTCGATGTGGTCCAGGAGCAGCCGGTCCTCCATGTGCCAGTTGGGATGGCGCAGGATCGTCTGCCCCTCGAGCTTGAAGAGGATGACCGAGATGGCCTTCTCGATGGGGTCCATGCCGTCCTCGGTGCCGTAGGTGGCCTCGGCGAACAGGGCGAGCTCGCGCAGGGAGACCCCGTAGGTCCCCTCGAGGACCTTGAGGGTGTCATAGCGCACGTTGTTCCTGACCACGGCCGCGAGGCAGGCCTTCGAGCCGGCCGCCGCGCCCATCCAGACGATGTCGTGGTTTCCCCACTGCAGGTCGACGGAGTGGTACTCCACGCGCCTGTCGAGGATCTTGTCGGCATGGGCGCCCCGGTCGAAGATGTCGCCCACGAGGTGCAGATGGTCCACCGCGAGGCGCTTGATGAGCGAGGCGAGCGAGATGATGAAGTCGTCGGCGCTGCCGGTCTCGACGATGGTGTCGATGATGCGGCGGTGGTAGCTCTGGCGCCGCTCGCCCTCGCCGGGCGCGGCGTGGAGCAGCTCGTCGATGATGTAGGCGTACTCCACGGGCATGGCGCGGCGCACCTTGGAGCGGGTGTAGGAGTCGGAGAGGTAGCGGGCCAGGCGCATGAGCCGCATGAGCGTGATGGCGTACCACTCGCTCGTGGCCCTGCCCTGCTCGCGAACGCGGCGCAGCTTGCGGTGCGGGTAGTAGATGAGCGTGCAGAGGTCTGCCTGCTCGTCGTGGGTGAGCTCGAAGCGGAAGATGGCCTGGACGCGCTCGCGGATGACGCCCGAGCAGTTGTTGAGGATGTGCTTGAAGGCGTCGTACTCGCCGTGGACGTCCGAGACGAAGTGCTCGGTGCCCTTGGGCAGGTTGAGGATGGCCTCGAGGTTGATGATCTCCGTGTAGGCGGCGCGCGCCGTGGGGAACTTCTCCGAGAGGAGCTCGAGGTACTTGCGGTCTGTGGCGCCGAGACCGGTCTCGGCGTGCTTCGTGGCGTGTGGCTGCGTGTCTTCTGGCATGTTCGGCACTCTTCCCTTCCCCCTGGTGTAACAGGGACACTGTCGCAAAGAGGCACGTGGAGGGGCGACCACTTTTCGGCGGAAGGGAGGGCGTGCCCTCGCGGGCGCGCCCGTGCCGCTCCGAGAGGACGCCCGGAGGGTCCGCCCGCCGCTCTGGTGGAGGCTGTGTCCGCGGCATGCTCGCGCTGGTCCGCCGCACGGCGACGTGCTACCATCTGCTGCAGGCGATGACGGGGAGAGTACCCGGGGTCGCGCGGCCCAGAGAGAGCGGGGACGGTGGGAGCCCGCGGCCGCGTCCCGGCGAAGATCACCCCCGAGCCGCGGCCCCAAAGCGCCCGTGCGCGAGTAGGCGTCGCCGGAGTGGCCGCCGAGACAGGCCAGCCGAGTACGGCGGATTTCCGCTCGCTGGGTGGTTCACAAGCGAAGCTGCGTGCGCGCTTCGTCCCAGCAGGAGGGACGGGCGCGCTTTTCGTGTCCGGAGGACGAAAGGAACAGGCGTGGCAAACGAGTACAAGAAGACGACCAACCTGCCCAGGACGGGCTTTCCCATGCGGGCCAACCTGGCCGCCAACGAGCCCAAGCGGCTCGCCGCGTGGGACGCCGAGGACGTCTACGGCCAGCTGCTGAGGAAAAACGAGGGCCACGACAGGTTCGTGCTGCACGACGGCCCCCCGTACGCCAACGGCCCCATCCACCTCGGCCAC
>CAZUOD010000127.1:0-3539 GCA_964621975.1 uncultured Atopobium sp.
GGTTCTCCTCCTCCTTGGTCATGACCTTGACGTCGCGTCCGAGGTCGTCGGCCACGAGCTCGATGAGGTCGTCGGACATGGACTCGGTGAGCGTGAGCGGGGTGCCGAGCAAGAAGAGGCGCTTGATGATGTCGTTGGCCGGCACGCCGAGCAGCTCGGCGAGCTCGCCGACGGTCGACCCCTGCGGCACCCTCACGGTGTCGAGCTGCGAGATGTCCTGGTCGTTGGCGAGCGCCTCCTCGATGCGATGCGCCTCGGCGGCCTGCTCGGCCTGCTTCTGACGGCGCTCCTTGCGACGCTTGCGCCGACCCGTGGACTCGCGCGACGCCTCCTCGACGGCCACGCGGGCCTCCTCGAGCACGCGGCTCCTGTTGTAGGCCTCGGCCTCGCGGGCCATGCGGCTGTAGCGGTCCTCGCCGCCCTCGCCGCCGCGACGGCCCTTCTTGCCGCGCCGGCCCCTGCCGTCGCCGCGCTCCGTGCCCTCCGCCGACGGTGCGGGAGCGGCCATCGCCGCCGCCCCGGCGGAGCGACGCGGGCCGGAGGTCCGGGAGGGCTCGGCGCGCCTGGACCCGCGCGGGGCGCGCTCGGCGGAGCGCTTCTGCGCGGCCTGCTCGGCCTGCTGCTTGAGGATCTGCTCCTGCTGCGCGATCTGGTCGAGCAGGGAGGTGAACGACGGCACGCTCTTCGGCGCGTTGTCGCGCACGCGGTTGCGCTCGGCCTCCTCGCGGGCCTTGCGCTCGGCCTCGGCCCGGGCCTGCTCGCGGGCCTTGCGCTCGGCCTCGGCGGCGGCACGGCGGCGCTCCTCCTCGGCGCGCTCGCGCTCGCGGCGCCGCTCGGCCTCGATGCGCTCGGCCTCGGCCCGCTCGGCCTCGATGCGGGCCTGCTCGGCCTTGGCCTGCTCCTCGGCCTTGCGCTGGGCCTCGATCTGGGCGGCGCGGGCCTCGAGGATGGGCTTGAGCCTCTTTCGGACCATGGAGACGTAGGCGTCCTCGAGCGTCGAGGACGCCGACTTTGCCGGGATCTTCATGTCCCGCAGGTGCCCGAGCATCTCCTTGCTGGACATGCCGTACTCCTTAGCGAGGTCATGTACGCGCGTCTTTGCCATGTGACCTACCTTCCAAGCTCTCGGGCGCGGGGCCCGGGTCATATCCGTTCGGGGCGAGGCGTCCTCGCTAGATCAGGGAGTCAGGGTCGGACGACACCTCGGCGGAGGCCATCTGCTCGTGGACGCCACAGAAGCGAGAGCCGGGGCGCGCCATGTTGCGGCACATGACGCCACCAGGGCCCACGTACTCGCAGCGGTGGGCCTCCCCCTCGCCGTCAAGGGCACCCTCGGCGACGTGCGGCAGATCACGCAGGACGCCCGCCGCGAGCGACTCGTTCTTGATGTCGATGTGCAGACCCGTGAGCCGTGCCGCGAGCCGCGCGTTCTGGCCCTCCTTGCCGATGGCCAGCGAGAGCTGGTCGTCAGGCACGATGACCGTGGCGTAGTTGGTCTCGGGGTCGATGACCACGCGCGAGACCTTGGCCGGCGAGAGCGCCGAGGCCACGCAGCGGGCCGGGTCGTCGCTCCACAGGACCACGTCGACGCGCTCGCCGCGCAGCTCGGAGACGACGGTGCGCACGCGGCTGCCCTTGGGCCCCACGCAGGCGCCCACCGGGTCGAGCCGGTCGTCGTTGGAGGAGACCGCCACCTTGGAGCGGATGCCGGGCTCGCGCGCGATGCTCCTCACCTCGACGACGCCGTCGTAGACCTCGGGCACCTCGATCTCGAAGAGGCGGCGCAGCAGGTCCGGGTGGGTGCGCGAGACCACGATGGGCGGCCGCTGGCGCTCGCCGCGCACCACGGGCTGGCTCGAGTTGGGGTCGCGCACGTCGATGATGATGGCCTTGATGCGCTGGTTGTGACCGTAGCGCTCGCCGGCGGGCCGCTCGTTGCGCTCGTCGGGGTGGCGGCGCTGGTCGAAGTGGGGCAGCTCCGCCTCCACGCCCTCGCGGATCTTGATGATCGTGAAGTCGGGCGTGGTCTGGAGCACGGTGCCGGTGATGATGTCGCCCACGCGCTGGGAGAACTCCTCGAAGATCTGCACGCGCGCGGCGTTGCGCACGATGGCCCTGATCTCGGCCTTGGCGTGCTGCGCGGCGATGCGGCTCGTGCCGGGTGGCGTCACGTCCACCTCGTCGAACTCCGAGTACTCGCCGGTCTCGGGGTCCTCCTCGCCCTTGGGGACGAGCTCGTAGACGTAGACCTTCCCCGTGGCGCGGTCGATGGTGACGCGCGCGCCGAAGGGCAGGTGCAGCACGTCGGCGTAGCTCTTGGCGAGCGACTGCTCGAGGCGGTCGATCAGATAGAGCTGGTCGATGTGCTTCTCCTGGCAGAGCAGCTCGAGGGCTTCCATCATCTCAGAGGCCATTGTGGTCCTTTCTCGTCTTCGGCCTAGCCCGTGACCGAGAGGTCGGGCTTGACGTTGCATTTGCGTATGTCAGCGAGGGCGAGGCTGACCCTCTGCCCGTCGCACTCGAGGCCCACCATATCGTCCTCGATGCCGAGCAGGACGCCCGTGTAGCGGCGCCTGCCCTCCCCCGGGACGAGCGAGACGGACACGGTCCGCCCCGCGAAGCGCTCGAAGTCGCGCGCCCGGCGCAGGGGCCGGTCGAGCCCCGGGGAGGACACCTCGAGGGTGAAGCTTCCCGGGAACGGGTCGATCTCGTCGATCACGTCGGAGACCCAGGCGCTCTGCTCGGTGACCTCGTCGAGCGTGATGGTGGGCAGGGACTCGTCCGCGTGGTCTATGCGAACGCGCACGCAGGGCGCCCGTGTCGCCCCCACGACCTCGACGTCCACGATGTCCACCCCGTGCTCGCCGGCCCTGGCCTCGAGGGCCTCCGTGATCTTCTGCTCGACGTCACCCTTGGGCATCTGGCCTCCTCACCTACATGCAGAAAGGAAGCGGGGCGACACGCTCCACCCCACTTCCTACGATTACAGCTTCGACTACGAGCCAAGTCTACGGCGTCTCCCGCGTCGCGTCAAGCCCTACCCGCACGGACGGGACCTGGGCGTGTCACACCGCCACGATGTTGACGAGACGACCCTTGATGACGATGACCTTCTTGATCTCCTTGCCCGCTATCTGGGCGGCCACGGCGGCCTTGGCGGCCTCGGCCACCTCGTCGTCCGAGGCGTCGGCGGGAACGGTCACATGGCCGCGGACCTTGCCCTTGACCTGGACGGCGATCTCGATCTCGTCGGCCTTGGCGGCCTCGGCGTCGAAGGAGGGCCAGGCGGCGTCGTAGACCGAGCCCTCCTGGCCGAGGGCCTCATGCCAGAGCTCCTCGGCCCAGTGCGGGCAGATGGGCGCGAGCATGGTCACGATCGCGGTGGCCACGGCGTGGCACAGCGCACGGTCGCGCTTCTCGGCAGGCACGTCGTTCACGTACTTGGACGCGGCGTTGGTGATCTCCATCACGGCGGAGATGGCCGTGTTGAACTGCGCGCGGTCGAAGTCGGCCGTGCACTTGAGGCCCATGGCGTTGAG
>CAZUOD010000128.1:0-3534 GCA_964621975.1 uncultured Atopobium sp.
GCCCTGATTCGTAGTCAGGTCCTCTATCCAGCTGAGGTAACGCCGCGTGCAGTTGAGAATAATGCCACGGCCCCAGATTCACGTCAAGGGGGAAACGAGAAAAAATGGCGAAAGCCGGGACATCTTTCCGAATGCGAAAAGCCCGTCCCGCGCGGTGCGGAACGGGCCCGTGTTCTCTGGCGGAGAGCTGGGGATTCGAACCCCAGATAGGATTTGCATCCTATACTCGCTTAGCAGGCGAGCACCTTCGGCCTCTCGGTCAGCTCTCCAACTCAATGCCAGAGCATCATACCCCACAAACGTCGTGCTCACAACTTTTCTTTGCGCAGGCCACCCGGTTCGACCTAGGCCTCAAGGGCCAGCAGAAGACCGTCATCAGCCACGATGTCCTCGCGGTGAGCCGAGATGGCCTCCCATGAGAAGAGCGGCACGAGCTCGGAGGCGGACACGTCGCAGGCACCCTCGATGAGCCCCACGGCAGCGGCGAGCACGCCGACAACGCGCTCCGGGCGAACCCCGCGCTCGCGGAGCGACCCGAGGTCAAGGTCCTGGTCGCGCTTCGAGAGGCGTCGTCCTCCCGGGGCGACGAGGAGCGGCACGTGACCGAACTGCGGCTCCGGCCACCCGAGGGTTCGCGCGAGATAGATCTGGCGCGCAGCCGAGCCGAGCAGATCGCGCCCGCGCACGACCTGGGTCACGCCCATAAGGGCGTCATCCACCACCACCGCGAGCTGGTAGGCCACCACGCCGTCGCTCCTGCGCACGAGAAAGTCCCCGCATTCGCGCGCGAGCACCTCTCGCTGCGGTCCATAGCCGAGGTCTGAGAACGAGACCGTCCCGCTGGGATCTGTCTCCTCCGGCACGATGAGCCGCGTGGCGGGTGGGCGCTCGCGCGCGAGACGGGCGACCTCCTCGCTCGGGAGCCCTCGGCAGGTCCCTTGGTAGACGTAGCTGCCATCAGAGGCGTGAGGGGCCGTTGCCGCATGCAGCTCCGCACGGGTGCAGAAGCACGGATAGGTGAGGCCGCGCGCCGCGAGCTCCCCGAGGGCCCACTCGTACTCCTTCGCACGTTCGCTCTGGAAGAGGGGCCCCTCGTCCCAGGTGAGGCCCAACCACTCGAGGTCGCGCATCAGGGTGTCCGCGACCTCGGGCCTGCGCGCTCGCGGGTCGAGGTCCTCGATGCGAAGCACCATCTCGCCTCCCGCCGAGCGCGCCGAGAGCCACGCCATGAGCGCAGAGAAGGCGTTTCCCAGGTGCATCCGGCCCGAGGGCGTCGGCGCAAAGCGCCCGCGCAGGGCCCGGGTGGGGCTAGAGTCGCTCCGAGAAGACATAGATGTTGAACCCTTCGGCCGTGTCGTGGCCAGGCCACACCACCTTCGACGCGCGACTCATCTGGGCCGCAAGCCCCTTGTGCTCGTAGAAAGAGACGTCGCACGAGTCGTCCGTGAGCAGGTGATAGCCGGCCGCCCCCGTCTCGCGCACGTGCGCGCGCATCGCCTCGAAGAGGCTTCCCCCAATCCCTAGGCCCTTCGCGTCAGGGGAGACTATGAGTAGCTTGAGGGCTGCGTCCGCCTCTGGCACGCCGGTCGCGGCGTAGTCGCGCGCCAGCTCGGCCTCCTCGGCCACGCCGCCCATCTCCAGCGCGAGCGCCTCCGCGCAGACCGGGTCCTCGCCGGCCTCGCGCTCGATTCTCTCGCCGAGCTCCCTCCACGGCACGCCGAGCGCAGGGCGTCCCCGCTCGGCAAGCAGCGCGGCGCCCAGGGGCACCCCGTCGCGCTCGGCCACGAGCGACCAGGTGGTCTGCGCGAGGTAGCTGCAAAGCTCCGCCCTGCTCGCCAGCTCGCCCGGGCGCCCGGGATGCTCCGGGAGCCACGTGCGCGCCATCAGGCTGGCAAGGGCCTCGAAATCCCCCTCCAGAAACGGGCGAAACGTCAGCGAGCTGCTCATCACGGGCACCTTTCACCATGCTGCGGTATCGTAGGGAGAAGGTAGCGCAAGCAGTCATCATTTCCAAGGAGGCCCCATGGCAGATAGGCCAGTCAGGCGCGCGCTCGTCTCGGTCACCGACAAGACCGGCGTGGTTGAGTTCGTCAAGGCGCTCGAGGACGAGTTCGGCGTCGAGGTGATTTCCACCGGCGGAACCGCTCGCGTGCTCGAGGAGGCCGGCGTGCGTGTCATCCCCATCGAGGAGTACACGGGATTCCCCGAGATGATGGACGGCCGCGTGAAGACGCTGCATCCCAAGGTCCATGGCGGCCTGCTCGCCCGCCGCGATGACCCCAGGCACATGGCCGAGGCCGCCGAGCACGGCATCGGCATGATCGACCTCGTCTGCGTGAACCTCTACGAGTTCGAGAAGACCGTGGCCGCGCCGGACGTCACCTTCGCCGACGCCATCGAGCACATCGACATCGGCGGCCCCTCCATGCTGCGCTCTGCCGCCAAGAACGCCGAGTCCGTGACCGTGGTCTCCGACCCGGCGGACTACGACGAGGTGCTCGCCGAGCTCCGTGCAAACGACGGCTGCACCACGCTTGAGCTGCGCCGCTATCTCCAGCTCAAGGTCTACGAGACCACAGCCTGCTATGACGCCGCCATCGCGAGCTGGCTGGCGGAGCGCTACGACGCCGAGTTCGGCGCCGAGGCCGATGACGACCAGGTCACGCCCGACGAGCTGGGCGTCTACCTCGAGAAGGCCCAGGACCTGCGCTATGGCGAGAACCCCCAGCAGACGGCCGCGGTCTACCGCTTTGCCGACGAGTTCTCCGAGCTTGGCTCCTCGGAGTTTCCGCTCGTGGGCGCCGAGCAGATCCAGGGCAAGCCGCTCTCCTACAACAACTTCCTCGATGCCGACGCCGCATGGAACCTCGTGCGCGAGTTCGACGAGCCTGCCTGCGTGATCCTCAAGCACCAGAACCCCTGTGGCTCCGCCGTGGCCGCGGACGTCACGACGGCCTACGACCGCGCCTTCGCCTGCGACCCCAAGAGCGCCTTCGGCGGCATCATCGCCTGCAACCGCGAGGTCCCCTACGAGCTCGTCGAGCACTTCGCCGACGAGAACAAGCAGTTCGTGGAGGTCATCATCGCGCCGAGCTTCTCCGCGGACGCCCTCGAGCGCATGGCCAAGCGGCCCAACCTGCGCGTGCTCGCCACGGGCGGCACGGGCAGCCACGCCAGCTATGAGCTGCGCTCCATTGACGGTGGCGTGCTCCTGCAGAACGTGGACTCCGTCTCCGAGGATCCGGAGACCTTCACCGTCCCGACCGAGCGCAAGCCCACGCCTGAGGAGATGGACGAGCTCATGTTTGCCTGGCGCGTCTGCAAGGGCGTGAAGTCCAACGCGATCCTCATCTCCAAGGGCAAGGCCGGGATTGGTATGGGGCCGGGCCAGCCCAACCGTGTGGACTCCGCGCTGCTCGCCTGCGAGCGCGCCGACGAGGCCTGCGAGCGCATGGGCGTGGAGAAGGGCGGCTACGCCTGCGCGTCAGACGCGTTCTTCCCGTTCCGCGACAACGTGGACACGCTCGCCGAGCA
>CAZUOD010000129.1:0-3485 GCA_964621975.1 uncultured Atopobium sp.
ACTCCACGAGGAAGATGGCCGCGCCCAGCGAGATGGGCACCGAGATCACGAGGGTCACGACGAGCAGGTAGAAGGAGTCCCAGAGCTGGTAGACGATGCCCGAGACCACGTCGTCGGTCGAGGGGTTGGTGAGAAACCCGGGCGTGAGGGCCCGGCCCGCGCCGCGGGCGATGATATAGACGATAATGGCCACGACGAGCAGCATCACGAGCCCTGCGATCACGGTGAGCACGCCCGTGGCGAACCGGTCCTGCCGACCCACGCGACGGACGTGGGCATCGAGCGCGGCGCGGCGCTGGGAGCTAGCCATGCTGCCTCGCCCCCTTCCGGCCGATGAGGTGGATGATCAGGATGAAGACGAGCGACATGGCGAGCAGGATGAGGCCGAGCGACCACAGGGCGTGGTAGTAGACGGAGCCCGAGGTCGCGTTGGAGAGGCCCGAGGTGAGGGCCACCGTGAGCGTGGAGGCCGGGTCGAGCAGGCCCGAGGGCATCGAGCGCTCCACGCCGCCGATGACCATCTGGACGGCCATCGTCTCGCCGAAGGCGCGCGTCATGCCGAGGATGACGGCCGTGAGCAGCGACGGCAGGGCGCTCTTGAGGACCACGTGCCAGACCGTCTGCCAGCGGGTGCAGCCGAGCGCGTAGGAGCCCTCACGGTACTGCCTGGGCACGGCGCGCAGGGCATCCACCGAGAGGGTGGTGATCGTCGGCAAGATCATGACCGCCAGCACGATGGAGCCGGAGAGGATGCCGGCGCCGGTGCCCGCGGCATCGCCGAAGATCGTGCGCATGAGGGAGTTGACCACATAGAGGCCGAGCACGCCGTAGACGACCGACGGTATGCCCACGAGCAGCTCGAGGAGGGGCTGGAAGACGCGACGGCCAAAGCCGGGCGCCACCTCGACGACGAAGATCGCCGAGCCGATGGCCACGGGGAGGGCGAGGACGGTCGAGAGCAGCGTCACCGCGAAGGAGCCCACGATCATGGGCAGCGCGCCGTAGCGCTCCTGCTCGGGGATCCAGTTCTGGCCCGTCAGGAACTCGATCGGGTCGACGCCGTCCACGACGAAGGTGGTGAGGCCCTGCTGGGCGACCATCACGATGAGGGTGACGACGACGAGCGCGACGAGCGCGACGCACAGGCCCGTCACCGCCAGCCCCACGTTCTCGAGCCTCCGCTTGGGCATGAGCTGTGCCATGGGAGGGAGCCTTTCTCGTCAGGGAGCGCGGCGACGCCTCAGAGGGCGCCGCCGCGGGAAGGGGGAGGTCAGGTCTAGATGGCGGTCACGGTGCCGTCGGCGTCCTTCTGGACCTGCATGTTGGTGATGGAGATGAAGCCCTCCTCCGGGACGAGGCTCTGCTGGACCTCGTCGGAGAGCATGTACTCGATGAAGGCCGTGGTGACCTCGTCGGCGTCCTCGCGGGTGTACATGTGCTCGTAGGACCAGATCACGAAGTCGCCGGACTCGACGTTGTCGCTGGTGGGCTCGATGCCGTCGACGGAGAGGGCCTTGATGCCGTCGTTCTCCATGTAGTTGAAGGCCACGTAGGAGATGGAGCCGGAGGTCTGGGAGACCTGCTCGATCACGGTGCCCGAGGAGTCGACCTCGGCGACCGGGCGGAAGCTGTCCGGGGCGACGTCGTCACCGAGAACCGCGTCCTCGAAGGTGGCGCGGGTGCCCGAGCCGCTCTCGCGCTGGATCACCTGGATGGTGCCGGCGGTGCCGCCCACCTCGGACCAGTCGGTGATCTCGCCCATGAAGATGCCCTTGAGCTGCTCGAGCGAGATGTCGTCGATGTCGACGTCGGCGTGCACGATCGGGCCCATGCCCACGACGCAGACCCGATTGTCGACGAGGCCCTCGCACTCGTCGGCCTCGAGCTTGCTCTCGGCGAAGACGTCGGAGCGGCCGATCTGCACCGAGCCCTCGGCGATCTGCGAGAGGCCCTGGCCGGAGCCGCCGGCCGAGATGGCGATGGAGACGTCGGGGTTGGCGTCCATGAAGTCGTTGGCGGCGCTCTCCACGAGCGGCTGGAAGGAGGTGGCGCCGGAGCAGGAGATCGAGCCGGTGAGGGTCGAGGCGGTGTCTGCCGAGGAGTCGTCCGACGTGGAGGAGTCATCGCTGCCGCAACCGACGAGGCCGAGACCGGCCACGGCCGCCGCAACGCCGCCGAGGGCACCGAGGAACTGTCGACGCGAGAGGTCAAGCTTGGACATGAGCATCCTTTCCGTTGACGTGGCCAGGCGCCGGGCGCCGGGCCGATACGGCTGCATCGTAGGCGCGACCCACAGGGCCGCCCGCCCATGTCCCGGATGCATTACGCGAGCCTAACGGCAGCTTACGTGTGCCTTACAAACCGTCGCGACGAATCTTTACATTGTAAAGTCGCACGTCAGAGGCATAGGATGGTGCTCGTGCCCATACAAGGGGCCCTCAGCGGGGCGATTGTTGCCAGCTTGGTGAAATTCTCTCGGAACCTTGAAATCCCCCTGCCAGCGCCGCATGATTTATAGGTTGCCCTTTGTCGGCAGGCACAGGCGCCCGGCCGGGGCACTCGCAGGAAAGGAGTCTCATGCACCACGACACCAGAGACGACGGCCCGTCCGGAGGCGGGCTCAGCGCCTCCGAGGTCATCCGCACCATCGGACGGAGCGTTCGCGAGTTCAAGGGAGCGTCGATCGCCACACCGATCATCGTGACCGGCGAGGTGGTCATGGAGGTGGCCATCCCCTTCGTGACGGCGCAGCTCATCAACGCCATCCAGGCTGGTGCCGACCTCTCGCAGATGCTGCCCTACGCCGGCGCGCTCATACTCATGGCGCTGGCCTCGCTGGCCTTCGGCATCGGGGCCGGCCTCACGTGCAGCCAGGCCTCGTGCGGGCTGGCCATGAACCTGCGCCACGACGTCTTCGCGTCAGTCCAGCGCTTCTCGTTCGCCAACATCGACCAGTTCTCGTCCTCGTCGCTCGTGACCCGCCTCACGACCGACATCACCAACGTGCAGCTCGCCTACATGATGATCATCCGCACCGCCATCCGCTGCCCGCTCCTGCTCATCGCGGGCATCGCCATGGCCTTCATCATGGCCGGCCCCATGGCGCTCACCTTCGTGGTCATCGTCCCCATCCTGGGGTTCGGCCTGTTCAAGGTCGTGCGCACGGTGCACCCGATCTTCCGCGCGGTCTTCCGCAAGTACGACGCCCTGAACGAGTCGGTCGAGGAGAACGTCACCGGCATGCGCGACGTCAAGAGCTACGTGCGCCAGGACTACGAGAAGCAGCGCTTCGGCGCCGCCGCCCAGGACGTCTGCGCCGACTTCACGCGCGCCGAGAAGATCCTCGCGCTCAACACGCCCATGATGAACTTCGCGGTCTACGTGGTCTTCGTCGTGATCATCCAGTTCGGCAGCTACCTCATCGTCTCCACCCGCGGCGAGCTGCTCAACGTGGGCCAGTTCTCCGCGCTCACCACCTACGGCTT
>CAZUOD010000130.1:0-3448 GCA_964621975.1 uncultured Atopobium sp.
AGGAGATGGGCGCCGGCGACATCTACGTCTCCGCCACGCACGGCATCTTCTCCGGGCAGGCCGTCCAGCGCCTGCAGGAGGCGCCGCTCGAGGAGTGCGTCGTCACCGACATCATCCCGTGCGCGGCGGCCAACAAGCCGGGCTCCAAGATCAAGGCCATCTCCGTGGCCAACGAGATCGCCGAGGCCATCAACAGCGTCTACATGCGCCGCTCCGTCTCGGAGATCTTCGGCGGCGGCCTCAACCTCTAAGGTCCGCGGTGCCGTTACCAGCCCGCATCACCCTCGTCTGCGGCCTCGGGAACCCCGACGCCGAGTACGCTCGCACGCGCCACAACGCCGGGTTTGCCGTGATCGACGCCCTCGCCCGTCGCCATGGCGTGCGCTACTGGAAATCTGAGTCCGGCGCCCAGGTGGCGACGCTCGCCTGGCCCAGCCCGGGAGGCGAGGGGCGCGACGTGCTCCTCGCCAAGCCCATGAGCTACATGAACACGTCCGGCGGCCCGCTCTCCAAGCTGGCCCGCGCCCACCATGTGCGCCCTCCCGAGATCCTCGTCATCCACGACGAGGTCGACCTCGCGGCGGGCGAGGTGCGCGTGAAGCTCGGCGGGGGCCTCAACGCCCACAACGGCCTCCGCTCCATCGCCGACAAGCTCGGCAGCCGCGACTTCGCGCGGGTGCAGCTCGGCATCGGGCGGCCGCCCGGGCGCATGCCCGTCGCCGACTACGTCCTGCGCGAGCTCAAGGGCGCCTTTCTCGCTGACTTCGAGCTCGCCGTGGAACGCGCGGCCGATGTGGTGGAGGACGTTCTCACCAACGGGGCGCCGGCCTAGCCCCTCTCGCCACCATGCAGAATCCGGTTTGATCTCGCATATCCGCAGGAGGGCGGCGAGGGGTTTCTCGGATTTTGCATGGTAGCGCGACCGCGCCCATGGCATCCAAGGCGCCCGCCCATGGCGACCGCCGCGCAGCCTACACGTTGAAGCGGAAGTGCATGACGTCGCCGTCCTGCACCACGTAGTCCTTGCCCTCCATCCGCAGCTTGCCGGCGCTCCTGCAACCGGCCTCGCCACCGAGGCTGACGTAGTCCTCGTAGCTTGCGACCTCGGCCTTGATGAACCCGCGCTCGAAGTCCGAGTGGATCACCCCGGCCGCCTCGGGGGCCTTGGCGCCCACGCGCACGGTCCAGGCCTTGACCTCCATCTCCCCTGCCGTGAAGTAGCTCTGCAGGCCGAGCAGGCGGTAGGCCGCCCGTGCGAGCGTCTCGAGCCCGCTCCTCTCGAGCCCCAGGTCGGCAAGGTACTCCGCCGCCTCCTCGGGCTCGAGCTCGGAGAGCTCGGCCTCGACCTTCGCGCAGATGGGGATCGGGGTCTGCCCGTCGATGGGCGCGAGCTCGTCACCCAGCTGTCCCTCGTCGACGTTCGCCACGTAGAGCATCGGCTTCATCGTGAGCAGGAAGAGGCCCTTGGCCGCCGCGCGCTCGTCGTCTGTCATCTCCATCGCCGCCGCGCGCCTGCCGCCGTCCAGCCACTCCAGGAGGCGCCGTGCCACCCCGAGCTTGACCTGGAGCCCCTTATCGCGCTTGGCGTCCTTCTCCAGCTTGGGGACCTGCCTCTCCAGCGTCTGCATGTCAGCGAGGATGAGCTCGGTCATGATGGTCTCGGCGTCCCCTGCCGGGTCGACGAGGTCGGCGGTGCGACCCGTCTCGCGCATGACGTTGGGGTCGGTGAAGTAGCGCACCACCTCGCAGATGGCGTCGGTCTCGCGGATGTTGGCCAGGAACTGGTTGCCGAGGCCCTCGCCCTCGTTGGCGCCCTTGACCAGGCCCGCGATGTCCACGAACTCCACCGTCGCGGGAACGATGCGCCCCGGGTGCACGATCTGGGCGAGCCTGCCCAGGCGCTCGTCAGGCACGTCGACGATGCCCACGTTGGGGTCGATCGTGGCGAACGGGTAGTTGGCCGCGAGACCGCCCTTGCGGGTCAGCGCGGTGAACAGGGTCGACTTGCCGACGTTGGGCAGGCCGACGATGCCGATGGAGAGCGACACGTCTAGCTCCTCACTTCTTGTTGTCGGCGGGTCGGGCGGCGTCGGACTCGTCTCCGACGAGGCCCTCGAGCGCGTCCGCCGCGCGGCTGAGCTGCTTCTTGCCCTGCTCGATGTACTTGGCCGAGGCCTCCTTGGCCCTCGCCTTCTGGCGGGCCACCTCCTCGGCGAGCTTGTCCGGGACCACGAGCTCGCGCACGTCCATGGGCTCCATCGAGAGCGCCCCGTCCTCGCAGACGGTCACGCACGCCCCGCAGCTCATGCAGTACGCGCTCTGCACCGTGAGGTTTCCGTTCTTGTCCAGGTCGATCGCCCTGACGGTGCACGTCTTGACGCAGTCCCCGCACATGGTGCACAGGGACGAGTCGCACACGGGCACCTCGAGCCTCACGAAGTCCGCCAAGCCCTCGTCGTGCTGCAGGGCGCCCATCATGAGCTTGCGTCCCTGCGTGAGCATGCGCTGGCGGTTGCCCGTGGTCTTTGACCCCACCGCGTTCTCGAGCTCCCGCTGGAGGCGGTCGAGGCGCTTGGTGTGGTCCGAGATCTTCTTCGCGACGGCCTGGGCGCCGGCGAGGGCGGGGTTGGAGCGCGTGACGAGCCGCTCGGCGGAGTGGATGGCCCCGCTCACGAACTGACTGCGCTTGTAGGCGCGCGTGAGCTCGTGGGTCATCGCGGACTCCTCGACCTCGAGGCCGAGCGCGGCGTCGGCCCACTCCTCGGCCGTGCCGATGGCCTCCACGTAGGTCTGCTCGCCCGTCGTGGTGCGGCAGCGGTCGCAGATGCCCACGGGCAGGTAGACGCTGATGTTGTCGTAGTCCGCGAGCAGGGAGAACCACAGGTCGCGCGGGACGGCGCCCACGCAGGCAAGGACGACCTCGTTGCCCTTGGGCAGCCGCTTGAGCGCACGCGTGCACGTCACGTAGCACTGCTCGTAGGCGGAGGCCGCGCGCGCGATCTGGTCGTAGACCTGACGGGGCATGTGCCGGCGCGTGGCGAAGGTCTCGGTGGGGCACACAGCCGCGCACAGGCCGCACTTCCGGCACGTTTCCGCGATATGGACCGACTGCTTGTGGATCGTGAGCGCGTTCACCGGGCAGACGTCAAGGCAGCGCGAGCACACGTCGTCGCGCCCCGAGGACCCGCGCAGGCAGCGGTTCGAGTTCGCGAAGGGCTTCTCCTTGTAGTCGGCCGGGTTGAACACCTTCTGGTTTCCCTGGTCGTCGACGAGCGAGCTCACCATGGAGTTGGGCAGCTCCTTGAGGGAGCGCCAGTCGCTCTGCAGGTCTATGAGCTCGTCGAGGATGTCTCTCTTCTCGGCCACGGGTGAACCGTCCTCTCAGGGTGTCTCCGTAATCGTCCATTCTACGCCACGCGCCCTCAGGGGTCCGGCGTCAGCCCATCGG
>CAZUOD010000131.1:0-3446 GCA_964621975.1 uncultured Atopobium sp.
TGCGGTCCTCGGCGACGGAGCCGGGCACGCAGAAGGCCTGCAGGCCCTCGCCGATGATGGACGCGGCCTCAGAGGCGCTCTTGGCGCCCTTCTTGAGGGCCAGCGCGCAGCCGAGGGTGTAGGCCCACTTCGCGTTCTCGAACGCGATGGACTGGGTGTCGGCGACGATCTCACGCGGGTCGATGCCCTTGTCCTGGCAGATCTGGAGCGCCTCCTCGAGGGAGGAGATGCCGTTCTCGGCGAGGCACGCGTTGATCTTGTCAATGCGGCGCTCGTAGCCTTCGAAAGTGACAGCCATGTTCAATCCCTCCCTTTCTCTACTCGTGAACCGGGAACGTGGACTCGGAGCAGTGCGTCTCCTCGTCGGTGCGCGGGTCGATGTACTTGACGGCGTTGTCCCACTGGCCGTAGCGGCCCATGGCGCCCTGGATGGCCTCCTCGGGGGTCTTGCCGTCCTTGAGGGCGTCGGTGAACTTGCCGAGGTTGAGGAACTCGAACGCGATGATCTCGTTCTTGTCGTTGAGGGCGAGGCGGGTGACGTAGCCCTGGGTGAGCTCGAGGTAGCGGGCGCCCTTGGCCTTGGTGCCGTAGGTGGTGCCCACCATGGAGCGCAGGCCCTTGCCCAGGTCGTCGAGGCCGGTGCCCACGGGCAGGCCGCCCTCGGAGAACGCGGTCTGGGTGCGGCCGTAGACGATCTGGAGGAAGAGCTCGCGCATGGCGACGTTGATGGCGTCGCACACGAGGTCGGTGTTGAGGGCCTCGAGGATGGTCTTGCCGGGGAGGATCTCGGCGGCCATGGCGGCGGAGTGGGTCATGCCCGAGCAGCCGATGGTCTCGACCAGGGCCTCCTCGATGACGCCGTTCTTGACGTTGAGGCTGAGCTTGCAGGCGCCCTGCTGCGGCGCGCACCAGCCCACGCCGTGCGTGTAGCCGGAGATGTCGGCGATCTCCTTGGCCTGGACCCACCTGCCCTCCTCGGGAATGGGCGCGGGGCCGTGATATGCGCCCTTGGCGACAGGGCACATATTCTCGACTTCTGCGGAATACTGCATGTAGTGCTCCTCTCCTGAAACTCCTGCCGGCGACGAGCGCCGACACAGACGTGACCGGCCCCCTCAGACCGGACAGAGCTCGGGTGCGGCCCAGGCGGGCCGGCCCGCCTTTCAGTCTACGGCAAAAGCGGGTTGCGGACGGGCCGGAGTGACACGAATCTCATGGCTGTGCGGGCCGGGCCTGCCCATGCGGATCCCCGCGCTTGGCGGTCCTGCGCCTGCGGCGTATAATCGCGCCCCGTGAGCGGTGGGAGCAACATACCGGCGTGGGTCTGGAAGCTCGCCCTGGCGGGGTCTGCCGCCATCTGGGGCGGCTCCTTCGTCGTCATGAAGGACACGCTCGACGCCATCTCGCCCGCCTGGCTCATGGCCGTGCGCTTCCTCTTGGCCTCCGTGCTCGTGGGCGCGCTCATGTGGCGCAGGCTGCGCAGGTGCCTCGACAGGGACCATGTCGTGCGCGGGGTGCTCCTGGGACTTGTGTGGGGCGCGGCCTACCTGGTGCAGAACTTTGGGCTCGACGACACCACCCCGGGAAGGAACGCCTTCCTCACGGCCACGTACTGCGTGATGGTCCCCTTCATCACGTGGGCCGTCACGCGCGCGCGGCCGGGGATGCCCAACCTCGTCGCGGCGGTGCTCGCCATCGTGGGCGTGGGCCTCGTGGCGCTGGGGGATGACCTCTCGCTCGCCATGTCCGGCGGCGACTGGATGACGCTCGTGGGGGCCGTCCTCTTTGCGGCCCACATCGTGCTCGTGGCGCGCTTCTCCAAGGAGCATGACGTGATGACCCTCACGGTGGTGCAGCTCGTGACGGGCGCGCTCCTGTCGCTCGCCACCGCGCTCGTGCTGGAGGAGCCGCCCGCGCCGGAGACCTTCCAGAGCCCGGACGTGTGGGCCTCCCTGGCCTACCTGGTGGTGCTCTCCTCGTGCGTGTGCACGGTCATGCAGAACGTGGGCCAGGCGCACGTGCCGCCGGCCCAGGCCTCCCTGCTGCTCTCGCTTGAGAGCGTGTTCGCCGTGGTGGCGAGCGTGGCCTTCTACGGGGAGGTGGTCACGCCTCGCCTCGCCGTGGGCTTTGGGACCATCTTCGCCGCCGTGCTCGTGAGCGAGCTTCTGGGCGGCAGGGGCGAGGAGCCGGGGAAGCCGGCCCTGGAAGGGGCGTCGTGACGCAGGGGGCCGGGCGCCGGATGCGCCGCGGGTAGCGGATGCGCCGCGAGACGGTGGGTGCGCGCAGGAAAGCGGGACGTTGCGGGGCATCTGCCGAGACGCGCTCAAGAATGTCGGGGGTTGCGGGGCCGCCCGCGCAGCAATCTGGGGCCTTGCCGAGGCTGAGCGCCTCCCGACCCTGCAAGGTCCCCGATTCTTGCGCAGGGAGACGGGCGTGTCGTCCCGTGGGACGAGCCTAGGCCCTCGGTCGGCCGCTCCCACCCTCGCGAATCTCCCCGAGGGCGCGCTCGGCGGCGAGCTCCTCCGGGGTCACGTAGTCGATGAGGTCTCCCGGCTTGCAGTTGAGCACCTGGCAGAGGGCCTCCAAGGTGGAGAACCGCACGCCGCGGATGTGGCCGTTCTTGATGTTCGAGAGGTTTACCGGAGAGGTGCCGACAAGAGCGGCAAGCTCGACGGACGAGATCTTCTTCTGTGCCATGACGCGATCGAGTCGCATGACGATGGGCATCGGACCTTCCCTCTTCTGAAAATCAAGAACCATCCTCATTCTAGACGATGAGATTCGGGCACATCTTCAGCGCATCTTCAAAGTTCGAAACAAAGGGCTGGTGGGAGGCAGGCTGAGGCAGGGCCTGTTCTAGGCGATGCTGTCCGAGTCCCTCTTCAGGGCGTCTCCGTAGCGGACGACCAGCGCAAGGCAGAGCAGAAAGGCGCCGATCGTGAGCGTCTCGAGATCAAAGCCCGGTCGCGAGACAATGGCCACCCCCTCGGCGACCGTCTCGATTGGCCCGGATGCTGGGACCAAGGTCTCGAGGACCAGCTTGACCGCAAAGATGAGGGCGGCAAGGAGCAGCCTGAGGGACTGCCTCTGCCCGAAGGGAGCCAGTCCCCGGCCAAAGTGCCAGAAGAACCACCCAAGGAGGAGGTTGGCGACAAGGAAGAGGGCGATGACCGTGATGCTCAGCGCCCACCAGCTGGCGTACCGCGGATCGCCCGCTCCCATCTTGAGGTAGGCGCGGAGGTAGAGCAGCAGGATGGCCAAGGAGAGGGCCGCTATGGCATACATGACCACCGCTCCGACAACGGAGGCCTGACGGGCCCTCTTGAACTCCCTCTCAAGCAAGTCTGACATCTTGCCTCCGTGAAACACCCAGACGATGGCTTCTTATGCCTGGCCATGATACAAGTAATGTCTCGGATTTACGAGACGGTCTCACTCGGGCGTTC
>CAZUOD010000132.1:0-3445 GCA_964621975.1 uncultured Atopobium sp.
TGCGGCCTCGGCGGCCTTGGCGCGCTCGGCCACCTCGTCGACGATGGTGACCGTGGCGTTCTCGACGAGCCAGTCGAGGGCCTTGGTGCGGCGGATGGAGTCGCGGATCGCGGGCAGGCGACCCTCGGAGCGCCACTGCTCGATGCCGGCATCGACGTCATCGACACCAGCGCGCTCGAACTCGGCGCGGACGTCCTCCGGCGTGGCCTCGAGGCCGAGGTTGGCGGCCACGGCGTCGAGCGCGATCGACTGGCGGGCGCGCTCCTCGGCCTGGCGGCGCAGGTCGGCCATGAAGTCATCGGACTTGATGCCGCGGGCGCGCAGGAACATGTCGAGCGAGATGTTCTGGCGCTGGAGCTGCCCCAGGAACTCGGAGGCGAGCTCGTTGAAGATCTCGTTCTGGTAGGCCTCGGGCACGGTCTCGAGCTTGAGTGCCCGACCCATGGCCTCGACCACGCGGTCCTCCTTGAGGCCGGGGAGGCTGTTCCTCTTGTCGCCCTCGATCTCCTCCTTGACGGCCTCGCGGAAGGAGGCGACGTCGTCGTAGCCGTACTTCTTGGCGACGTCGTCGTCGAGCTCGGGGGTCACGGCGCGCTTGATGGCGTTGAGCGTCACCTTGACGGTGAAGGCATGGGAGTGGGACTCGCCCTTGTGGGTGTGCTCGCGGGTCCAGGAGACCTCCTTGGTCTCGCCCTTCCTCATGCCGACGATGCCGGCCTGGAGCTCGGGCTGGACCTGCTGGCCGTCGAGCGCGAGCATGCGGTTGGAGCCGGCGAGGTGCGAGGCGCCCTCGACGTTCTCGACGTCCACGGAGACGACGTCACCCTCGGCGACCTCGCGGTCCTCCTCGACGTCCTCGTAGGACACCTGGTAGGAGAGCAGCTGGTTGATCTGCCAGTCGATCTCGGCCTCGGTGGCCTCCTCGGGCGGCATGGTGATCTCGGGGGCGTCGTAGGACTCGAGCTCGGCGGTGGGGCGCACGCCGATGGTGGCCTCGATGACGTAGTCGGAGCCCTCGACGGCGAGCGCCGGGTCATCGCCGAAGCTCACCCGGCCGACGGGCGTGACGTCGAGCTCCTCGAGCATGAGCGGCTCGGCGGCGCCGATGAGGTCGTTGGTGGCCTGGGCCAGCACGGAGTCCCTGCCGACGATGCCGTCAATCACCGGGCGCGGCGCGCGGCCGCGACGAAAGCCCTGGAAGCTGTACTTCTTGGCGATGTCCTTGTAGGTCTTGGAGATGGCGGCGTCGACGTCGGCGGCAGGGATGGTGACCGTGGCGGCCATCTTGTCGTCGACGGGCTTCTCGGCGGTGACGGTGATGTTCAACGTTCCTCCAGTGTCTCGTGTCGGGCGGGCCCTTCCCCGCCGCGTGCGGCTCCTCGCTGGTGCGGGCGAAAGGACTCGAACCTTCACGGGGTCACCCCCACTGGAACCTAAATCCAGCGCGTCTACCAGTTCCGCCACGCCCGCTTAGCACAGCCTTATGAGTGTAGCAAACTTCTACAGGATACCCATATGCTGTCGCATCTTTTCACAGACGCGGGCGGGACGGGCGGATGGCGCGCGGGAGGCTGCGGCGGGCGCCTACCTGAGCGGCATGGCCTCCCAGGACCCGTCTGCGCGAGGCACCTCGACGGAGCGATAGCCCACGTCCCAGGCGTGCGCGTAGGCGCCGCGGATGCCGTCGCACATGTCCTCGGGGCGGTGCCCGTCCGAGCCCACGGTGATGGGCACGCCAGCGCGGAAGAAGCGCTCGAGCAGGCCGCGCGCGGGGTAGTAGTCCCCCACCCCCTTGCGCCAGCCTGCCGTGGAGAGCTCCACGCGCCGGCCGGTGTCATGGGCGCAGGCGGCCATCTCGTCCCAGAGGGGCGCGAGGTCGATCGTGGCGGCAAAGCCCTCGCGCGAGAAGCGCATGGGCAGGTCGGGGTGGGCCATCGTGTCGAAGGCGAGCGGGCTCTCGCAGGCACGACACCACGTGCCGACATAGCGCCGCCACACCTCGTCGGGCCCGAGCTCGCGCCAGATGTGCAGGTCATCGACACTGTCGATCCAAGCGCCGTCCTCGACGGTGCCGAGCCAGTGCGTCGAGCCGAGCCTGACCGTCGCGCCCTTGGTCCAGCGCTCGACGTTCTCCTCGCAGCCCTCGTACCAGTCGCACTCGAAGCCGTAGACGCACTCCACCTCGGGGTGCGCGTCGCGCGCGGCCTCCCACTCGGCGCGGTGCTCGGGCAGCGACGCCTCGCTCACCTGCACCTCCCCCGCCGGGTCCATCGGGCCCGGCGGCAGCGTGAGGTGGTCGGTCGCGACGATGACCGCGCACCCGGCGGCGGCCGCGGCGCGAACGTTCTCCTCGAAGGTGCCCACGCCGTCGGAGAAGCGGGTGTGGGTGTGGGTGTCCACGATCGAGCCGGGCGCGAGCGGTGCTGCCATGGGACCTCCTTCAGGGACGCGTGTCTCGACTGCCATTGTGACAGGGTGCCGATCCATGCGCTGTGGGGATTCGGAAGGAGCCGCCGGGCGGGCTGCCCGACGGCTCCGGTTTTGACAGGTCTGACCTGCGGATGTGTGCCTGTCCCCTCCTACAGGTCCTGGAGGGCGTAGACGTCGAGCGGACCCTCGCGCAGGGCGGCGATGGCCTGGACGAGCGCCACGGCGCCCGACATCGTGGTCGCCATGTCGATGCCGCGGCTCACGGCCTCGCCGCGGATCATCATGCCGTCGCCGCGGGAGCTGTGCCCCTTCGGCGTGTTGATGAGAAACGCGATCCTGCCCTCGATCATCATGTCGATGATGTTGGGGTGCCCCTCGCTCACGGGCTTCACCACGTCGCAGGGGATGCCCGCCGCCCTGAGCGTCTTGGCCGTGCCGCGCGTGGCCACGAGGTCATAGCCCAGGTTCACGAGCGAGAGCGCCACCGGCGCCACCGAGCGCTTGTCGGAGTCGCACACCGAGACGAAGACCGTCCCCGACTGCGGGATGTCGTAGTCGATCGCCTCGCGCGTCTTGGCGTAGGCCTTCGGGAAGGTGGTGTCGATGCCCATGACCTCGCCGGTCGACTTCATCTCGGGGCCGAGGAGGACGTCTGCGCCCGGGAAGCGGCTCCACGGCATGACGGCCTCCTTGACCGCGTAGAGGCCGCGGTCGGTGTCCTCGGGCGGCAGCTCGAGGTCGGAGATCCTCTCGCCGCTCATGATGCGCGCGGCGTACTTGGCGAGCGGCACGCCCGTGGCCTTGGACGAGAACGGCACCGTGCGGCTCGCGCGCGGGTTGAGCTCGATGACGAAGACCTGCTCGTCACGGACGGCGTACTGGACGTTGAGGAGCCCCCGGATGTGGCAGGAGAGCGCGAGGCGCCGGGTGGTCTCGCGGACCTTCTTCACGAGGCGGTCGGAGAGCGAGAAGGGCGGGAAGCAGCAGGCGGAGTCGCCGGAGTGGATGCCGCACT
>CAZUOD010000133.1:0-3426 GCA_964621975.1 uncultured Atopobium sp.
CAGTTCCTGACGGGTGGTCGGGGCTGATGTGCGCATGAGGGCTTCGGCGTGCTTGCGGGCCCGTTTCCCGCGCGTGGCCCTGCGTTCCCTGGCAAGTTAATAAATGAAATAAATAGTCCCTAGGCATCTTTTTGGCTCCTCTCTGCTGCGTCGGACTTTCAAAACAGCTATCCTGTGTAGCGAAAAAGATATAGGGGGGTGTAAGTACTGCCGACGGCATCCCCTTGACACTCTGACGAGCAGGTTGCGTTGAAAGGAGAACGGGGCCAGATGACCCTCCTTGAACTACTCAGTCTACTGAAGAAACACCTAGGGCTTGTCATCGCGCTACCGGTCGTCTGCGCGCTCGCGATGGGTCTCTACAGCATCATTTTCATGGGTGACACCTACACCGCCTCGACCAGCATGTACGTCCTCTCCAGCAACGAGAGCAGCTCGACCTCGCTCTCGACGGACCTCTCGGCGTCCCAGATGGTGGCAAACGACGTGGCCACGCTCCTCGAGTCCGACCGCGCCATCACGAGCACCGCCGAGGACCTGGGCCTTGACGATCTCGATGACTACAGCGTGAGCGTCTCCAGCGCGACCACCTCGCGCGTCATCACGCTCTCGGTCACCGGCACCAGCGCCGAGGGTGCTGCCGCGGTGGCAAACGCCATGGTGCAAAACGTCGCCGAGATCGCCGTCGAGGTCATGGGCGTCGAGGCGGTCAATGTGATTGATCAGGCCACGGCCCCGACCAATCCGAGCGGTCCCAACCGGCCGCTCTACGCGGCTGTGGCGTTTCTCGCGGGACTCTTCCTCGCCGTTGCCATCGTGGTCATGGGTGACATGCTCAACACCAAGGTCCGGAGTCAGGACGAGGTCGAGGAGCTGCTGGGCGTTCCCGTGATCGGACGCATTCCGGCCATGAAGGGAGCGCGCTAGAATGGCCAAGGAGAACAACGAACGCGTCTTCATGCAGAACGCCATCAAGACGCTTGCGACCAACATCCGCTTTGCCTCGGTCGACAACCCCGTCCAGACGCTCGCCATCACGTCGTCCGTGCCCAACGAGGGCAAGTCGACCATCGCCATCGCGCTGGCGCAGGCCATTGCTACGGGCGGTCAGAGCGTCCTTCTGGTCGAGTGCGACATGCGCCGGCGCTCCATCGCCAACATGATGACCATCCATGCGCGCACCGGGATCTACTCGGTGCTCTCCGGTGCTGTCGACCTGGCGGACGCCGTGGTGGAGACCTCCACGCGCGGGATGTACTTCCTCGACTGCGAGCCGCACATCCCCAACCCCGTCGACATCCTCTCGTCCAAGCGCTTCCAGCACTTTGCCCGGGACCTGCGGGGCAGGTACGACTTCGTGGTCTTTGACACACCGCCGCTGTCGGCCTTCGTCGACGCGGCCGTGCTCTCCACCGCCGTCGATGCGACGCTTCTCGTGGCGCGGCAGAACTTCGTCAAGCGCGACGAGCTCACTGCCTCCTACGCGCAGCTCCAGAAGGCGGGGGCCAACGTGATTGGCGTGGTGCTCAACTACTGCGAGAACGAGAAGAGCGACTACTACTACAGCTACTACGCCAAGGATGGCAAGCGCAGCTCCGGGCACGAGAGCGGCCCGAGCGTGGTTGCGGCCCCTGAGGGCAGCTCGGTCTCGACGGGCGGGACAAGCGCCAAGCGTGCGGCCACGAGGGCGCCCAAGGTCGCGGCGGCCACGAGCTCGACGGGATCCTCGGCGCCCGTGTCCGGTCTCAGGCCCATCCCCACGAAGGAGCGCGTCTCGCCGAGCTCCACGGCGCAGTTCCTTACGGGGACCAGCTATCGGCCACGCACCTACACGGAGGACTAGCACAGGTTCGTCACAGGAGCCGGGGGCGCGGGCGGTGTATGCCGCCCGTCTAACGGGAGGCCACGAGGACGTGAAAGGGGGTCTTGAGTGTGAGGGACATGCACTGCCACATCCTGCCGGGCGTCGATGACGGCGCGCGTGACATGGTGGAGAGCCTCGAGATGCTCGAGGCCGCCCGGAGCGCCGGCGTGACGAGCATGGTGTGCACGCCGCACTGTCGCGATCCCTACTTCGACTACGAGGCCATGTGGGAGGCGTTTCGTGACTTCCAGGCACACGCGGGCGGCTTTCCCGTGCGGATGGGCTTTGAGGTGGCGCACACCAAGCTCATGGAGCTCGGCGTGGAGGAGTGGGCCCCGCGCCTGGCCTTTGACGGAGGTACTGAGTTCCTCTTGGAGCTTGACACGCACTGCTCGGAGGCCGACTTCGAGGACTACGAGCGCACGATCTACGAGTTGCAGGGGATGGGCTATGACGTGATCATTGCCCATCCGGAGCGTTATAGGGCCGTCCAGAGAAACACCGACCTCGCCGTGCGCCTCCTGCAGTCTCACTGCAAGCTCCAGGCCTCGGCGGACTTCGTGGCGGGGGGGCGCATGGGCAAGGAGCGGCGTCCCGCAAAGAAGATGTTCGACCAGCTGCTCTACCGCTACATCGCGAGCGACGCACACCGCCCCGAGCACTACGAGTACCTGCGCGTCGCCGTGCGTGACTATCCCGTGAGGGGGGCGCACATGAGGGTGTGAGCCGAGGAAGACGGCCTTTTGCCATGAGGGCGTGCGCGGGCGCGACCTGACCGAGGGCGCCCTCATGGCAGAGGACCGGCAGAGAGCCGAGAGCATCTGCACACATATCTTGCTCCGCTGGGAACCGTGCCGGGCGCAGGTCTCAGGGGTGTAGGAGAACGAATACGTCTCTCCACGTCGTTCTTGCGTGGTCTTGCTGGGGTCTCTCGCGGGCCTGCGGCTGTCTTGAGAGGAGCGGTCCGTGAGCGGAGTGCAAAGTCCGCGTGGTCGCAGCAGGTGGTATGTGATTCAGGTTGCTACCGGCAAGGAAGAAACGATGTGCCAACTCATCGAGCGCGTCGCGCCCGAGGGGATGGTGGAGGAGTGCTTCTCGCCGCGCTTTGCCACCGAGGCAAAGGTGCATGGGGAGTGGGTGAGCGTAGAGAAGCCGCTGCTTCCCGGCTACCTCATAGCCGTGAGCGATGACCCGGAGGGGCTCTCGGAGGTGCTGCGGCACATCCCGGAGTTCTCGCGGCTCCTCAGCATGGGAGAGACGTTCGTTCCCCTGCGCGAGGAGGACCAGGCGTGGATAGGGGCCTTCACCGAGAAGGGCCACCGGACCGTGCCAATGTCCGTGGGCGTGATGGAGGGCAGCCGCGTGGTGGTGACGTCCGGTCCGCTCGTGGGACACGAGGCGCTGATCAAGAAAGTGAATCGTCACAAGAGCCTGGCCTTCTTGGAGTTCGAGATATGCGGAAGGCGTGTCACGACGAAGGTTGGGCTTGGAATTGTCAAGCAGACAGAGTGAGGTATCCCCCGCGAAGGCGCGGGGGGGGGTCGCTGATGCTCCGGGAGGTG
>CAZUOD010000134.1:0-3372 GCA_964621975.1 uncultured Atopobium sp.
CGTCGAAGCTCGGCGTGGAAGTGGGTGTCCGCCTGAGGCAGGTCCGTCCGACCCTCCCGCACGACCTCAAAGCCCGCACCGGCCTCGCTGGCGAGAAACGCGCGCAGGACGCCCTCGTCCTCCTCGGCAAGCATCGAGCAGGTGGCGTACACGAGCCGGCCGCGCGGGCCCACGCGCGCCGAGGCGGCCGCGAGAAGCTCGCCCTGGAGCGCCGCCAGATCGCGCACGCCGTCCTCCGAGAGCGACCACGCGATCTCGGGATGGCGCGCGAGCGTGCCCGCGCCCGTGCACGGCGCGTCAACAAACACCAGGTCGAACGTGCCGACAGACCCGTCAAGGTCCCGGGCGTCGGCAACGAGGCAGCGGACGTGGCCGCCGAGCCCCGAGGCCTCGACCCGCCGGCGAGCCACGGCCGACCTCGCGGCGTCGACCTCCACCGCAACGACATCGCACGCGCCCCCGCTGGCAAGCGCCGCCCCCTCCAGGAGCAGCGTCTTGGTGCCGCGGCCCTGCCCCACCTCGAGCACGCGCTCGCCGGGCGCGGGCGCAGCCGCGAGCGCGACCTCCTGCGCGGCGAGGTCGCACGGCAGCACGCGCGCGGACCCCACGAGCCCCGAGGGCGCGAGCCGCGCAGGTCGCCCGAGCGAGAGGCTTCCCGGCAGCGGTCCCTCCGCGGGCTCGCAGCCCGCCTCGGAGAGGAGCGCGAGCGCTTCCCCCGGCGAGACGAGCGCGCGGTTCGCGGCCACCCATGCGCCCGCCGGCCCGAGGGCGCGCCCGGCCCAGGACGCCGCGCGCCCGGGCCCGAGCGAGGCCAGCGCCCGCTCGCAGAGCCACTCGGGCAGGGCGCCGACGCGGGCCAGCTCGGACGCACCGAAGTCCCCCGTCGCCACCCTCGCGCGCGCGGCGGCGAGCGCGGGCGCGGCCTCGGCGACCACGCGGCGCAGCACGGCGTTGGCAAGGCCCGCCGCCCGCGGGGCCACGCCGCGCACGAGCTCCACGCCCTGGCTCACGCACGCGGCGTCGGCCGTCTCGAGGTAGAGCGCCTCGAACGTGGCGAGCCGAAGGGCGTCTCGCACCCGCGGCTCGAGATGGGCGCGCCCCGAGAGGCGCGCGTCCAGCAGCCGGTCGAGCTCCCCCTGCGCGGCGACCGTCCCCAGGACGAGCCGCGTCGCGAGCGCCCGCTCGCGCTCGGGAAGCGCCGAGAGCTCGCGCGAGCCGCGGAGAAGGTCACGCGCCCGGGCCCCTCGGCGCCGTCGCTCGGAGAGGAGCGCCAGGGCTGCCCGTCTCGCAGGCGTGGCGCGCGCCACCTAGGCACGCTCCCAGGTGGTCGCGCCGCGCAGGCCCGCGGCCCACGCGGCGGCGTCCATCTCGCGCTTGCCGTCCGGCCGCACGCGCAGGACCTCGAGCGCGGTCCTCCCCGCGCACCCCAGGAGCACCCGCCCGCGCGCGACCTCGACCGCGCCCTGGGCCACGGGACCCTCGGCCACGCGCGCCGCCCGCACGCGCACGCCGCGCCCGGCCACGCGGCAGCGCGCCGGCGCGGTGTCACCCGAGGCGCGCACGCGGCGGGCCAGCGCCTCGGCCGGCTCCTCGGGCGAGAGGCGCATCTCGGCCTTGGTCAGCTTGGGCGCCAGCGTCACGAGCGCCTCGTCCTGCTCGTGCCACGTGGCCGTGCCCGCCGCCAGCTCGTCGAGCGCGGCCGTGAGCTCGGCCGCCCCGAGCCCCGCCAGCTCGGCCGAGAGCTCGTCGGCGTCCCGCTCGCCCACCGGCACGCGGGCCTGGCGGCACCACGCCCCGGCGTCGAGCTCGTGGGCCACGCGCATGATGGAGACGCCCGTCTCGGCGTCACCGGCGAGGATCGCGCGCTGGATCGGGGCCGCCCCGCGCCAGCGCGGCAGGAGCGACGCGTGCACGTTCACCGCGCCGAGCGGCGCGACCGCGAGCAGCTCGTCGGGCAGGATGCACCCGAAGGCCACCACGCAGATGACGTCGGGGGCAGCGGCGCGCACGGCGTCCATGGCCTCGGGCGTCATGCGGCCCGCCTCCAGCACCCCCAGCCCGAGCTCGGCCGCGCGCGCCTTGACCGGCGAGGGCACGAGCGCACGGCCGCGGCCGCGCACGGCGTCCGGGCGCGTCACCACGAGCGGGACCTCGTGGCGCACCGCCAGCGCCTCGAGCGAGGGCACCGAGAAGCCCGGCGTCCCCATGAAGACCACGCGCATGGCCGCCCCCTACTCCACCGAGGTCTCGCCGGGGCGCGCGCCCGCGGCGAGGGCCGCCTCGTAGTCGCGCTGGGCCTCGGCGCGGCGCATCGGCGTGAGGTGGTCGAACATCGTGATGCCGTGCACGTGGTCGATCTCGTGCTGCAGGCACACGGCCATGAGGTTGCCCTCGGCCTCGTACTGCATGAGGTCGCCGTCGAGGTTTCTCGCCTGCACCACCACGTGCGAGGGACGGCTCACCTGAACGCTCACGCCCGGGAACGAGAGGCACCCCTCCGGCCCCTCCTTCTCGGGACCGTCCGCGACGATGACCTTGGGGTTTATGAGCACGTAGGGATTCTTCCTGCTGCCCTTGCCCGCGTAGTCCACGTCGATGACCACGATCTGGCGCATCTCGCCCACCTGCGGGCCCGCCAGCCCGCAGCCCTCGGCCGCGTACATGACCTTGAGCATGCGCTTGGCCAGCGCGCGGACCTCGTCGTCTATCTCGTCTATGGGCGCGCACTCCTGGGAGAGGCGCGGGTCGGGAGAGAGGACGATCTCTCTGAGCTCGTTCATGTTCCTCCTTCGTGCCGACGTGCCGGCGGCTGCCGGGCGCGGCGGCGTCACATCAGGTCGTGAGGGTCTATGTCCACTGCAATGTTAATACCCGCGCGCCGGCCGAGGGAGGCCACGCACGAGGAGACGAGCGGGCCGAGGTCGGCGTCGAGCGGGGCCTTCACCATCACGTGGCGCCGGGACCGGTCCCTCACGCGAGCCTTGACGCAGTCGGCCGGTCCCAGCACCTCCCAGCCGGGCGCGCCGGCCGTGCGCGCTCGCAGGGCACGGGCGAGCTCGTCCGTGGCGGCGCGCACGTCGGGGGCCGAGCGACCCCAGCAGATGACGTTGGCGAGGCGCGCAAAGGGCGGGTAGTGCGCCTCGGCGCGCTCGGCGAGCTCAGGCTCGAGGAAGGTCGCGCGGTCGTGGGCGGCCACGGCGCGTATGGCCGGGTGCGAGGCCCAGTAGGTCTGCACGATGACCTCGCCTCCCGCCCCTCCCCTGCCGGCGCGGCCCGCCACCTGCTCCAGAAGGTCGTAGGTGCGCTCGGCGGCGCGAAAGTCGGGCAGCTTGAGCATGGTGTCCGCGTTGATGACGCCCACGAGCGTGACCT
>CAZUOD010000135.1:0-3360 GCA_964621975.1 uncultured Atopobium sp.
CGGGCACGTTCCCGTGGTGGTCACGGGTGCCGGCAACCCGACCAAGTACATGAAGGCCTGGAACGCCGCCGGCATCAAGGTGGTGCCCGTCGTCGCCTCCGTGGCCATGGCCAAGCTCGTGCAGCGCGCCGGTGCCGTGGCCGTGGTCGCCGAGGGCACCGAGTCCGGCGGCCACATCGGCGAGACGACCACCATGGCGCTCGTCCCGCAGGTCGTCGACGCGGTGGACATCCCCGTGATCGCCGCCGGCGGCATCGCCGACGGCCGTGGCGTGGCCGCGGCCCTCATGCTCGGGGCCGTGGGCGTCCAGGTGGGGACGCGCTTCCTCGTGGCCGACGAGTGCACCGTGTCCGACCAGTACAAGGACATGGTCCTCAAGGCCAACGACATCGCGACGCGCGCGACGGGCCGCTCCACCGGACACCCTGTCCGCGCGCTCAAGAGCCCCTTCTCCAACAGGTACTTCCAGATGGAGTCCGCGGGGGCCTCCCCCGAGGACCTCAACGCCCTCGGCACCGGCGCGCTGCGCAAGGCGGCCAAGGAGGGCGACTACGAGAACGGCAGCTTCCTGTGCGGCCAGATCGCCGGCATGGTCAAGGAGCGCCAGAGCGCCCTCGAGATCGTGGACGACCTCGTGGAGGGCGCCGAGAAGGTCCTGGCGGGGGCCACGCAATGGGTAAGGTAGCGCTGCTCTTCGCCGGCCAGGGCGCTCAGCACCCCGGCATGTGCGCGGACCTCATCGCCGCCGAGCCCGCGGCGAGGGCCGTCTTCGACGTCGCGGACGCCGTGAGGCCCGGCACCTCGGAGCAGTGCCTCAACGGCACCAAGGAGGAGCTCTCCCAGACGGCCAACACGCAGCCCTGCATGCTCGCCGCCGACCTCGCCTGCGCCCGCGCGCTGGCGGCGCACGGCGTCGAGCCGGACGTGGTGGCGGGCTTCTCGCTCGGCGAGGTCGCCGCGCTCACGTTCGCCGGCGCCTACACCGACGAGCAGGGCTTCGAGCTCGTGTGCCGCCGCGCCGAGCTCATGGCCGACGCCGCCGAGAAGAACCCCGGCGCCATGCGGGCCGTGGTGAAGCTCGACGCCCCCACCGTGGAGCGCCTGGCCGCCGAGGCGGGGGACGCCTGGCCCGTCAACTACAACAGCCCGCTCCAGACCGTCGTGGCGGGCACGGCCGAGGCCTGCGAGCGCCTGGACGCGCTCGTGAGGGAGGCCGGCGGCCGCGCGATGAGGGTGGCCGTCTCGGGCGCCTTCCACAGCCCGCTCATGGCGCAGGCCGAGCGGGGACTCGCCGAGTACCTCGCGGACGGCCATGCCCCGGCCGAGCCGCGCGTGCCCGTGATAGCCAACCGCACGGCGGCGCCCTACCCCGCCGACGCCGCCGAGCGCGCCGCGCTCCTCTCCTCCCAGGTGGCGAACCCCGTGCAGTGGGTCCGCACCCTGAGGCTCATGGCCTCCATGGGCGTGGACACCTTCATCGAGGTGGGCCCGGGGAAGACCCTCACGGGTCTCGTGGGGCGCACCCTCGAGGGCGTGACCGCCCTGCCCTGCGAGACCGTCGAGCAGCTCGGGGCGGTCCTCGCCGAGCTCTCTGGCAAGGAGGACTGAGATGGCCGAGAAGACCGGCACCATCGAGCGTGACCCTTCCCGTCGCGTCGCCCTCGTCACGGGCGCCTCGCGCGGCATCGGCCGCGCCATCGCTGAGGGGCTCTCCGCGGACGGGTTCGACGTCGCCCTCGTCTACGCGGGCAACGAGGTCGCCGCGCAGCAGGCCGTCGAGGCCTGCGAGGCCGCGGGCGCCACGGCGCGCGCGTATCGCTGCGACGTCTCCGACCCCGCGGCGACCAAGGCCACGGTCGACGAGGTCCTCGCCGACTTCGGCAGCGTCTGGGCCCTCGTGAACAACGCCGGCGTCACGCGCGACGGCCTGCTCGTGCGCATGAGCGACGAGGACTTCTCCCGCGTGGTCGACGTCAACCTCAAGGGCGCCTTCCACACCACACGTGCCCTCGCCCGCTCCCTCATGCGTCAGCGCGGCGGCCGCATCGTGAACATGGCCTCGATCGTGGGCCTCATGGGCAACGCCGGCCAGGCCAACTACGCGGCCTCCAAGGCAGGGCTCGTGGGCCTCACGAAGTCCGTGGCGCGCGAGCTCGCGCCCAGGGGCGTCACGGTCAACGCCGTGGCCCCGGGCTTCGTCGAGACCGACATGACCGCGACCCTCCCTGAGGGCGTGCGCGAGAGCTACGCCGGGCAGATCCCGCTCGGGCGCATGGCCACGGCCGACGAGGTCGCCGCGCTCGTGCGCTTCCTCGTGAGCGACGCGGCCTCCTACATCACCGGCGAGGTCATCCGCGTCGACGGCGGGATGGACATGTAGCACGCGGGGGCAGCCACCCTCACGTGCCAGCAGTTTGGAGCTTTGAGATGGAACACAGGGTAGCAATCACCGGCCTCGGCGCCGTGACCCCGCTCGCCAACACCGCCAGGCAGACGTGGGAGGCCATGCTGCGCGGGGAGTGCGGCATCGGGCCGATCACCCACTTCGATACCGACGCCTTCAAGGTGAAGGTGGCCGCGGAGGTCAAGGACTTCGACGGCGCCGCGCTCCTCGGCCGGCAGCAGGCGGCCCACCTGGACCTCTTCGCCCAGTACGCGCTCGTGGCGGCTGACGAGGCCATGGCCGACTCCGGGCTCGACGCCGAGGGCGCCATCGACCACGAGAGGCTCGGCGTGTACGTGGGGTCGGGCGTGGGCGGCATGAACACCACCGTGGACAACGTCCACACCATCGCGGCCCGCGGGCCCAGGAGGGCCTCTCCCTTCATGATCACGATGATGATCGCGAACATGGCCACGGGAAACATCGCCATCCGGCACAAGGCCCTTGGCCCCACGCTTCCCGTGGTCACCGCCTGCGCCACCTCCGCCCACGCGATCGGCGAGGCCTTCCGCGCGGTCAAGCACGGCTACGCCGACGCCATCCTGGCCGGCGGCTCCGAGGCCGCCATCATGCCCGAGGCCATCGCCGGCTTCATGACCTGCCGCGCGCTCACCAACAACCCCGATCCCGCCACGGCGTGCCGCCCCTTCGACGCCGACCGTGACGGCTTCGTCATGGGCGAGGGCGCCTGCGTGCTCGTGCTCGAGGAGTGGGAGCACGCCGTGGCGCGCGGGGCCCACATCTACGCCGAGGTCGTGGGCTACGGCAACACGGACGACGGCTACCACGTCACGAGCCCCGACCCCGAGGCGAGCGGCATCGCCCGCGCCATCAGGCTCGCGGTCGAGGAGGGCGGCGTGAGGCCCGAGGAGGGGCTCTACATCAACGCCCACGGCACCTCGACCAAGCTCAACGAC
>CAZUOD010000136.1:0-3359 GCA_964621975.1 uncultured Atopobium sp.
TCTCCCAGGTGGACACGCTCAAGCGCAAGCAGTTCGTGAAGGGCATGGAGGAGCTGGCCCAGGAGGGCGCGATCCAGATCTTCCGCGAGCTGGGCTCGGGCATGGAGAGCGTGATCGTGGGCGTGGTGGGCGTGCTGCAGTTCGAGGTGCTCGAGCAGCGGCTCAGGAGCGAGTATCACGTGGAGGTGCGCCGCGAGCCGCTCTCCTACACCGACGTCCGCTGGATCGGGAACGCGCCCGACGAGCTGGACGTGCGCGCGCTCGACCTCACGCGCGACACCCTGCGCGTGGAGGACATGCGCGGCAACCGCCTGCTGCTCTTCCGCGCCCCCTGGAACGTGGAGTGGGCGCTCGAGCACAACCCGGGGCTGCGGCTCTCCGAGTTTGGCAACGTGTCCCTCTAGCGCGAGGCCCCCATGCGCCCCGCGCGCCGGTGCCAGCTGAGCAGCAGCGCCGAGTTCACGATCACGACCACCGAGCCCGCGTTGTGCACGAGCGCGCCCGCCACGGGGTTGAGCACGCCCATGATGGCGAGCGCTATGGCCACGAAGTTGAGCGTCATCGAGAGGGTCAGGTTGATCTTGATGGTGCGCATCATGCGCCGGGAGAGGCGCAGGAGGTGCGGCAGCTCCGAGATGTCATCGCTCACGAGGGCGATGTCGGCGGCGTCCACGGCGATGTCGCTGCCGATGCCGCCCATGGCTATGCCCACGAGCGCGCGGCGCAGGGCCGGCGCGTCGTTGATGCCGTCGCCCACCATGCACACGGGCTGGCCGGCCTGCTCGGAGGCCTCGATCCACGCGAGCTTGTCCTCGGGCAGACATTCCGCACGGTAGGTGGTCACCCCAAGCTCAGAGGCCACGTGGGCAGCCGCCGCGGCGTGGTCCCCGGTGAGAAGCACGCACTCGGCGCCCGCCTCGCCCACGGCGCGCACCGTCGCCGCCGCGCTCTCGCGCAGCGTGTCCGCAAGCGCCACCAGGCCGACCGCTCGCCCGTCCGTCGCCACCAGCACCACGGTCGCGCCGCGGGCCCGCTGCGCCGCGGCCGCCTCGGCAAGCTCGCGCGGGACCTCCACCCCGCGCTCCTCGAGCAGGTGCTCGTTTCCCGCGAGGACGTCGGAGCCTCCCACGACGGCGCTCACCCCGCGGCCCGGGAGCATGGAGAACGAGGTGGGCTCCGCCGCCGGCGCGTCCCTCTCCGCACGCTCCCTCCAGTCGGAGACGATGGCCTGGCCGAGCGGGTGCTCGCTTCTGCGCTCCGCCGCCGCGGTGAGGTCCAGCAGCTCGTCTGCCGAGAGGCCTGCGCCCGTGAGCGGCACCACCGCCACCACGCGCGGCTTGCCGTGCGTGAGCGTGCCCGTCTTGTCAAAGGTCACGCGCGTGACCTGGGCCAGGCGCTCGAGGGCGTCCCCCTCGCGGACGAGAAAGCCGTGCTTGCTCGCGTTGCCGATGGCGGCCATGATGGCGGTGGGCGTCGCCAGCACGAGCGCGCACGGGCAGAAGACCACGAGGATGGTCACGGCGCGGATGATCTCACCTGTGACGGCCCAGGTCGCTGCCGCCGCCACGAGCGCGATGATGACGACCCACACGGCCCAGCGGTCGGCGAGGCCCACGATCTTGGCCTTGCTCGCGTCGGCGGACTGCACGAGACGCACCATGCGCTGGATGGAGGAGTCCTCGCCCACACGCTCGGCGCGCACGTCGATGGAGCCGTACTGGTTGGTGGTGCCGGAGGAGACCGCATCTCCCGGGCCCTTGTCCTCGGGCAGGCTCTCGCCGGTCATGATGGCCTGGTCGACGGAGGTCTCGCCGGAGAGCACGATGCCGTCCACGGGGATGGTCTCGCCGGGCAGCACGCGCACGGTCGCGCCCACGGGGACCTGCTCGGCCGGCACGACCCGCTCGCCCTCGCCCGCGCCCGTGCCGTCCACGATGCGGGCGGTGCGCGGCGTGAGATGGACGAGCCGCTCGATGCCGGCGCGGGCCCGCGCGACCGTGAGCTCCTCGAGCAGGGCACCGAGCTGCATGATGAAGGCGACCTCCCCGGCGGCGAAGGTCTCGTCGATGGCCACGGAGGCGATGAGCGCGAGCGAGACGAGCACGTCTGCGGTGATGTCGAGCTCCGTGACGAGCCCGATGACGGCCTCGGCGATGATGGGCACGCCGCAGAGCACGATGGCGACCCACGCCACGGGGAAGGGCAGCGGCTCCACGCCGGCGATGCTCAGCACGAGGGCCACGGCGGAGATGGCGAGAAACGCGATGTCGCGCCTGACGCCGCCGAGCTCCATCAAGCGCTTGACGAACTCAATCATCGTCTGCCTCCTTCTGCACGCTGGCGCATGGCCTCGGGTTCAATGAACCAATACCCCTATAGGTATATGGGAGGAGGAGAGATCCGTCAAGGGAAGGGAATCAGCGGCGTCAGTTCATGTTGGCGAAGCGCTCGACGGCCTTGGTGAAGTCAGCGATGGTCTTGTCGGCGTCACCGTGCTCGATGCCGTCGCGGACGCAGTGCTTGATGTGTCCCTCGAGCACCACCTGGCCCACCCGGTGCAGCGCGGACTTGGCGGCGTTGATCTGCGAGAGGATGTCCTCGCAGGAGACGTCCTCGTCGACCATGCGGTCGATGGCACGGATCTGCCCCTCGACCTTGTGCAGGCGGCGGTGAAGGTTGTCGGCATCCATGCACTGTCTCATGGCGATCCTGATTCTCTCGGGACGTGTACGCGCTGGTCCCATTGTAGCCTCCAAAAGGGGGCAGGCCCCTTTTGACAGGTCCGCGCCGACAGGAGGGCTACTCCGCGCTCCTCTCGCTGCGCCAGCGCTTGAGGTGCGGCAGCAGCGTGGCCATGAGCGAGACCGCCTCCTCGCGCGAGACGCCCATCGCGTCGGCCTCAATCTGGGCTGTGGCCTCGATGAACTCGTCCATCGTCACGTCCTTGGCGGTGAAGTCGCCGTGATCGTAGCAGTGGCGGCAGTAGCTCTCGCTCGGCGAGCCGTCCTCCTCGGTGCCGCGGAGCTCTGGGTCGGGGATGGGCATGGAGCAGCACTGGCAGTAGTAGTCCATCGGCATGTCGAAGAAGCGCTCGAGCGGCACGCCGAAGGTGACGCAGATGAGCTTGACCATGTCGATGCCGGGCGATGTCTCGCCGGTCTCCCACCGGCTCACGGCCTGACGCGTGACGTAGAGCTTGCGGGCCATCTCATCCTGCGTGATGTCGGCCTCGCGGCGGATGGCGGCGATGGTGTCCTTCATGGGCATGGGGTCCTCCTCGGTCGGGATGAGCGTGGGCCCATCGTATGAGAGGCACCGTCGCGCGGACAAGCAACGGTCGGTTGCCCTGTGCCGGTCGT
>CAZUOD010000137.1:0-1574 GCA_964621975.1 uncultured Atopobium sp.
GTTCTTTCTGACAATCTCCAGACCAACCTTTATCGTCTTGACCCTGCCGAACATGCGCATGTCCAGAAAGGCCAGCCGCTTGTGCCGGTCGACCCTGCGTATCAGTGCCTCGCGTCCCTTGAGCGGGCCGTCTGTCACCACGACCCGGTCTCCCTCGATCACGCCCACGCTCATCTCGACCACCTTGGAAAGGGGCTCCATGAGCGCCGTAAGCCACGTGACCTCGTTCTCATTGAGGGGAATGATTCTCTCGTCGCTCTTTCCCAGAAGGCGCGTGAACGCCGGAACGCGCGCCAAGCGCTCCGATACTCGTTGAATGTCATATGTCTCCACGAACAGGTATCCGGGAAACAGCGTCTCCCTGACCCCGACCCACTGCCCGTCCCTGTGCTGGGGAGTCACCCTCACGGGGACGTAGCACTCATCGATGATGTCACCCAAAAGATTCTTCACCAGGTCGCGCAGATGGCGTTCCTTGCCGCCCACGACCTGCATAACATATGTGGCCATGGCCACCTCCGCCCTTGGAGACGCCTGGCTCACGGCATGCCGGTGCACATGGGCCGGCAATGATTGCTTGGCCCATATGACACGCTTCGAGAAAGGCGAACGTATTCATTCCCAAAGGACCCTCGGCAACGCGCCCTCGGCGACGATTGGCGGTCATCTGGATATGCGCGCAGGAGCTTCCGGCACGCTGCCGGTCTCCTGCCGTAGACACACTTCCTAACCGGACAAGAAGTGCGCCCACGGCAAGGGACCAGAACCGTCTCTCACACCCTCATGTGCGCTCCCCTCACGCGAAACTCGCGGCAGGCGCGCTCGAGATGGGCGTAGTGCTCCGGACGGTGGGCGTCGCTCGCAAGATGGCGGTAGAGGCCCCGCCTGAGCATCCTGAGCGCAGGCCTGCGTTCGCGCCCCAGCCGTCCCCCGGCCATGAAGTCCGCCGAGGCTTGGAGCTCACATCCCATGTCCACCAGCCGCTCGGCCAGCCCGAGGTCCCGCTGCACGGCGCGGTAGCGCTCGGGGTGCGCCACGATCACCACGTAGCCCATCCCCTGCAGCTCGAAGATCGTGCGCTCGTAGCTCACGAAGTCAGCCTCCGAGCACCCGGCGTCAAGCTCCAGGAGGAACTCGTCCGACCCGTCGAAGGCGAGCCTGCGCGCCCACCTTCCCACGCCGAGCTCGCGGAGCTTGGCGTGCGCCACCTCAAAGCCCATCGAGAGCGAAAGGCCCCCCGCTTGCTCCTGCAGCGCCCGGAACGCATCCCACATGGCCTCGTAGTCGAAGTAGGGGTCGCGACAGTGGGGCGTGCACACGATGCTCGTCACGCCGGCGGAGCGTGCCGCCTCCAGCATGGCGAGGCTCTCCCCCATATCGCGCGCGCCGTCATCGACGCAGGGCAGGATATGGCAGTGCATGTCCCTCACGTGGTCCGACCCCCTTTCCGTGTCCCCGGGCGTCCCTCGCACCGTCACTCGTCCTCAAGGTCTCTCGCCACGTACTGCGTGCCGGCGAGGAACTGCGCCGTGCTGCTCGGAGGAACGTGCCCGGCAGCCGGGGGCCGCACGGGG
>CAZUOD010000137.1:1674-3333 GCA_964621975.1 uncultured Atopobium sp.
CGCACGGGGACGACCCTCGGCGCGACCACGGGCCCGTCAGCAGGCGCGTCGGACGCCTCCCCCTGCAGCTCGTTCGCGTGATCGCGACGCTGCGCCGATCCCTCTCCCTTGGCGTAGTAGCTGTAGTAGTACTCGCTCTTCTCGCGCTCGCAGCAGTTGAGCACCGTGCCGATGACGTGCGCCGACGCCTTCCTGAGCTGCTCGTGGGCCGCCACGAGGGCGTCCCTTCTCACGAAGTTCTCCCGCACCACCAGAAGCGTCGCGTCCACGACCGAACCCACGATGGCCCCGTCCACGAAGGCCGAGAGCGGCGGCGTGTCAAAGATCACGTAGTCGTACTCCCTGCGAAGCTGGTGCGCCAGCTGCCGGAAGCGCCGCGAGGCGAAGAGGTCCGCCGGGTTGGGGATGCGCGGCTCGCAGTCGAGAAAGCCCAGGCCTCGCGTCTGCGTGGGGATTGCGACCTCCTCAAGCCCAGCCTGCCCCGCAAGCACGGCATAGAGACCTCCCTGCGGATGCACGCCCAGGACCGAGGAGAGGCAGCGATGGCGCGTGTCACACTCCACGATGAGCACGTCCTTGCCGCCGGACGCCAGCGCACGGGCGAGCGACACGGAGATGGTGGTCTTTCCCTCGTTGGGGATGGACGACGTGACCGCGATGGTCCTCACGGGGCTGTCCACCGAGGCGAAGCGGATGTTTGCCACGAGGGTCTTGATGGCGTCCTGCGCGATGGCGCGGTCCGCCACGACTCGTCTTCTTCCGGGCACGCTACATCCCTCCCCTCATGACGGGGACCCTGCCGATCACGGGGATGCCGAGAAGGTCCTCGACCTCCTCCTCGCTCCTCACCTTGGTGTTGAGCATGTCGGCCATCACCACGACGGCCACGGCGAGGAAGAGCCCGGCCAGGAGCGCCACGGCCACGTAGAGCGGCCGGTTGGGGCCGCTGGGCTCGGTGGGCGCGACGGCCTCGTCGATGGCGTTGACCGACTCCACGCTCATGACCTCGCGCGCGATCTCGGAGACGTTCTCCACCATGCCGTTGGCGATGTCGGCGGCGGTGTCTGGATCAGGTCCCGTGACGGAGAGCCCGATGACGCGCGAGGTGGTCTCGCTCGTGACCGAGATGTCGTAGTCGCTCAGGTCATCGAGCCCCAGGTCGGCCGCCGTCTCGTTCTGCACGCGATCGCTCGTGAGCAACGTCGAGACGTCGTTGGAGATCATCTGCGACGCCGTGAGATCGGTCGAGAGGCTCGAGCTGGTGGTCTCCTGACTCTGTGCCAGCACGTACATGCTGGTGGTCGCCGTGTACTCGTCTCCCATAACCAGGTATGCGTAGGCACCCATCGCCACGGCGCACACCACGGGCAGTATCACCACCAGCCTGAGGTTTCTCCGCAGCAGACGGAGAAGCTCAAGTAGGGTCATGGCCCCACTCCTCTCGGTTTCCCCGGGACCGATTCGCCCCGTTCAGGTATCTCTTCGTGTGTAGGTTGTATTTATACAACAATTCCCAAGACTTGTCCGCGTCTTTTGTAAGAGTCTCGGAAAGAAGCTGTCTGAAATGAGAGATCAGCAGGTAGACGAAATCATATGGCAGATGACGGGCAGACTGTCCCGCAAGGTGGTGAGACCTATAACTAATATCATTTGATATTG
>CAZUOD010000138.1:0-3326 GCA_964621975.1 uncultured Atopobium sp.
CTCGATCCGCTCCATGTTCACCAGCACGCTCTTTGATATCCGCACCAGCGGGTGCGCGGCGTTGAGGCGCTCGAACTCCGTCAGGCTGCCCCTTCCCGTGAGGGGCTCGTCCTCCCCGACGATGTGATACGTGAGGCTATGGTTCCTCACCTCGACGTACTCGAGGAGGGACCGCTGGATGACCCTCGTCCCGCTTCCCGTGGAGAGGACGATCCTGCGCTCGGCGTCCAGCTCAAGGCGTCTGAGGAGCTTGCCCATCCGGAGCGCGAAGTCGCGGTACCCGACCGGCTTCACGATGAAGTCGCATGCGTCCACCTCGTAGCCCTTGACGGCATACTGCGCGAGGCTGGTCACAAAGACGATCGGCTTCGTCTCGTCGGACAGACGCAGCAGCTGGGCCGCCTCCATGCCGTTGATGCCGGGAAGGCCGATGTCCAGGAACACGAGGTCGCTGTAGGTGCTCCTCTTGATGAGGTCGAAGGCCGAGCTGAGCCACATGATCTTGAACTCCACGCCACGTTCCTTGCCAAAGCGCCTCAGGTGGGACCTGAGCACCTCGGCCTCTCGGGCATCGTCTTCTACGATCAGCACCGTATACATATATGCCTTCCCCTTCCCCATAAAGAACCATCGGTTTCATGCAGGGGGCCTGTCAAGGGCGGGACGGCGAGCGCCCCTCGGGCACAGAACGTGTATCACACGCCCGAAAGCGTGCACTTCTCGACGCCGGGCACTCGCCGCGCATCGTCTCAGTCATACGGTGATGCCATCAGAGTAGGGCAACGTGCCCAGATGCATCAAGCGAAGGAGGACATCATGGAGAGCAACGTCACGCGCAGGAGCTTCCTCGCCGCTTCTGCCGCCGCAGCGGGGATGGCCGGGCTGGCCGGCTGCTCGACCGAGGACGAGGACACCGGCAGCAGCAGCGCTGCCACCGGTGACGTCACCGCCGCCCCCGCGGCCGATGACTACCCCATCGAGCCTGAGGAGTTCGGCTCCGGCACCGTGCGCTACTCGAGCGAGGAGACCCTGGACGGCTGGACGCGCGTCACCCAAGAGGATGGCGTCACGCTCGGCATCATGGACACCGACAAGCTCATCCAGGTTGATGGCTTCGCGTTCAAGGACCTCAACGGCAACGGGAAGCTCGACCTGTGGGAGGACTGGCGCCAGACCCCCGAGGACCGTGCGAAGGCCCTCGCCGCGGAGCTCACCGCTGACGAGGCCCTCGCCCTCATGATACACGGCTCGATCTTCAACGCCGACGACCTCGACACCGTCAACGACAACGGTGGCTACGTCAACGGCGTCGACGCCAACCCGACGACCGCCGAGATCCTCGACTCGGGCATCCGGACCCTGCTGCAGTTCTCCGACTCGCTGGCCTCGGGCGTGCTCGCTCGCTGGACCAACTCGCTGCAGGAGTACGTCGAGGGCAAGACCTACGGCATTCCCGTGAACATCTCCAACAACCCAAAGACCTACGGCTTCCCGAATGTCCTGGGCATGGGCGCCACGTTCGACCCCGACCTCATCCGCGAGGTCGGAGAGGAGCATGCCAAGGCGTACCGCGCCGAGGGTGTCACCACGATCCTCGGCATCCAGATGGACCTCGCCACGGAGCCCCGCTGGAGGCGCATCACGGGCACCTTCGGCGAGGACCCCGCGCTCGCGCGCGACATGACGAACGCCTTCACCTCGGGCATCCAGTCCACCTACGACGATGACGGCAACGACCTCGGATGGGGCACGGACTCCGTCATCAGCATGCTCAAGCACTACCCGAGCGACGGCTCCGGCGAGTCCGGGCGCGAGTCGCACAACTTCTACGGCAAGTACGCCGTCTACCCCGGCAACGAGTTCAGCACCTGCATCGTCCCCTTCGTGGACGGTGGCCTGCACCTCGACTCCGCGACCGGCCAGGCGGCCGCCTTCATGGACTCCTACTCGATCGCCTGGAGCGACACCGAGGAGTACGGGGAGCTCGTCGGCTCGGCGTTCTCCTCCTGGAAGAACACCACGCTGCTGCGTGAGATGCTGAACTACGACGGCCTCATCTGCACCGACTGGGGCGTCATCTACGACAGCGACAGCAGCCTCGGGCATCCCGCGACCCCCTGGGGCATGGAGGACGCCACGTGGGAGGAGCGCTACGTCAAGACCATCGAGGCCGGCGTTGACCAGATCGGCGGCAGCTGCGACATCCTGACGCTGCAGAGCGCCTACAAGCAGTACGAGAGCGAGGTCGGCGAGGAGGCCGCGCTCGAGCGCGTGCGCGAGTCCGCGAGAAGGCTGCTGTGGACCGAGTACCTCGTGGGCCTTCCCGACTGCCCCTACGTCGACTCCCGAAGCGCCAGCACGGTCGTCGACGCGCTCGCGGACTTCGCCCAGGAGGTCGTTGACAAGTCCATCGTCATGCTCAAGAACTCGGGCGGGGTCATCGCCCAGTCCACGGGCGAGACGCCCACGGTCTACATCCCCATGCGCGCCGACTCGAGCGGGCTGCCCGTGAGCGAGTCGACGGCGTCAGGGCTCTTCACCATCGTGACCGACACCTTGGGCGACCCCACCGGCGACGACGAGAGCTATGTCGACGATGATATCGTGCGGGCCGACGCTGACGCCGTCGCCGACTGCGACTTCGCCGTCGTGTTCATCACCAACCCCACCGCGTCGATGGGCTATGACACGGAGACGTCCACCTACATCCCCATCTCCCTGCAGTACGGCGAGTACGTCGCTGACGGCCCCAACGTGCGCGAGGTCTCCCTCGCCGGCGATCTCCTCGATGACGGAACGAGGGAGAACCGCAGCTACTATGGCCAGTCGACCGTGGCGAGCAACCTCTCTGACCTCGAGCTCGTCCAGAGCGTGCGCGACGTCATGGGCGAGAAGCCCGTGGTGGTGTGCATCGACGCCGACCGCCCGATGGTCTTCTCGGAGCTCGAGCCCCTGGCCGACGCGATCCTCATGGGCTTCGATGCCTCCTACGACCAGTTCCTCAACATCCTTGCCGGGCAGGTGGAGCCCACGGCCCTGCTCCCGCTGCAGATGCCCATTGACATGGAGACCGTGGAGGCCCAGCTCGAGGACGTGCCGCGCGACATGGAGTGCTACGTCGACTCCGACGGGAACGAGTACGACTTCGGGTTCGGCCTCAACTGGTCGGGCGTCATCTCCGACGAGCGCACCGCACGCTACTGCGTTGAGCCGCTCTCCCAGTCGGAGTACGTGCAGATCTGATCGCAGCTCTCGCGCCCCGCGGATGTCTCGGCGTCCGCGGGGCGCTCGCTCGGTTGAAAGGAGCCATATGAAGGTGAGAGCCC
>CAZUOD010000139.1:0-3318 GCA_964621975.1 uncultured Atopobium sp.
TGGGGTCCCAGGCGGTGTAGCCGCGGGCCTCGAAGGTGGCGCGCAGGCCGCCGGACGGGAAGCTCGACGCGTCGGGCTCGCCCTGGACGAGCTCCTTGCCGGAGAACGACATCAGCACGGTGCCGTCGCCCTTGGGCGTGAGGAAGCCGTCGTGCTTCTCGGAGGTGATGCCGGTGAGCGGCTGGAACCAGTGGGCGAAGTGCGTGGCGCCCTTCTCGAGCGCCCACTCCTTCATCGCGTGGGCGACCTCGTTGGCGATGTCGAGGTTGAGGGTCTCGCCGCCCTCGATGACCTTGCGAAGCTCCTTGTACGTAGGCTTGGGGAGACGCTCCTGCATGACGGTGTCCGTGAACAGCAGGCTGCCGTACTCCTCGCTGACCTTGTCCTTGCCCATGTGCGCCCTCTTCCTTTCGTCGGTGGCGTTCGGGAATACCCTGAGATACTTTACGCAGGCATTGTTTCACAGCCGTTGCGGCCGCGTGAAGCTCGCGCGGCCACTTCGTTACCCGTTGGGGCCGCCGCGCTGGCCTCGCCGGGGCGGGGCTCAGGCTCCCCCGCACGGCCATGGCCTACAATCGTGTGAGCTCATCCGACCGAGAGGACCCCCATGCCAGACCCCGCGCGCACCATCGCCGTGATAGACGGAAACTCCCTCATGCACCGCGCGTTCCACGCCATCCGCCAGCCCATGACGGCGCCGGACGGGCGCTCCACCAACGCGCTCTTCGGCTTCTTCAACATGTTCATAAAGCTCGTGGACACCTTCCGCCCGGACGGCGTCATCTGCGCCTTCGACAAGGGCAGGCCGCGGGCGCGGATGGAGCTGCTGCCGCAGTACAAGGCCCAGCGCCCTCCCATGGACCCCGCGCTGCGCGAGCAGTTCCCCATGGTCAAGGAGCTCCTCGGGGCGCTCGACGTGCCCGTGGCCGAGCTCGAGGGCTGGGAGGGCGACGACATCCTGGGCACCCTCGCCCGCCGCGGGGAGCGGGCCGGCTACGAGATGCTGCTCTTCACCGGTGACCGGGACATGTACCAGCTCACGACCGAGCGCGTGCGGGTGGTCTCCACGAAAAAGGGCGTCTCGGACGTGCAGGTCATGGGCCCGGAGAGCGTGGAGGACCTCTACCACGGCGTCACGCCCGAGCTGGTGCCCGACTTCTACGGCCTCAAGGGCGACTCCTCCGACAACATCCCGGGCGTGCCGGGGATCGGCCCCAAGAAGGCCGCGGCCCTCATCGTGCAGTACGGCTCGCTCGACGAGGTCATCGCGCACGCCGACGAGGTCAAGGGCAAGATGGGCGAGAGCCTGCGCGCCCACGTGGACGACGCGCTCGTCTCCCGCGAGGTGGCGACCATCCGCACCGACGCCCCCATCGAGCTGGACCTCGCCGACGCGCGCTTCCCCACCTTCGACGCTGCCGAGGTGGTGCGGGCCTTCTCTGCGCTGGGCTTCACGGGCATGACGAGCCGCCTCGTGCGCCTGGGCGGCGAGCAGGCCGTGGCCGCCGCCCAGGCGGCCATGCCCGGGCGGGCGGCGGGCGCCACGGTCGAGCTCTCATCGCCCCTCACGGGAGACGAGGCCGCGGACGCGCTCGCGGAGATGTCGGCCTCCGGCGCCTGGGTGGGCGCGGCACTGGACGACGACCGCGCCGAGGGCGCGCTGTTCGGGCTCTCCCACGTGCTCTGGGCCTCCGACGGGCGGCGCGTCGTCCGCCTCGAGGGCGAGGCCGCAGACGAGGGGCTCGCGCGGCTCTTCCGCGAGGGGCACCTGGCCGCCGGCGACGTCAAGGCGCTCCTCCACGCGCTGCTGCCGGCGGACTCGTCGCGTCCCGCGAGGCTGCTGGCCGAGGAGGTGGACCCGGCGCGCATCTTCGACGTGGGCGTGGCCGCCTACCTGCTCGACTCCGAGCGGGGGTCCTTCGGCGTGGCCGAGCTCGCCGAGGCATACCTCGCGGATGCCCTGCCCTCCCCCACCGACGAGCTGCCCGCCGCCGCGCTCCGGGCCGTCTGCGCGCAGCGCCTCGTGGGCGAGCTGCGTCGCAGGCTCGGGCAGGACGGCTCGGAGCGGCTCTTCGACGAGATGGAGATGCCGCTTCTGCCGGTGCTCGCCCAGATGGAGCGCCTGGGCCTTGCGGTTGACACGGACGTCCTGGCCGCGCAGTCCGCCGAGCTCGGCGCCGAGATAGACGAGATGGTCGACAAGATCCGCGCCGCCGCCGGCGAGGACTTCAACATAGACTCGCCCCAGCAGCTCTCGCACGTCCTCTTCGACGTGCTGGGGCTTCCCACCTTCGGCCTCAAGCGCACCAAGCGCGGCTTCTACTCCACCAACGCCAAGGTCCTCGCCGACCTCGCGGCCGACCACCCCATCGTGGCGGACGTGCTCGAGTACCGCGAGCGCTCCAAGATCAGGTCCACCTACCTCGACGCGCTGCCCGCGCTCGTGGCGGGCGACGGCCGCATCCACACGACCTTCAACCAGACGGTCACGGCCACCGGGCGCCTCTCGAGCTCGGATCCCAACCTGCAGAACATCCCCACGCGCTCGGAGCTCGGCCACCGCGTGCGCCAGGCCTTCGCGGTGCCCGAGGGCAGCGTGTTTCTCGCCTGCGACTACTCGCAGATCGAGCTCAGGCTGCTCGCGCACCTCTCGGGGGACGAGCACCTCATCGAGGCCTTCTGCGAGGGGCGCGACTTCCACGCCGCCACGGCGTCGCGCGTCTTCGGCGTGCCCGTGGAGGAGGTCACGCCGCACCTGAGGAGCCGCGCCAAGGCCGTGAACTTCGGGATCGTCTACGGGCAGCAGGCCTTTGGGCTCGCGAGCTCGCTCAAGATCCCCCGCGCCGAGGCGCAGCGGATGATCGACCGCTACTTCGAGGCCTATCCCGGCGTGCGCACGTTCCTGGACGAGTCGGTGCGGCTGGCGCACGAGCGGGGCTGGGCGGTCACGCTCTACGGGCGCAAGCGCCACATCAAGGAGCTCGGGCAGCGGAACCGCCAGCTCGTGGCCTTCGGCGAGCGCACGGCGATGAACCACCCCATGCAGGGCACCGCCGCGGACATCATAAAGATAGCGATGGTGCGCGTGGCCGCGCGGCTCGCCGAGAGGGGCCTCGCGTCAAAGCTCGTGCTGCAGGTCCACGACGAGCTGGACCTCGAGGTGCCGAGAGACGAGATCGAGGTCGTGAGCACGCTCGTGAGGGAGACGATGGAGGGCGTGGCCGAGCTCTCCGTCCCGCTCGTGGCCGAGGTCTCCTGGGGTCCCACCTGGGCGGAGGCGAAGTAGTGGGCAGGGCGGCAGCAGGGGCCGCGGGCGAC
>CAZUOD010000140.1:0-3304 GCA_964621975.1 uncultured Atopobium sp.
CGACTACCACCTGCCCACGCTCAAGTCCTGGTGGCTGCACGTGTGGGAGCGCATCGCCGCCTACGTGAAGAAGGCCGCCACGATCATCTTCGCCGCGTCCGTCGTGGTGTGGTTCCTGTCCGAGTTCGGCTTCGCCGGCTGGGACGGCGGTGACGGCGCCTTCGGCTTCCTCTCCGCCATGGACGACGTCCCCGAGTACTACACCGACTACTCGCTGCTCGCCATGGTCGGCAGCGCGCTCGCGTGGATCTTCGCCCCGCTCGGCGCCGACACCTGGCAGGCCGCCGCGGCGTCCATCAACGCCCTCATCGCCAAGGAGAACCTGGTCTCCACCTTCGGCGTCATCTTCGGCATCGGCGACGCCACCGAGAACTCCGTGACCATGTGGAGCGGCTTCGCCGGCATGTTCACCGACTCCGCCGGCGTCCTGCACGCGGGTGCCATGTGCGCGTTCGTGGCCTTCAACATGCTCGACGCGCCGTGCTTCGCGGCCATCGGCACCATCCGCCGCCAGATGGACAGCTCCAAGTGGTTCTGGTTCGCCATCGGCTACCAGTGCGTCTTCGCCTGGGTCGTGGGCCTGATCATCAACCAGCTCTGGGAGCTCATCGTGCTCGGCAACTTCGGGATCTGGACGGTGGTCGCGCTCGTGTTCCTGGCGGCGATCATCTTCCAGATCGTCCGACCCATGCCCAAGCAGCCGACCAAGGACGAGAAGGTCCTCTCCGACCTCTCCGAGTCCGCCGCGTAGGCACCGTCAGTCCGGGAACGGGCGCGCCGCCGGCAGAGGGCTTGCCGGCGGCGCGCCCATCTCGTCTGGAAGGAGGCCGCGGACATGGCGCAGACGTCCCCGCAGAGCCACGCGAGGATCGCGCAGGCGGCGCGCGAGGTGCTTCTCGCCGACCTGACGCGCACCGTGACCATCCCCGAGCTCGCCCGGGCCTGCGGCACCTCGCCGACGGTGCTCAAGGAGGCCTTCCGCGAGGAGTTCGGGATGCCCGTCTACGAGTGGTTCCGCCGCCGGCGCATGATCGCCGCGGCCAAGCTGCTCGTGCAGACGCGCCTTCCCGTGTCCGAGGTGGCCCGCCGCGTGGGCTACGCCAACGCCTCCAAGTTCGCGCGGGCCTTCTCCGACTGCCTGCGCATGAACCCGAGCGCCTGGCGGGAGCGCTACGGCCGCGCGTAAAAGGGGACAGGCACCGATCCGCAGGTCACACCTGCCAATACGCGCGGCTAGGGCGCGGCGGGGCCCGTCGTGCCCGTGTCCGTGCCCGCTCTGCCACAATCTTGAGTCCGGTGAGCTCCCAGCCCAGAGGGGCCCAACTGACGCTCGACTGACGGTAGAGCCCGCTCTACTGGCGGTCGGTTGAGCGTCGAGGGGCGCCGCGCGACGATGGCCTCGCCCCGAACGTCAGACGAAAGGACCGCCATGAGCCACCAGAGCCTCGGAGCCATGATCCGCGCCCTGCGCACCGAGCAGGGCATGACGCAGCTCGACCTCGCCAAGGAGATGGGCGTGACCGACAAGGCCGTCTCCAAGTGGGAACGAGACCTCTCCATCCCCGACGTGAGCTCGCTGCCCAAGCTCGCCGAGCTTCTCGGCGTCTCCGTGGAGGAGCTGCTCCAGGCAAAGACCGCTGTGCGTGAGAGGGATGGGGGAGCCGACGCGAAGGAGCGCGCGGGCGCCCTCGCTGAGCTCGTCCTCAAGGCCGTCGCGCTCGCGATGGGCGTGGGTGTGGCGGCGCTCACGTTCCTCGACGAGGTGGAGCCGAGAGACGCCCTCGGGCTGCTCGGCATCGGCCTTGCGTGCCTCGCTGTCACGCAGATCGCGCACACGGGCGACTGACCCGCGCGGGCCGCGCGGCGCAAAGGGTGGTTTGGCCTCACGCATGTGTCACTTTTGCCGCGAAATGTGTGCCCATTCTGGCCGGACGCAGAGATGGGCGTGGTCTCGGCTAGCGTTTTCCCAGTTGGCGATTGCCCATGCGGCCAAGGAGTCTCCCGTTGCCAAACTTGGCCACACATTTCGCGGCAAAAGTGACACATCAACCCCTGATTCGCGCCGGGACAAGGCGAGACAGGCACCGGACAAGGGGGGACAGGCACCAACCCGCAGGTCGCACCTGCCAAGGCAGCGGGCGCGCGCCCTGCGCCCCGCCACCCTCCCGTGACGTCGTCATTCCACGGCCGCGCTTGTCGTGCGATGATGCTCGTGCCAGCGTCCTAAGGAGGACCGAGATGGACCAGTCGACCCTCAACGCCCTTGCGTGGGCCGCCCTCGGGTGCGGCTTCACCTGGCTCATGACCACCGCCGGCTCGGCCGTGGTGTTCCTCTTCCGCACCGAGCGGCGCCACATGCACCACATCTTCCTCGGCTTTGCCGCGGGCGTGATGGTGGCGGCGAGCGTGTGGTCTCTGCTCAACCCCGCCATCGAGCAGGCCGCCGAGCTGGGCCAGCCCGGCTGGGTGCCCGCCGCGGGCGGGTTTCTCCTCGGCGTGGCCTTCCTCCTCGCGCTCGACTCGGTCCTGCCGCACCTGCACGCGGGCGCCGACGAGCCCGAGGGCGTCCGCACGGGCTGGAAGCGCACCACGCTGCTCGTCTCGGCCGTGACCCTGCACAACATCCCCGAGGGCATGAGCGTGGGCCTGCTCTTCGCCATGGCCGCGCAGACCGCGGGCGACGCCGGCAACGCCTACCTCGGCATGGCCTTCGCCCTGGCCATCGGCATCGGCCTGCAGAACTTCCCCGAGGGCGCCGCCATCTCGCTGCCGCTTGCCCGCGAGGGCATGAGCCGGGGCCGCGCCTTCGCGGCGGGCAGCCTCTCGGGCATCGTGGAGCCGCTCTTCGGGATGGCGGTGGTGCTCGTGAGCGGCTGGATCAGCCCGTTCATGCCGTGGCTGCTCTCGTTCGCCGCCGGCGCCATGATCTACGTGGTGGTGGAGGAGCTCATCCCCGAGGCGCACCTCGGCGAGCACTCCAACGTGGGCACGCTGGGCTTCATTGCCGGCTTCGTGGTGATGATGGTGCTCGACGTGGCGCTGGGATAGCTTCCGCCCCGTGTATACTTGAGCGCCAGTGACACGGCGAGAGGGGACGCGATGGGACAGCGGGTTCAGGGGACCGAGGACCTCTTCGGCGGCTACATGCGCGCCTGGCAGCGCATGCAGGACGTGGGCCGGGAGCTCTTCGGCGCCTACGGCTTCGACATGATCGAGACGCCCGCCATCGAGCAGGTCGACACCTTCGTGCACGGCATCGGCGAGTCCACCGACGTGGTGCGCAAGGAGATGTTCCGCGTGGTCT
>CAZUOD010000141.1:0-1915 GCA_964621975.1 uncultured Atopobium sp.
ATGCGGCGGCGCAGCTCGTCGATCCCCTGGCCGGTCTCCGAGGAGGTGACCACGATCTGCTCGCGTCCTATGCCAAGCTGCCGGGCGATCGTCGCCGCCTGCTGCGTCTGCTTGGAGCGGCCGAGCTTGTCCGCCTTGGTGAGCGCCACCACGAACGGGAGCCCGCTCTCGCGCAGGAAGGTGACCATCTCGTGGTCGAGCCTCTGCGCGTCGTGGCGGATGTCCACGAGCGCGATGACGAGGTTGAAGCTGCGCTCCTGCGCGAAGTAGCCCGAGATGAGGTCGGCCCAGCGCTGCTTCTCCCTCTGAGAGACCTTGGCGTACCCGTAGCCCGGGAGGTCCACGAAGCGCACCCCGTCGACGTCGAAGAAGTTTATGTTGGCCGTCTTGCCGGGCGTGCTCGAGACCTTGACGAGGCCCTTCCGACCGAAGAGCTTGTTGAGCAGGGACGACTTGCCCACGTTCGAGCGGCCCGCCACGGAGACCTCCGGGGTGGTCGACGGGGGGAGCTGTGCCACGGTCCCGTATGAGGCCTCAAAGCGCGCGGTTTGGTAGTTGATGCCGGCCATGCCAATCCTTTCTGCCGGTTCTGCCGAGAGGCATTGTACCCGTGACGCCTGGACCTCCTAGAATAACCACGAGGAAGGCTCTTCTCGCATGGACGGGGGCGGCATGGCGGCGGGTACCTTTGTGAAGACGGCGGGCTCCGGGGACAACCTTCTCGGGGAGGCGGCCGCGCTGCGGTGGCTCGCCGAGGCCGAGCCGGCGGGTGGCGTGCGCATCGTGAGGGTGCTGAGCGTCGATGAGCACGAGCTCGTGGAGGAGCGCGTCAGGACCGGAGCCCCCTCGGCCGGGGCGGCCCGCCGCATCGGCGCGGGGCTCGCGCGCATGCACGCGGCTGGCGCCCCATGGTATGGCTGCGCCCCCGAGGGGTGGGCGGGCGAGCCGTGGTGCGGGCGTGCCCGCACGCCCTACGTTGCCCGCGAGGAGGCATCTGCGAGCTGGGGCGCGTTCTTTGCCGAGCATCGCGTCATGAACTACGTGAGGGACCTCGTGGACCGCGGCGACTTCGGTGCGCGCGAGCGGTCGCTCTTCGAGCGGGTGGCCTCGCGCCTGGAGGCGGGGGAGTTCGACGCCCCGCAGCCCGCCCTCGTTCGCAGGGCCGGCGTCGCGTGCGCGCGGCTGCACGGCGACCTCTGGGCGGGAAACGTCCTCTGGGACGCCGACCGTGACGCCCCCACCGGAGGGGTCCTCATAGACCCGATGGCATACGGCGGCCACGCCGAGACCGACCTCGCGATGCTCGCCCTCTTTGGCTATCCGTTCCTCGATGAGGTGCTGCGCGGCTATGACGAGGTCTCGCCGCTGGCCGACGGCTGGCGTGAGCGCGTGGGCCTGCACCAGTTGGCGCCGCTCCTGCTCCACTGCGTGCTCTTCGGGGGCTGGTACCTGCAGGAGACGGTCGCGATGGCGCGACGCTACGCGTAGGCCCTCACGGGGACCGGAAGAATCGCGTCCAGGGAGAACACGTCCCCCGACGCCTTGGTCGTGAGCGACCCCTCGTACTTCTCGGCGATCAGCTGCATGGAGCGTATGCCGAAGCCATGGTTTTCGGCGTCGTCCTTTGTGGTCGTGGGGTGCTCGCTGTCGAACCCCCGCGAGCTGTCAAAGTAGTTCTCCACGTGGATGGTGAGCATGCTGTTGTGCCGCCTCACCGTCAGCGAGATGCTGCGTCGTGCCGGGTCATCAAGCAGCGACGTCGCCTCGATGGCGTTGTCAAGGGCGTTGCCGAAGAGGGCGTAGATGTCCACGGGGGAGACGAACGAGATGGCGTCGCCGTCGGCGATGCACGAGAAGGTGATGTCCTCGCGCTCGCAGGCAAGGCTCTTCTCCGTCAGGACGGTGTCGAGCGCCT
>CAZUOD010000141.1:2015-3292 GCA_964621975.1 uncultured Atopobium sp.
CGCCTCGATGTTCTCGCGCGACAGCTCGTACTGGCGCTCCTTCTCGGCGAGAAGCCGCTCGATGACCGCCTTGTCCCTGTCGAGCTTCTGGATGCACAAGATCTCGTACTCGACCATGAAGACGAAGACGCACACGACGGCGTGGACCGTGCGGAGAAGGGCGAAGACCTCGAAGGGGATGCCATATGAGACCGCGCCCTTGATGCCAACGTCAAACCCGATGACGGCGACCGACACGCCAACGAACATCAGGAGCATTATCTTGTTCTCGATGGAGCGCAGCGCCGTCCTGTCTATCTTCCTCCAGAAGATGAGGTAGCAGGCCGTCAGCACCGCCAAGAAGAGAAGCATGTCCAAGAGGATGAGAGGCGGGTTGTCAATCAGCGACAGGTCCTCGCCGAGCGCCGCCGTTCGGACAAGCGCGTTGAGCCCGCTGGCAAGATTCTGCATGGTGTAGCCGGTCGTGGCGCAGAACAGGGCTGCCCATAGGTTGGCCTTGCAGAAAAACTTGATTGCGGCGACAAGCAGCGCGAGCGCGGCGACGAAGGTGACGAGCAGATCGGAGTACGGCCCTGCGCCATCAAGGGCGGCGGAGAGGCTGCTGAGCAGGGGGGACCAGATGATCAGCGCCATGACGGCGAGGGTCAGCGCTGCCCTCCACGCGAGGCCCTCGCGCCGCGGGAAGAGGCGCGCGAGTGAGAACGTGGACAGGGCAAGCTGCAGGGCTATGACCACGAGGATGGTGGGATTGGGGTCTTGGCTCATCGGCTGCCTCCGAGATACTGCGCAATCTCGTCAATGACCGCGCGCTTGCGAGAGCGGCTGATCTGAAGCCTGTCTCCCGAGAGCGTGCAGAGCTCCGAGCCCTTGACCCAGTCGATGCGCTCCATGTTCACGAGCATGCTCTTTGAGATTCGCAGGAGCGGGCTTCCCTCGGCATCGCGCTCAAGGGCGCTCAGGCTTCCGCGCACCCGCAGGGGCTCCTGCCCGGAGACATGGTAGAGGAGGTCGTGGTTCCTCACCTCGACGTAGTCGAGGCGAAGGAGCGGCGCCACGCGCACGCCGTCGGCTGTCGAGACGGCGAGCAGGCGCCCTATGTTCGCCTCGAGCCTGCGCATGGCCTTGCCCATGCGCAGGGAGAAGTCGTAGTACCCCACGGGCTTGAGCATGAAGTCCAGGGCGTTAACCTCGTAGCCCTTGATGGCGTACTGGGCGAGGTTGGTAACAAAGATGATGGGGGTTGACGTGTCGTATACGCGCAGGAGCTGCGCGGCCTC
>CAZUOD010000142.1:0-3180 GCA_964621975.1 uncultured Atopobium sp.
ACACGATGTCGGGATGCAGGGCCAGGGCCCGGGCGATGCTCGCGCGCTGCTGCTGGCCGCCGGAGAGCTGGCAGGGCACCTTGTCCTCGTTGCCGGCAAGGCCCATCTTGGCAAGCAGCGCCCGTGCCTCGGCCTCCGCCTCGGCGCGGGGCCGCCTCTGCACGCAGACCGGCGCGTCCATGACGTTGCGCAGCACCGAGAAGTGCGGGAACAGGTTGTAGTTCTGGAAGACCAGGCCAAAGCGCTGGCGGGCCCGCGCGAGCGTGTCCTTGCTGCCGTAGGAGCCGTCACGCGCCACGACGAGGTCATCGTAGGACAGCGACCCCGCATCCAGGCGCTCGAGCAGCGTGAGGCAGCGCAGCAGCGTGGACTTGCCGCCGCCCGAGGGGCCGATGATGGCCACGACCTCACCCGGCGCCACGGAGAGCGATATGTCGCGCAGGACGGTCGTCGTGCCGAAGCTCTTGCGTGCGCGCTCGAGGGAGACCACGGGGGCGGCGGCCCCCCCGGCGCCCTGCGCGGTGACCCTCTCGGCAACGGCGCTAGTCATGGTAGTAAGCCAGCTTTCTCTCGATGCGCCCGGCAACGAAGTCGACGAGCAGGTTGAACACCCAGTAGAACGCCGCGGCGATGGCAAAGGGCACCATCGTCACCTGCGCGGCCACGAGCTGCTTGGCCACCGTGAACATCTCGATGACGCCGATGGAGAACGCCAGCGACGTGTCCTTGACCAGCGTGATGACCTCGTTGGTCATCGAGGGCATGATGCGCTTGATGACCTGGGGCAGCACGATGCGCGTGAACGTCTGCGCCTTGGAGTAGCCCAGCACCTCGGCCGCCTCGCGCTGGCCCTGCGGGATCGACTGGATGCCCGAGCGGTAGATCTCGGCGAAGTACGCGGCGTAGTTGATGATGAACGCCACGATGGTGGCATACCACTTGGAGTCCGTGGTGAGGCTGATGCCAAAGACGTAGTACGGAGCGAAGTAGATCGCGAACATCTGCAGCATGAGCGGGGTGCCGCGCATGATGGAGATGTAGAGCCGGGCGAGAAGCGCGAGCGGCTTGAGACGGCTCATGCGCGCGAACGCCACGAGCATGCCGAGCGGCAGCGAGCCCACGAGCGTGAGCGCGAAGATCTGAAGGCTGGTGAGGAAGCCCTCGCCCAGCATGCCGACCATGGTCGGGAAGTCCACCTGCGCTCCTTTCACATACGCGACCCAAGGGGGCCGAGCGCCCCTTGGGTCAGCGCCGCGGCTGCGTCACGGCCGTTACTCGAGGCACCAGTTGCTGTAGGAGATGCCCTGGTCGGAATACTCCTCGCAGAGCTCCTCCACGAAGCCCTCCTCGTCCATCTCGCGCAGCGTCTCGGTGACGATCTCGGCGGTGGCGTCGTCGCCCTTCTTGAAGCCCACGGCGTAGTGCTCGGTGGAGAGCTGCTCGTCGAGCTGCGTGTAGGCATCGGGGTTGGCGGCGATCTGGTAGGCCGCGATCGAGAGGTCGCAGGCCACCGCGTCGACGGCACCGGACTCGAGCTGCAGGAAGGCGGTGTTGTAGTCACCGATGGTCTGCGGCGCGCCGTCGGCGAAGGTGGCGGCGAGCTCGGCCTGGTCGCCCTCGAGGACATCGAGCGCGGCGGAGTCCACCTGCGTGATCACGGTCTTGTCGGCGAGGTCGGAGAGGGCCGTGATGTCGGAGCCGGCCTTCACGACCACGACCTGGGCGTTCAGCATGTAGGACTCGGAGAAGGTGTAGTCGTCCTCGCGGCCCTCGACGGTGAAGCCGTTCCAGATGCAGTTGATGGCACCGCTGTTGAGCAGCGTGTCCTTGGCGTCCCAGTCGATGGGCTCGAGCTGGAGCTCCCAGCCGTTGCGGCTGGCGACCTCGGTGGCGAGGTCCAGGTCAAAGCCGGTGTACTCGCCGTCATCGCCAACGTAGCCGTAGGGAGGGTAGGCGGAGTCGAAGCCCACGATGAGCGTGCCCGTGTCGGCGGCGCCGGTGCCGGCCTCCTCGGTCGTGTCGTCGGTCGTGCTGTCGGTTGCGTCATCGCTGTCGCAGCCCATGAGTGTTGTCGCGCAGAGCGCGGCGGTCGAGAGCGTGCCAAAGATGAAGGTCCTTCTGTCCATGAGATGTCCCTTTCGTGAGGTTCTTCTCGCCTGCTTTAGCAGACTAAAGCGCACGGTGACTATACCGCTTTAGCCTGCTAGAGCGCAAGGCAGTTTGCCTGGTGGAAACCTGCAGGCGGGTGCTTGGTGGGCGCGCGGGCCTCAGATACCTCTGAGATCTGTGCTCCCGCGAGTCGTGTTGCGGGGAATATGGCCGGCAGTTTGGGGTACGATAGCCGGGCACGAGGGAGTAGTGGCATGCCCAGCTGCGGCATGCGGCGCGTCAACACACTGGCTGCGATGCCTGGCGCGCCTTAATCAACGAGACTCGGGGCGAAGGTTGAGGGACCTTCGCCCCGAGTCTTTTTGTGGCACCGGGAGAGGGGACGCCATGGGGATTGTCGAGTTGCTGCTTGTTGCGGTCGGCCTGTCGATGGACGCGTTTGCCGTTGCGGTCTGCAAGGGTCTGGGAATGCGGAAGGTGAACGTGCGCACGGCCGCGGTGCTCGCGCTGTTCTTCGGGGTCTTCCAGGCGCTCATGCCGCTCATCGGCTGGTTTCTCGGGAGCCAGCTCATGTGGCTCATCGAGCCGGTCGACCACTGGGTCGCCTTCGTGTTGCTCGCCTTCATCGGCGCGAAGATGCTCTGGGAGGTGGCGCATGACGAGGGCAGCTGCGACTCCGAGGACACGAGCAGAATCGACCTGCGCGAGTTCACCATGCTCGCGGTTGCCACCTCCATCGACGCGCTCGCCGTGGGGATCTCGTTTGCCGTGCTCAGCGTGAGCATCGTGCCCGCGGCGCTGCTGATCGGCCTCGTCACCTTCACGCTGTCGCTCGTGGGCGTCGCGGTGGGGCACTTCTTCGGGTCTCGCTACGAGAAGCCAGCCAGCATCGTCGGCGGCGTCGTGCTCATCATCATCGGGCTCAAGATCCTGCTCGAGCACCTGGGGGTGCTGGGCTAGCCGGGGTGTCGCGCGGACGCGGCTCGTCCCGCTCGATGGACTCATTTGATAATTGGTAAACCTAAAAAACGTGTAATTCCCCTCAAGCTATAAAGCTCAATTTCGTGTATT
>CAZUOD010000143.1:0-3156 GCA_964621975.1 uncultured Atopobium sp.
CTACCCCTCGTCGTCCACGAACCCCACGCGATAGGCTGAGAAGACCACGGCGCCCTCGTCCTGCGTGGCGTCGAGGTCGACGTCTGCCCAGATGCCGAAGTCTCGGTCGTCCGCCTCGTCCCGGAAGGTCTGGTGGACGTGCCACACGTGGCCGCCGTCCTCGCGGGCGCGGCGCTCGTCAGACTCGTCGATCGAGAGGTACGCGGCGCTGCGGGCGTCGGCGTCCAGCAAGATCTCCTCGTGCTCCTCGTGGAAGCGCTCGAGTGCGTGGCGCCACGCGGGCATGCGCCAGCCCCAGTCGGCATCGAGGCGCCCCAGCCCCTCCGCGTCGCCGTGGGCGGCCAGCCGCACGCGCGCGAAGAGCGCGTTGCGCACGAGCAGCGTGAGGCCGCGGCGGTCGCGCACCACCTCGTCGGTGGCCGCGGGCGGGGCGGCATCGAGGCCCGGTGCGGAGCCCGCGGCCTCCCACTCGTCCACGAGCGAGGAGTCCACCGTGCGCACCACCAGCCCGAGCCACGAGATGATGTCGGTGAGGCGCTCGTCTCGCTTGTCGGGGGGCACCGTGCGGTCGAGCGCCCGGTAGGCCTCGGAGAGGTAGCGCAGCAGCAGGCCCTCCGAGCGCGCGATGTTGTAGCGGCCCACGTACTCCTTGAAGTCGCTCGCCGTCTCCACCATGTCGCGCAGGATGGACTTGGGGCTCAGCGCGTGGTCGCGCGCCCAGGGGACCTGCTCGCAGTAGCGCTCGAAGGCGGCATCCAGCAGCTCCTCGAGGGGCTTGGGCCACGTGACCTCCTGGAGGCGCTCCATGCGCTCCTCGTACTCGACGCCCTCGGCCTTCATCTCGGCCATGGCCCGGTCCCGCGCCACGCGCTGCTGGGCGCGCAGGATCTGCCACGGGTCCTCGAGGGTGGCCTCGGCCATGGAGATGACGTCAAGCGCGTAGGTCTCGGACGCCGGGTCCAAAAGCTCCAGCGCCGCGAGCAAAAACGGCGAAAGCGGCTGGTCGAGGGCGAAGTCCTCGGGCAGGTCGACGGTCGTGTGCCACGAGGCGCTGCCGTCCGGCGCCTCCTCGCGCGTGACCACGCCGGCGTCCATGAGCGTGGCGAAGATCTCGTCGGCGCGGATGGAGAGGGCCGCCTTCTCCTCGGGGGGCTGCGCGGAGTCCTCGATGAGCCGATGCACGCGAGCCCAGGCGTCACCGCCCTGCTCGACCTCGGCGAGCACCATCGAGTGCGTGACCTTCATGCGCGGGCGCAGGGGCTCCGGCACCGCGGCGATGAGCCGCTCGAAGGTCTGCCTGTTCCAGCCCACGAAACCCTCGGGAGGTCGCTTCGTCTTGGCCTTGCGCGCCTTCTTGGGGTCGCCCCCGGCCTTGGCGAGCGCCCGGGCGTTCTCGATGTCGTACTCGGTCGCCTCGGCGATGACGTGGCCCTCGGTGTCAAAGCCGGCGCGGCCGGCCCGACCCGCCACCTGGTGGAACTCGCGGGCGTTGAGGTGGCGCATGCGCCGCCCGTCGAACTTGGAGAGCGCGGTGAGGACCACGGTGTGGATCGGCACGTTGATGCCCACGCCCAGGGTGTCCGTCCCGCAGATGACAGGAAGCAGGCCCTGCTGCGCGAGCTTCTCCACCAGGAGACGGTAGCGCGGCAGCATGCCCGCGTGGTGCACGCCCACGCCGCAGCCCAGGAGGCGCTGGAGGGTCTTCCCGAAGGTGGTGGTGAAGCGCGTGCCCTTGATCGCGTCCTTGATGGCCTCGCGCTGATCTTTGGTCGAGACGCCGTAGCTCGCGAGGCTCTGCGCGCTCGCGAGGGCCGCGTCCTGCGAGAAGTGCACTATATAGAGGGGCGCCTCGCCCGCGCGCAGCGCGAGCTCGACCGTGCCCTCCAGCGCGGTGTCCACGAACTCGTAGGTGAGCGGCACCGGGCGCGGAGCGTCGGCGACGGTGTCCACCGTGCGCCCGCCGGTGTGCTCCGAGAGGGCCGCCGCGATGGCCGAGGTGTCCCCCAGGGTGGCGCTCATGAGCAGGAACTGCGCGTGCGGGAGGGTGAGCAGCGGCACCTGCCACGCCCAGCCGCGGTCCGGGTCCGCGTAGAAGTGGAACTCGTCCATGGCCACGCAGCCCACGTCGCAGGCCGCGCCCTCGCGCAGCGCCTGGTTGGCGAGGATCTCCGCCGTGCAGCAGATGACCGGCGCGCCCGCGTTGATGGAGGCGTCACCGGTGATCATCCCCACGTTCTCCCGGCCGAGGAGCTCGACGAGGTCGAAGAACTTCTCGCTCACGAGGGCCTTGATCGGGGCCGTGTAGTAGCAGCGGCGGTCGGTGCAGACGCCCATGAAGCACATGCCGAGGGCCACCAGGGACTTTCCCGACCCGGTGGGCGTGCCTAGGATGAGGTGGTCGCCGGCGGCAAGGGAGAGCAGGGCCTCCTCCTGGTGGGGCCAGAGCTCGATCCCGCGCGACCCCACCCAGCCGAGAAAGAGGTCAAGGGCCTCGTCCGCGGGGATGTCGGGGTAGGTCTCGTCATCGGGCCAGGGGATGAGCCGGCCGAGGGAGCCCGCGGCGTTGGGCCCCTCGTCGATCGTCTCGGTGGTGGCGGTCGTCTCCGTCATGCAATCTCCTCCGTCCTCGGTACCCCATTCTAGCGCGGGGGCGCCACAGGGCCCTCACGCGGCCTGTCTTGGCCACCCTGCGACACCTGTGGCCAGCGGAGCAGCACCAACGGTACAGGCTGCCAAACGTGTCGTGAAACGAGCCTGTTGCGTCATATTGGCCCCGGGCCGGGGAAAAGCGCCTATCGTGCAAGTCAGTGAGAGAGAACGACCCCGCGTCTCGGGCACGCCAGCTCGGCCGAGCCGCTCCTCCCCCTCCTTTCCCCGGCTCAAGCCGCTCGTGGGGCGTTCTCTCGACTTGCTCTCAGGCCCGGGTGCAGGCGCGCGCCCGGGCCCTTTGCCGTCCGCACGTCCGTCCCGCCCCTTAGGTCGTCTTTCCGATGCCTTGTGCCACATGCCCCCATGTCGTCTCCCCGGACCGTAGACTGAGGTGGGCATGGCACGATGAAGGAAGGAACCCTCATGGCACACTCCATCACCAGGCGAGAGGCGCTCTCATGCATGGGCGCCGCCGGGCTTGCCCTGGCCGTGGCCGGCTGCTCCTCC
>CAZUOD010000144.1:0-3149 GCA_964621975.1 uncultured Atopobium sp.
AGCTCAAGCTCATGGCCACCCAGCACGGCCTGGCCTGCCTCGAGCACGAGAAGCCCTTCGAGTACGTCAACGGCTCCGGCAAGCACAACAACTGGTCCATCTCCGCTGACGACAAGAACCTCCTCGAGCCCGGCGACGCCCCGAGCGAGAACCTGCAGTTCCTGGTGTTCCTCGCCGCGCTCGTGGCGGCCGTCGACACCCACGCCGACCTCCTGAGGGCCTCCGTGGCCTCGGCCGGCAACGACCACCGTCTCGGCGCCAACGAGGCGCCCCCGGCCATCATCTCGGTCTTCCTCGGCGACGAGCTCGACGCCGTGGTCGAGGCCCTGATCAACCACGAGGCGGCCGAGGTCCACGAGGCCGAGCGCATGGACCTGGGCGTGGCCGCGCTGCCGAGCGTGCTGCGCGACAACACCGACCGCAACCGCACCTCGCCCTTCGCCTTCACGGGCAACAAGTTCGAGTTCCGCATGTGCGGCAGCCAGCAGAACCTCTCCGACCCCAACATGGTCCTCAACACGGCCGTGGCCGAGCAGTGCGACGCCTTCGCCACCGAGATGGAGGGCGTGAGCGAGGAGGAGTTCGCCAAGAAGGCGCTGCACTGGGTGCGCAAGACCCTGCGGTCCCACCACCGCGTCATCTTCGAGGGCAACGGCTACTCCGCGGAGTGGGAGGCCGAGGCCGAGCGTCGCGGGCTGCCCAACCTCAAGAGCACGCCCGACGCGCTGCCCTGCATGCTCAAGGAGGAGAACGTCGCCTTCTACGAGAAGTACAACGTCCTGAGCTCCGCCGAGCTGCACGCCCGCTATGTGTCCAAGGCCGAGCAGTACGTCAAGCTCCTCAACATCGAGGCCAACACGATGGTCACGATGGCGCGCCAGATGTACGTGCCGGCGCTGCTCGACTACTCCGGTGACGTGGCCACCTCGGTCGCGACCAAGGCCGAGATCGGCATCGAGGCGCCCGCGGAGAAGGCGCTCGTGGCCACCCTCACCGAGGGCGTGGCCGCCATCGTCGAGGCCACCGACAAGCTCGAGGCCATCAACGCCGAGGCCCAGGCCCTCGAGGGCCCGCAGGCCCAGTGCGATGCCTACCGCGACGTCGTGATCCCCGCGATGGAGGTCCTGCGCGGCTCCGTCGACTCGATGGAGAGGATCTGCGGAGCTGACTACTGGCCCGTCCCGAGCTACAACTCCATGCTCTTCTGGGTGTAGCGCGCCCACCTCACCCGCACGCCCGTTGCGCCCCCTCCTGTCCTCGGACGGGAGGGGGCGCGTCCGTTGGCGGCGGGGCCAGAGCCTCGCGCGGCCCTGCGCCCGAAGTAGTAAGATGCGGCTAACACATGCCGTGGAGAGAGGGACGTGGTGCAGATGGGCCCCGTTGACGTCGTCGTGATCCTTGCCGTTGCCCTCGTGGTCGTCCTGGCGGTCCGCCGCTTCGTCGGCGGCGTCTCCGGCAGGCGCGACTGCTGCAGCGGAGACGAGCGGGACGGCGGTCCCGTCCGCATGCCGCGCCCGGCCGACACCAACCCGGACCACTATCCCTATGTCGCCACGCTCGAGATCTCGGGCATGACCTGCGAGCGCTGCGCCGCGCGCGTGGCCGGGGCCCTTGACGGGCTCGGCGGCACCTGGGCCGAGGTGGACCTCGCCTCAGGCACGGCGCGGCTGCGCGCGAAGGGCCCCATCAGCGAGCAGGCCTGCCGCAGCGCCGTCGAGGGGGCCGGCTACGGGCTCGTCTCCCTGCGCCCGGCCGCGAGCTAGGTCGCGCTCCGCGCCGGCCCTCACGCGTCCGCGGCGTCGAGGCGCGCGACGAGCCGCGGCAGCTCCCGCGCGAGGTCGGCCATCGTGCCGCGCCAGACGGCGCGCCTGGGGCGGGCGTGGCCCACGTAGGCCGTGCGCAGCCCGCACTCGGGCCGGGGGAAGTCGCGCAGGGAGTCGTTTCCCACCATGAGGCACTCCTCGAGGCGCACCCCCAGCTGGTTGGCGAACTCTTGGTAGTAGCGGGCGCACGGCTTGCAGCGGGTGGAGTTGGAGGCCGTCGAGACGAGCGCGAAGTCATCCGCGTGCACGCCGGCCCAGCCCATGCGGACCTCGTCGCAGGCGAGGGAGAACGTGGGGTTGGTGGCCAGGGCGCACGTGAGCCCGAGCGACCACACGCGGTCCACGGCCTCGCGCGCCCCCTCGACGGGCCTCGCCGCGACCACGCCCGCCGAGAAGCCCGGCACGACCTCGCGCTCGTAGAAGTCGATGAGGTCGCGCACGGCAGGCTCGTCGAGCGGGATCCCGCAGGACTCGTAGAAGACCTGGTTGAAGAGCTGCTCGTTGGTGAGGGAGTCCGCCCTGTCCTGGTTGTCCATGGCCATGAAGCCCCGCAGGAAGGGCCAGAGGAGCTCTTGCGCACCCATCCTGGCGGCGCTTCCCAGGAGGCGGCTCGCCCCGCTCACGTAGCGCGCCAGGAACGCCGTGAGGTTCAGGCGAAGGAGCGTGCCATCAAGGTCAAAGAGAACCGCGCGAATCACGAGCCCTCCCTCCGCGCGTTGCTCGGGTCGGCGAAAATGATAATTCCCAAGACTCGCGCTTGAAATACACACGCGAGAAACGTTAATCTAAGGAGCGTGTGAGCAACGGCTCGCACGACCGTATCTGTTGGCCCCCGAGAGCATGCAAGTTTCCACGTAGACGCCGCTATTCTGAGGCACTGCAGGCAGCGACCATGACGACCGGGGCCCCGTTTTGTTCGAAAGGGGTCCACCTTTGAGTGAGATTCAGAACTCGTCCATCTTTGCGCTGGACGAAATCTCCGACGAGGAGATGAACAACCTCATCGACGGCACCGTGACCGACTTCGATGAGGGCGATCTCGTCACCGGCACCGTCGTGAAGATCGAGCGCGACGAGGTTCTGCTTGACATCGGCTACAAGTCCGAGGGCGTCATCCCCTCCCGCGAGCTCTCCATCAGGAAGGACGTCAACCCGTCCGAGGTCGTCGCCCTGAGCGATGAGATCGAGGCGCTCGTGCTCCAGAAGGAGGACAAGGAGGGCCGTCTCGTCCTGTCCAAGAAGCGCGCCGAGTACGAGCGCGCCTGGAACGCCGTGGAGGAGAAGTTCAACTCCGGCGAGACCGTCGAGGGCGAGGTCATCGAGGTC
>CAZUOD010000145.1:0-3088 GCA_964621975.1 uncultured Atopobium sp.
CCACGCCACCACGTCATCCGCGGCTCCATCGTGGAGGTGCTGTTGTAGCGGTTGATGAGGTTGGAGCGGCAGAGGGCGTACAGGATCATGTGCGCGGACTCCTTGACCGCCGCCTGGATGGTGGCGTCACCGGACACGGCGTCCACGCCGGGGGTGATGCCGTCGACCTGGCTGGAGAACATCGAGACGTTCTCGAGGGTCGTGGAGTCGTAGAAGCCGGACATGCCGCGCGTGTCGTAGCAGGTGGTGCCGGACGTGAGCACCGAGCTCCACAGGTCGGTGTCGTCGTAGATGTCGGTGACGGCGTAGCCGCGGAAGCCCCACTCCTCCTTGAGGATGTTGGTCATGAGGCCAACGGAGCAGGTGCACTCGACGGCGCCGATCTTGGAGAAGGACACCATGAGGCCCGTCATGTTGGCGTTGTGGTCATCGGTGTCGTAGTCGGTCGCCTCGAACGCGATCTGCCAGCCGCGCAGCTCGTTCTCGCGGGCCTGCTGCTCGGTCATGAACGGGGCCACGCCGCTGCGGTTGGTCTCCTGGTCGTTGAAGGCGAAGTGCTTCGGCGACGCGATGAGGCCGTAGTTCATGGCGCCGATGGAGTACTCCATGGCGCAGTTGCCGCAGAGGACCGGGTCCTCGGAGTAGTACTCGCCGGTACGGCCGTTGTACTGGTGACGGTGGATGTTGAGGCCCGGCCCCCAGAGGATGCCGATGCCCGTGAAGAGGCCCTCCTCGCCGACGAACTCGCCCATCTCGTAGTAGAGCTCGTTGTTGAACGAGGCGGCGGTCAGCGGCGCGTTGCCGAAGACGGCGCCGTACCAGTTGCCGTTGGGGTCGTCGTCACCGATGGCCCAGGGCGCGCCGGGGTCCTGCGTGGCGTTGAGGGCCACGACGACGCCGTTGCCGGCGTTCTCGGTGATGTAGTGCTCCTGCAGGCCGATGGACTCCATGGCGGGCAGCGTGGGGCCGCCGAAGGTGGAGATGTACAGGGCCTCCTCGAGCGTGATCTTGTCGAGGATCTCGTCCCAGCGCTCGTCGTCGTACTCGGCGCCGGCCATGTCCCAGAAGTTGAGGTCGGAGTCCGCGCCCCAGACGATCGACGAGGTGTCATCGTCGGTCTGGACCTCGTAGTAGTTGCCGTTGAGGTAGTTGATGAGGTCGTCATCGGTGAGCGTCATCGAGGAGTACTCCTCGGGCCACGTGCCCTCCCAGTCCGCGCGGGACAGGTAGGTGACCTCGCCGTCCTGGAAGTAGTTCCAGTCGGCGTACTCGAGGTGGTTGGAGACCTGGTAGCCGTTCTTGGAGATGGACAGCGCGGTGCTGGAGATGTCGCTCTCCGTGAGCTCGACGGTCCAGGCCTGGGAGGCGTCGGAGTCGCCGACCAGCTCGCTCGCGTCCACGCCCTGGGCGGCGAGGACGTTGTTCATGGCCTCGTGCGCGCCATTGCCGAGCGCGAAGTAGTAGGTGCCCGGGTCGAGCACGTAGGTGCCCGTGGTGCCGTCGGAGTTGGCGTAGGAGCTGTCCCAGCTCGCGATGTACTGGAGGTCGGCCTTCACCGAGACGACCTCGGAGGCGCCGGCCTCGAGCTCGCTGGACTTCTCGAAGTTGAGCAGCTGGATGGCCGACTTCTCGACGCCGCCGCGGGTGTAGGGGGCCGAGCCGTAGATCTGCACGACGGTCTTGCCGGCCATGTCACCGGTGTTGGTGACCCTGACGTCGAAGGTCATGTAGGCAGCGGTGCCGCCGTTGTCGAGCGTGGTCACCTCGAGCGTGGGCTGGCCGACCGGCTCCTGCGTGAAGGTGGTGTAGGAGAGGCCGTAGCCGAAGGGGTACACCATCTCGGCGTCGTAGTCCCAGGTGCTGCCCGCGGTGGCGCCGGCGCTCGAGGTGGCGTTGGCCTCGCCCATGACCTGGTCGTAGTAGCGGCTCTCGTAGTACTTGTAGCCGATGTAGATGTTCTCGGCCTCGATCACGTAGGTGCTCGAGTTGGAGCGCGTGATGACGCCCTCGGCGTTCTCGAAGGTGTAGTTGCCCATGTTCTGCATGGCGGGCGCGCTCATGTTGTGCGTGGCGTAGGTGTCGGTCAGGCGACCGGACGGGTTGGCCTTGCCGCACAGGATGTCGGCGATGCCGAGCATGCCATAGCAGCCCGGGAAGCCGATCCAGAGGATGGCGCTGATGTCGTCGTCCTCGGCGAGCTCGCGAATCTCCATGGCGTTGGCGCAGTTGAGGAGCACGATGACGTTGTCGGAGCACTCCTTGGCGAGCTCGATGGCCTCGCGCTCGTTGTCGGTGAGCTGCAGCGGCTCGTCCGCGCCGAGGCCGGACTCGACGCCGCCGGGCAGGTAGTCGATCGACTCGGCGGACGGACGCGAGAGCACCACGATGGCCGCGTCGCCGTACTCGTCGAAGCTCGAGCGGAAGTCGGAGTTGACCGACTCGATCTCGTCCACGGACGGCTCGTCGGGGTTGTAGGTCTCGACGGTCATCTCGCAGTGGGCGTGCACGTAGGTCTCGTTGAGGGTGGTGTAGATGTCACCCATCGTGGGGTTGACGGACATGCCCGCACCGTCGAACTCGAACTCGTCGCCCTCCCACGAGGAGATGGTGGCGGAGACCGAGCCGTCCTGGCTGCTCTGGGTGGTGACGATGGTGTTGGCGAAGTCGGTCTTGGTCTCGCTCAGGGCCTGGCGCAGCGTGATGCAGGGGCCGTAGAGCTTGAGGCCGAAGCTGGAGCCCAGCATGGGGACCTCGGAGCGGATGCCGAACATCGAGATGGAGGAGCCCTCCGCCAGCGGCAGGCCGCCGCCGTTCTCGGTGTTGTTCTTGAGCAGGACGGCGCCCTCGACGGCCTGCTTGCGGTTGAGGTCGATGGCCTTCTGGATGAGCGCGGTGGAGTTGCCCGTGCCGTCCTCGTTCAAGACCTCCTCGGACGGGGTGAACGCCTCGTAGAGCGGCTCGTCCTCGGTGCTCTCGGCGACGAGCTCCTCGCTCGTGGTGCCCAGCGTGGCGTCAATCGTTCCGGCGAACTGCTCGAGCATGGTGCCGGCTCCGGCCGCGGCCGAAAGGCCGAACGCACCAAGGCCGA
>CAZUOD010000146.1:0-3050 GCA_964621975.1 uncultured Atopobium sp.
GCAGGTGGCCGCCCTCGCCGGGCTTGGCCCCCTGGGCCATCTTGATCTGGATCTCGATGGCGCTCGAGAGGTAGCGGCTCGTCACGCCGAAGCGCCCGGAGGCCACCTGCTTGATGGCCGAGCACGCGGAGTCGCCGTTGGGAAGGGCCGTCTCGCGGGCCGGGTCCTCGCCGCCCTCGCCGGTGTTGGAGCGGCCGTGCAGGCGGTTCATGGCGATGGCGAGGCACTCGTGCTGCTCGCGGCTGATCGAGCCGTAGCTCATGGCACCGGTGTTGAAGCGGCGCACGATCTGGGAGGCGGGCTCGACCTCGTCGAGCGGGACGGGCGCGCCGGCGGGCACGAGCTCCATGAGGTCGCGCAGGGTGACGGCGCGCCCGGGGCGGTGCACCCAGGCCCCGTACTCCTTGAAGAGCTCGTAGTCACCCTCGCGGCAGGCGCGCTGCAGCAGGTAGATGGCCTTGGGGTCGATGAGGTGCTCCTCGCCGCCCTGCGGGCGCCACTTGGTGAGGCCGAGCGTGGGGAGCTGCCCGGGCACGGGTGACGCGGCAAGCGCGAGCGCCTCGTCGTGGCGGGCGACCTCCTCGCGCTGGAGGTCGCCCAGGGTGAGGCCGCCCACGCGCGTGGCCGTGGCCGTGAAGTAGGCGTCCACGACCTCCTCGGACAGGCCCAGGACCTCGAAGATCTGCGCGGAGTGGTAGCCCTGCATCGTGGAGATGCCCATCTTGGACATGATCGAGACGATGCCCGCGGTCACGGCGCGGTTGTAGTTGTCGAGCGCCTGCTCCACGGGCAGGCTCACGGCGCCGCGCGCGCAGAGGTCGGCTATGCACTCGTGGGCCATGTAGGGGTAGATGCCGCTCGCCGAGTAGCCCACGAGGCACGCGAAGTCATGCGCGCTGAAGGCGTCACCGGTCTCCACCACGAGGTCGGCGCGGGTGCGCAGGCCGCAGCGGATGAGGTGGTTGTGGACGCAGCCCAGGGCGAGGAGCGACGGCACGCTCACCTCGTCGGCGGCGGCGCGGTCGGAGATGACCACGATGTTGGCGCCGTCGGACACGGCCCGCTCGGCCGCCGCCGCCAGCTCGTCGAGCGCGCGCCTGAGGGCGCCCTCGCCGCCGTCGCGCGCATAGGCGGCGCGCACGCTCACGCAGCGAAAGCCCACGCGGTCGATCGAGCGGATGCGGTCGAAGTCCTCGGCCGAGAGCATGGGGCCGGACAGGCGCACCAGGCGGCAGGTGTCACGGCAGTCCTCGAGGAGGTTGCCGTGGTTCCCGAGGTAGAGGACCGTGCTCGTGACGAGGCTCTCGCGCAGGGCGTCGATCGGCGGGTTGGTGACCTGGGCGAAGAGCTGGTTGAAGTAGTCGAAGAACGAGCGCGTCTTGGTGGAGAGGCACGCGAGCGGCGCGTCCACGCCCATCGAGGCCAGGGGCACCGAGCCCTGCTCGGCCATGGGGCGCACGACCTCGTCCACGTCATCGTAGTGGTAGCCGAGCTTGGCCATGCGCGTCACGAGCGGCACGCCGTCATCGGGCCTGGGGTCGCCGTCGGCCTGGGCGGGCAGGTCGGCGAGGTCGATGGTCTCCTGGTCGAGCCAGTCGCGGTAGGGCTTCTCGCCCGCGTAGCGGTCGCGGATCTCGTCGTTCCAGATGACGCGGCCCTGCCTCGGGTCCACCTCGATGATCTCGCCGGGACCGAGGCAGCCCGTGCGCAGCACGTTGGCAGGGTCGACGTCGATGGTGCCGACCTCGGACGAGAGGATGATGCGGTCATCGCGCGTCACGTAGTAGCGCGCCGGGCGCAGGCCGTTCCTGTCGAGCGCGGCGCCCACGAGCCGGCCGTCGGTGAAGACGATGGCCGCCGGGCCGTCCCAGGGCTCCATGAGCATGGACTGGTAGGCGTCGTAGGCGCGGCGCCGATCGCTGAGGGCGGGGTTGTTGTCCCAGGGCTCGGGCATCATGAGGGTGACGGCGCGGTCGATGGGCCGCCCGTTCATCACGAGGAACTCGAGCACGTTGTCCAGGATCGCCGAGTCAGAGCCCTCGCGGTTGATGATGGGCATGACCTGCTCGAGCTCGGCGCCGAGCACCGGCGAGTAGAGCCGCGGCTCGCGCGCGCGGATCCAGCTGACGTTGCCGCGCAAGGTGTTGATCTCGCCGTTGTGGATGATGTAGCGGTTGGGGTGCGCCCGCTCCCAGGACGGCGTGGTGTTGGTGGAGTAGCGCGAGTGCACCAGGGCGAGCGAGGTCTCCACGGCCGCGTCGTTGAGGTCCAGGTAGAAGCGGCGCATCTGGGTGGCCACGAGCATGCCCTTGTAGACGATCGTGCGGCTGGACATGCTGCACACGTAGAAGATCTTGCCGGCAAGCGCCGGGTCCGCGTCGGCGGCGCGCTCGATGGTGCGCCGGCACACGTAGAGCTCGCGCTCGAAGTCGTCGCCGGCGGCCACGCCCTCGGGGCGGCGCAGGAATGCCTGCAGGATCGTGGGCATGCAGGCGCGCGAGGTGGAGCCGAGGTCGTGCGGGTCCACGGGCACCTCTCGCCAGAACATGAGCGGCACGCCGCACTCGGCGCAGCCCCGCTCGAAGATGCGGCGCGCCGCGGCCACGCCGGCCTCGTCCTCGTGCGGGAAGAACAGCATGGCCACGCCGTAGTCGCCCTCGTCGGGCAGGAGCTGGCCCTCCTTCTGGGCCTCCTTGCGGAAGAAGCGGTGCGGCACCTGGAAGAGCACGCCCGCGCCGTCGCCGGTGTTGCGCTCGAGGCCCTTGCCACCGCGGTGCTCGAGGTTCACGAGGACGGAGAGCGCGTCATCGAGGGTCTGGTGGCTGCGCTGCCCCTTGAGGTGCGCGATCGCCCCGATGCCGCACGCGTCGTGCTCGTACTCGGCACGGTAAAGACCGTGGTTGTTCATAGAACTCCCCTCATGCTGATGTGCTAGGGGAAGTCTATGGCTCGCGGGCGGACCCGACGCAAGGCGGGACGAACTTGCTACGCGCCGGACGCGATGCGGAAACGGACGGGAAACGTTGGGGTCGCGCGCCGCGCGGACGCGC
>CAZUOD010000147.1:0-3008 GCA_964621975.1 uncultured Atopobium sp.
CGCCGACACCGACGCCGACACCGACGACGAGGTGATCGACGTCAGCGACCTCGACGCCGAGGACGTCTCCTCCTTCGAGTACGACGGCGTCACCTACACCGTCGACGAGGCCGGCAACGTGACCGACGCCTCCGACACGCTCGTGGCCACGGTGAGCCCCTTCGTCATCTCCTCCGCCGACGGCACGACGACCATCCCCGACGACCTCAGCGAGGCCCTTCTCCTGGCCGTCCAGACGGACGTCTCCGAGGTCTCCTACACCGACACCGACGGCGAGGAGCACACCTACACCATCAGCTACGACGCCTACAGCTCGGTCTACACGGTCACCGAGACCACGGTCAACCGCGTCTACGACCGCTACGCGAGCCCCTCGCTCGAGCACTGGCTCGGCACGGACGGCAACGGCATGGACATGCTCACGCGCCTCATGTACGGCGGCCGCGTCTCGCTCATCATCGGCTTCATCGTCGTGTTCATCGCCGCGGGCCTGGGCGTCATCCTGGGCGGCATCTCCGGCTACTTCGGCGGCTGGGTCGACAACCTCATCATGCGCGTCGTGGACATCTTCTACTGCCTGCCCTCCATGCCGATCATCATCATCCTCGGCTCGGTCATGGACTCGCTGCGCCTCGACTCCTGGACGCGCATGATCTACCTCATGCTCGTGCTGGGCTTCCTCTCCTGGCCCTCCATCGCACGCCTCGTGCGCGGCCAGATCCTCTCCCTGCGCGAGCAGGAGTTCATGCTCGCCACCGAGGCGACGGGCATCACCGTGACGCACCGCATCTTCCGCCACCTCATCCCCAACGTCATGCCGCAGCTGATCGTCTCCTGCACCATGAGCCTGGGCTCCACGATCATCACCGAGGCCACGCTCTCCTTCCTCGGCCTGGGCGTGAAGTTCCCGTTCGCCTCCTGGGGCAACATCATCAGCGACGTCAACAACGCCTACGTCATGACCAACTACTGGTTCATCTGGATTCCGGCCGGCATCTGCCTGCTTCTCACGGTCCTGGGCTTCAACTTCGTGGGTGACGGCCTGCGCGACGCCTTTGACCCCAAGATGAGCCGCTAGGGGAGGAGACAGCCATGTTCGACAAGAAGGAGAAGAGGGAGGCGGGCTACCTCTCGGCACGGGAGTCCCGCCAGATCTCCAAGCAGAACCGCAAGGTCATCGCGGGCTACGAGAAGCTGCGCAAGCGCAAGAACGTGGACCCGTCCGAGTACGCGTGCGAGATGCGCGACCAGAACAACGCCGTGGAGTTCGATGACGTCCACAGCTACTTCTTCACCGACACCGGCGTGGTCAAGTCCGTCGACGGCGTGAGCTACGACGTCCCGGTGGGAAAGACCGTGGGCGTGGTGGGCGAGTCCGGCTGCGGCAAGTCGGTCACGTGCCTCTCGCTCATCCAGCTGCTCCAGCGCCCGCAGGGCCAGGTCACCGGCGGCTCCATCCGCCTCAACCTCGGTGACCACGCCATCGACGTCACCAAGGCCCCCGAGGAGGCCATGCAGAAGATCCGCGGGTCCGAGGTCTCCATGATCTTCCAGGAGCCCATGACGTCGCTGAACCCCGTCTTCAAGGTGGGCGAGCAGATCGAGGAGGTCATCGCCCTGCACGACGGCAAGGACTGGCCCCAGGAGAAGGTCAAGGCCCGCGCCATCGAGATGATCGAGACCGTGGGCATCGCCAACAGCGAGGGCGTCTACGGGATGTACCCCCACGAGCTCTCCGGCGGCATGCGCCAGCGCATCATGATCGCCATCGCGCTGGCGTGCAACCCCCGCATCATCATCGCCGACGAGCCCACCACGGCCCTCGACGTGACCATCCAGGCACAGATCCTCGACCTGCTCAGCTCCCTCAAGGAGCGCATCAACTCCTCGATCATCCTCGTCACGCACGACCTCGGCGTGGTCGCCGAGATGGCCGACTACGTGGTGGTCATGTACGCCGGGCGCATCGTGGAGAAGGGCACCGCGGAGGAGATCTTCGACCACCCGGCCCACCCCTACACCATCGGCCTCATGGCCTCCAAGCCCGTGGTGGGCAAGCGGGTCGAGCGCCTCTACTCCATCCCGGGCAAGGTCCCCAACCCGGTGGACATGCCCGACTACTGCTACTTCAAGGACCGCTGCGAGCTCTGCGTCAAGGCCTGCGCCGGCGAGTACCCGCGCGAGATCAGCCTGTCTCCCACCCACAAGGTGAGCTGCTACCGCTACTACGAGGACGCCTCGGCGGAGGCGGCCCGCGAGACGTCGGCCGTCCTCGACGAGCTCATAGGCGCTGGCGTCGGCAACGAGGGGGAGGGCGAGTAAATGGCAACTGCGAGCGCGACCGTGGACCCGAGGGCCACCACGGCACCGGCCGCCCAGGCGACCGAGGACACCATCCTTGAGGTCAAGGGCCTCAAGAAGTACTTCCCCATCAGGGGGGGGCTGTTCAACCGCGTCCAGGGCCAGGTCAAGGCCGTGGACGGCGTCTCCTTCAAGCTGCGTCGCGGCCACACCATGGGCCTCGTGGGCGAGTCGGGCTGCGGCAAGTCCACGACCGGCCGCACCATCCTGCGCCTCGTGGGCGAGAAGACCGCCGGCGAGGTGCTCTTCAACGGGCGCGAGGTCTACGACCTCAACCGCAACGAGATGCGCGCGATGCGCACCAAGATGCAGATCATCTTCCAGGACCCGTACTCGAGCCTCTCCCCGCGCCTGCCCATCGGCGAGATCATCGGGGAGGCCGTCCGCGAGCATGGTCTGGTGCCCGCAGACGAGCTCAACGACTACATCGACATGGTCATGGAGGAGTGCGGCCTGCAGCCCTACCACAAGATGCGCTACCCGCACGAGTTCTCCGGCGGCCAGCGCCAGCGCATCTGCATCGCCCGCGCCCTGGCCCTCAACCCCGAGTTCATCGTCTGCGACGAGCCCGTCTCGGCACTTGACGTCTCGGTCCAGGCGCAGATCATCAACCTCATGCACGACCTCCAGGAGAGCCGCGGCCTCAC
>CAZUOD010000148.1:0-2956 GCA_964621975.1 uncultured Atopobium sp.
AAGCACCGCCGCCGCAAGGAGCGCAGCCAGAGGAAGCTCGCCTCGATGGACGAGAACCTCGCGCGCGCCAAGGTGCTCTCGCGCGAGATTGCCCGCCAGCTCAGGCCCCTGGAGCGCCAGGTCGACAAGGCCAAGCGCGCCCACGACCTGCAAGACGAGCTCTCAGAGCTCACGATACAGCTGGCCGTCGACGACCTGAGGCGTCTCCAGGAGAGCTACGGGCGCCTCCAGGCACGCGGCCGCGAGGCCGAGGCGGCCATCGAGCTCGCGCAGTACCGCCACGACGAGAAGAGCGCGGAGCTTGAGAAGCTCCAGTCCCTGCTCGAGCAGAAGGGCCTGTTCGTGGGGGACCTCGGCGAGCAGCGCCGCAGGATGCAGGACCTGCTCGGCAGGATGGACGCGGACATGCGCCTTCTGGAGGAGAAGGGCAAGAACATGGTCTCGCGCCTCTCCGACATGCGGATGCAGCTCTCCGCGACGAGAAAGCAGCGCGCGGACGTCTGCGCCGAGCACGAGCGCGTGGCCGCGGAGCTCTCTGACGCAAAGGTGCGCGAGGAGGCCCTGCGGGAGTCCGTCGAGGGGCTGAGCCAGGCCTCGCGCGACGCCGTGAGGCGCCGCCGCGAGCTCGACGAGAGGACCGGGCGCCTCACGGCCGACGAGCGCGCGGCGCGCGCCGAGGCCGACCGGGAGACGCTCGCCTACGCCAAGCTCGAGGAGCAGATCTCGAGCGCCGAGGTGGAGGACCAGATGTTCGCCTCGCGGCTCGACCAGCTCGATGAGAGCGCGCGCACGGCCGAGGAGGCGCTCGCCGAGCGCACGGCGAGCGCGGGACGGCTCGAGCGCGAGCTCGCGAGCGCCCGCGAGCGCGCCGAGGCGCTCTCCTCGTCCATAGCTGACCTCGAGCGCGAGCTCGCGACCGCGCGCGAGGGTGAGGCGGCCGCTCGCGCGGAGCTCTCCTCGGCCGAGGCCACGCTCCAGGCGCTCCGTCGCGTGGACGCCGACGTGGAGAGCGCGACCCCGCTCGTGGCGGAGCTCGCCGAGCGGGCGGGGGAGCGGGCGCAGTGCCGCCTCGCCGACCTCGTGGACGCCGACGAGTCGGTCGAGGCGCTCGTGGAGCAGCTCCTGGGAGACGACCTCGCGGCGCTCGTGGTGGCGGACGCCGAGGCCGCGGCCGAGCTCGCCGAGCAGGCGCTCTCGGCCGGCGTCGACGGGCGCGCCACGCTCGTCTCGCGCGCGGCGGCCGCCTGCCCGACAGACGAGCGGGCCCCGGGCGTGCCGCTCACGTCGCGCCTGCGCATGGCGGACGACGCGCGGCCGCTCCTGGAGCGGCTCTTGGGCGGCGTGCGTCTGGTGGACGACGTCCGAGCCGCCCTGGCGGCCCACGCGCAGGCCCCCGGGCACACCTACCTCACGCCGGACGGCGTGGCCGTCCTGGGCGACGGGCGCGTCCGGGTGGGCAGCGCGCCCACGAGCGAGACGGGCGCCCTCGAGCGCAAGCGGCGCATCCGCGAGCTCGCCGAGGGGATGGGGGCCCTCGAGGAGGCCCACGTGCGGGCCAGGGCCGCGGCCGAGGAGGCTGAGGGGGCGCTCTCCCGCGCGCGCGAGCAGGCGGCCGCGGCCAAGGGCGAGCTCGCGCGCCTCTCCGCCGAGCTCTCCTCGGCAACCTCCGAGCGGGGGCGCCTCGAGGCGCAGCTCGCAGCCGTCGCCTCCGAGCGCGCGCAGGTCACCAAGCGCCGCGAGGTCGCTGCCGAGCGCGCGCGCCAGGCCCGCGAGCAGATAGACGGCCACCGGGCGGCCGCCCGCGCCGCCTCGGAGCGCGCGGACGCGCTCTCCGCCGAGCTCAAGGAGGGCGCCGAGGAGCACGAGGCGGCCGTCCGCGAGCAGGGGAGGGCGAGTCGCGCCCTCTCGGACGGCCGGCTCGAGCTCGCCATGGTCCGCGAGCGCCGCTCGAACCTCGCGTCTCGCGCGGACGAGCTCGCCCGACGCCTCACCGACCTCGACGCGCGCATCGCCGCAACCGAGCGCGGCTCGCGGGCCCTGGAGGTGGTGCGGCTGCGCGTGGAGCCGCTGCACGACCGCTATAACGCCATCCGCACGCGCGCGATGGAGTGGGCGGCTCGCCTCAAGGACCGGGCGTCGCTCGCCGAGGCCGACTCGGACTCCCTCAAGCGGACCATCGGCGACGCCCGCGAGGCCGTGAGCGCCGCGGCCGGCGAGCTCGCACGCGCCCGCGAGGCGGCCTCGGAGGTCAAGGTCGACCTCGGCAGGCTCGAGGTGCAGGTGGAGACCAAGGTCAACGAGATCGTGGCCACGGGTGCCGTCCTCGACGAGGCGCTCTGCGTGCCCGCGCCCGAGGACCGCGACGCCGCCGAGCGGCGCGTGGCCGAGATCTCCGGCCAGATAGCGTCCATCGGGCCGGTGAACGAGGTGGCCATGGACGAGTACCTGCGCCTCAAGGCCCGTGCGGACTACATCTCGGAGCAGGTGGCCGACCTCGAGGGCGCCCGCGCCTCGCTGCGCAAGATCACGGCGGCCATCGACCGCAAGATGCGCAACCGCTTCCTGCTCGTCTTCGAGCGGGTCAACGAGAACTTCTCCGAGATCTTCTCGCTGCTGTTCCCGGGCGGGCAGGCCCACATCGAGATGACCGACCCGGACAACCTCGCCGAGACGGGCATCGAGGTGGTGGCCCAGCCGCGGGGCAAGCGCCTCTCCAAGATGACGCTCATGAGCGGCGGCGAGAAGTCGCTCACGGCCCTCGCGCTGCTCTTCGCGGTCTACAAGGTGCGCACCGTGCCGTTCTACGTCTTCGACGAGGTCGAGGCCGCTCTCGACGACTCGAACCTCTCCAAGCTGCTCGACGCCATCGAGCAGCTCAAGCGCACGACGCAGCTCATCGTGATCTCGCACCAGCGGCGCACGATGGAGCAGGCGGACGTCCTCTACGGCGTGTCCA
>CAZUOD010000149.1:0-2882 GCA_964621975.1 uncultured Atopobium sp.
CGCCCATGTCGAGGGCCTTCTGCTTGATCCAGGAGAGGTCCTTCTCGTCCTGGCCGACGTTTCCGCAGATGGCGATCACGTCGAGGTTCTTCTCGACCTGCAGCCACTTGACGATGACGGAGGTATCGAGTCCGCCGGAGTATGCGAGAACGACCTTTTCCTTCTCAGCCATGGTTAGTCCTTTCGTCTGTGTGCCGTCCTGCCGACAGCCTCTCGTCTGAACATGATAGGCCCAACGACGTCGTGCGCGGCGCGCGACCCATGACAGGGTGGCGCACTAGGCCAGCGCTCGCGGCGTCGCGGGCGAGACTCGTCGGTTCTGGCGTCGGGGAAGGGAGGCAGCGAGCATGCGCACGCCGTGAGCGCTCATGGACGTTGGCCTCCTCAACAGTCGAGCGGGCGCGGGCGACAGGCCCGCGGCTGTCTGACGGGGCTGACTATAGGGCTTGCCGGGACGGCCCACAAGAGGGGAACTTCTTATGGAAACAATGGGCGATGGGGCGGCCCAGGCCCGCGACGGGCCCAGACCGCCCCTCGTCTGGTCGATGGTGCGCCGTCAGGGCCTCGAACCCTGGACCTTGGGATTAAAAGTCCCCTGCTCTGCCAACTGAGCTAACGGCGCGCGTGCACGATTCTAGCACGCCGGGGGCGTCGGGCAGCTACTCCCAGACCCACTGGCCGCTGGTGAAGACGGGCGTCTCCTGCCCGTCGGCCGAGACGCCGTAGATGTTCATGTCGTCCGTGCCGATCATGAAGTCCACGTGCGTGGCGCTCTGGTTGACGCCCCGAGCGAGAAGCCCCTCCTCGTCCAGGCTCACGCCGCCCGCGACGCACTCCGGGAACCCCTTGCCGAGCGCGAGGTGGCAGCTCGCGTTCTCGTCATAGAGCGTGTCGAAGAAGAGGGTCTCGCTCTGGCGGATGGGCGTGTTCTTTGACACGAGCGCGCACTCGCCCAGCCGGCATGACCCCTCGTCGGTCTCGATGACGTGGCGCAGCACCTCGTAGCCCTGCTCGGCGCCGAAGTCAACGACCCGACCGCCCTCGAAGCGCAGCCAGAAGTCGCGCACGATCTGGCCGGCGTGGACGAGGGGCATCGACGCGTGGACGATGCCGTCGGCGCGCAGGCGGTCCGGCGAGGTGAAGACCTCCTCGGTGGGGATGTTGGGAAAGAAGGTCACACCGGACTGCGTGCGCCCGGCCCCGCCGTCCCACACGTGGCCCGCGGGCAGGCCCACCGTGAGGTCGGTCCCGTTCGCGGCCTCATAGCGCAGGGCGTCGAAGCGGTGGCCGTTGAGGAAGCGCTTGGCCTTCTCGAAGGAGGCGTTGTGCGTCTCCCAGGCGCTCTCCGGGTCCTCCCCGTCGGCGCGGGAGACCTCGAGGATGAGGACCCAGAGCCGGTAGAGGGCCTCAGCGGGGGAGAGCCTGGGGAAGACCTCGCTCGCCCACGCCTGCACCGGGACGCCGGCGATGCACCAGACGTTGCGGCCGAAGTCCATGCCGTCTCGGAAGACCTTGCACTCGGTGTTCCGTGCCTTGGACGCGGCTGCGGGCTTGGCGGGGTCGATTCCCTTGAGGACCGAGGGGTCCCGCCCCTCGAGGAAGAGGAAGGCGGCGCCATCCCGGGCGAGCGAGTTGAGCTGCTCCACCTGCCACGAGGGGGTGTGGCGGAAGAACGAGAGGTCGCAGTTCTCGTACGTGAGGCGCGACACCGCGTCATCCTGCCAGATGACGGTCACGTGGCCGGCACCGGCGCGGTAGGCCGCAGCGACCACGCGTCGCGCGAAGTCGGCGCGCTCCACGGGCGCCTGGAGCACGAGCTCCTGCCCCTGTTGGATGGAGACGCCCTTCTTGACCAGAAGGTTCGCGTAGAGGTCGAGCTGGTCGTCGAGCGCCTCGGTGGCACGACGGCACTCGGCTTCGGTCATGGGTATGGCGGGCACGGCTCTTCCTCTCCCTCGCCTGCGGTCACTTCGCGTCTCGCGCTCGCAAAAAAGGGCCCCAGTGGGGCCCCGAGGTTTCTGGAGCGGGCAACGGGACTCGAACCCGCGAGTGTCAGCTTGGGAAGCTGATGCCTTACCACTTGGCGATGCCCGCCTTCGTTTGCGCCGAGTCACTCAGCGCGGGAGTAGTATACCGTGCCCGATTTTGCCCGACAAGGCGGCCCGAGAAGAACGTTGGCAATCCGCACGAAATCGTCGACTCTGTGGCCCTATGGGCCGGAACGATGTCTTTCCTGGGCATGACCCCCCTCATCGTGAAATAATCATCACCGGAGTACCCGCCACCGCACAAGGAGCCTGGATGTCCTCTCGTGAAGTTGCCCGCTGCGGGCTGTCTGTCGCCCTGCTCGCCGTAGCCTCCTCGGTGAGCCTTGCGATTGGCCCCGTGCCGTTCACCCTGCAGACGCTCGCGCTCGCCATGCTCCCCGTTGCCCTGGGCGGCCGGACCGCCGTCATCTCGGTCGCTGTGTGGGTGCTGCTGGGCGCGGCGGGGCTTCCCGTCTTCTCCGGCCTCTCTGGCGGCCTCTCTCACATAGTCGGCCCGACAGGCGGCTTCATCTGGGGCTTTCTTGTCGGCATGATGCTCTCTGCGGCCATACTGCGCCTGAGGGTGATACCGCAGCGCATACGAGAGATGCTTGCCGCGCTGGCCATGCTGCTCGTCTCTTACGCACTGGGAACGCTGCAGGCCATGGCACTCCTCGACCTTGATCTCGTCGCCACGCTCAGCGTGACCGTGCTTCCCTTTGTGATCCCAGACGCCATAAAGCTCGTGCTGGGGGTCTCGGCAGGAAGGGTGGTCCGGCGCGCGATTGGCCTCAGCGGCAGCATCAGCACGTAATCTCCGCCCCTTGTGCGTTCGGCGCACCTCAAGGGCGCACC
>CAZUOD010000150.1:0-2878 GCA_964621975.1 uncultured Atopobium sp.
CCGCGGCGCCCGCCGCCGCTGCCGCCGTCCGCGCCGAGACGATCCTCTCCCCCATGGCCGGAACCGCCATCGCCCTGTCCGAGGTTCCCGACCCTGTGTTCGCGAGCGGGGCCATGGGCGGCGGCGCGGCCGTCATCCCCTCCGAGGGCAGGCTCTGCGCGCCCGCCGCGGGCACCGTCACCGTGCTCGCCGAGACGGGCCACGCCCTCGGCATGACCACCGACGCCGGGGCCGAGGTCCTCATGCACGTGGGCATCGACACCGTGACGCTCGGGGGCGCGCCGTACACCGCGCTCGTGGCCGTGGGCGAGCACGTGGAGGCGGGCCAGCCCCTCATGGAGGTGGACCTCGCGGCCATCGCCGAGGCCGGGCTCAGCCCCGTGACGCCCGTCGTCGTCACCAACGCCGACGCGTACGCCGCGCTGGCCCCGCGCACGGGCACGGCCGTGCGCCCCGGCGACCCGCTCATCGGCCTATCCTAGCCCCACGCCCCTGACGGCAAACGGGCGGGTTCCGGACGCTCTGACGAGAAGAACCGTCCACAACCCGCCCGTCTCGCCGCCCGCCTCGCCCCACGCCCGCCCCTCGACCGGGAACGGTCCCTCTGCCCGAAGGGCCGTTTTCCACCCTGCCCTAGGAGACCCCATGCCACACGACGCCTCACGCACGGACCGCTGGCGGATGGGCTTTCACCTCATGCCCCCCACCGGCTGGCTCAACGACCCCAACGGCCTCTGCCAGCTCGGCGGCACCTACCACGTCTTCCACCAGTACAGTCCCGCCTGGCCGGACCCGGACGCGCCGCGCGGATGGGGCCACTTCGAGAGCGACGACCTCGTGACCTGGCGCCACCTGGGCATGGTCATCTCGCCGGACGCCCCCGAGGACGCCTCCGGCGCGTACTCGGGCTCGGCCGTGACGGGCCCGTGGGGGATCCGGCTCTACTACACCGGCAACGTCAAGGAGCCCGGGCGCCACGACTTCGTGCGCGAGGGCCGCCAGGCCAACCAGATCCTCGTGGAGAGCCCGGACGGCCGCGCCCTCGGCGAGAAGCGCGTCCTGCTGAGAAACGCCGACTACCCGGCGACGTGCTCCTGCCACGTGCGCGACCCCAAGGTCTGGCGGCAGGGCGGCTCGTGGTGGATGCTGCTCGGCGCGCGCGACCTCGGCGACCGCGGGCACGCGCTCGTGCTGCGCTCCGAGGACGGGCTCGCCTGGGAGGGCGCCGGCGAGCTGCGCCCGGACGAGCCCTTCGGCTTCATGTGGGAGTGCCCGGACCGCGTGGCGCTGGGCGGGCGCGAGTGGCTCTCGTGCTGCCCGCAGGGCATGGGGGGGCGCCCCTGGTCGCACGGCCTGCGCGACCAGGCCGGCTACTTCCCGCTCGGGGAGGGCGCGCGCGTGGCCGACGGCGGCGAGGTGCGCGCGTCCGACTTCACCCTCTGGGACGAGGGCTTCGACTTCTACGCGCCGCAGACCTTCGTCGACGAGCGCGGCCGCACCCTGCTCATCGGCTGGATGGGCCTGCCCGAGGCCCCCTTCGAGAGCGCGCCGGACGGCCTCGGCTGGTGCCACTGCCTCACGGTGCCGCGCGAGCTCGCCGCCGGGACGGGCGGGCGCATCCTGCAGCGGCCCGTGGGCGAGCTGGAGGCGCTGCGGGGCGAGCCGCTGCCGCTCGCTGCCGGCCAGCCGCTCTCGCTGGCCGAGCACCGCGCTGATGTGGTCATACGCGGGGCGGAGGGCCCGCTCGAGCTCACGCTCGACGGGGCGCTGCGCGTGACCTGCGCGGACGGCGCGCTTCGCCTCTCGTTTGCCGACCCGGCCGTGGGGGCCGGGCGAGACGTGCGCGAGGCTCGCTGCGGCGACGTCCGCGACCTGCGCGTCCTTGTCGACAGCTCGGCCGTGGAGGTCTACGCCAACGGCGGCGAGACGGTCCTCTCCACACGGTGGTTCCCGCGCGCGCCCGAGCTCTCCGTGGGGCTCGTCGGGACCGCGGCCGAGGCCGTGGCCTGGCCGATGGGCGACGGCATGGCCGAGACGTACGTGTGACGCCCGGACGGGCGCTATCCTGGGGGCCACCGCGGGTGGCCCGGTCCGCTTGACTGAGGGAAGGAATCTCCATGTTCTCTGTCTGTGCACTTGGCGAGCTGCTCATCGACTTCACCGACGCCGGGACGTCCGCAGGAGGGCAGCGCCTCTTCGAGCGCAACGCCGGCGGCGCGCCGGCCAACGTGCTCGTGGCGCTCGAGCGCCTGGGGCACGAGACGGCGTTTCTCGGCAAGGTGGGGGCAGACCTCCACGGGGACTTCCTGCGCGCGACGCTCGAGGCCGAGGGCATCGACGTCACGGGCCTCGTGGCAGACCCGGACGCCTTCACGACGCTGGCCTTCGTGGTGCTCTCGGCGGACGGCGAGCGCGCGTTCGCCTTCGCGCGCAAGCCCGGGGCCGACACCCGTCTCACGCCGGGCGAGCTCGCGCGCGACGTCATCGAGAGCTCGCGCGTCTTCCATGTGGGGTCGCTCTCGCTCACCGACGAGCCCGCGCGCTCGGCCACGCTCGCCGCGCTCGACTGCGCCCGCGCGGCCGGCTGCACGATCTCCTACGACCCCAACTACCGCGCGAACCTCTGGCCCTCGGCAGGGGCGGCCGCGCGGCAGATGCGCTCGGTGGTGCCCCAGGCGGATCTCATGAAGCTCTCCGACGAGGAGTGTGAGCTCCTCACCGGCGAGAAGGACCCCAAGGCCGCGGCAGAGGCGCTGCTTGCGCAGGGTCCCCAGGTCGTGGCGGTGACGCTGGGCGCCGGCGGCGCGTACGTGGCCTGCAAGGAGGGCGCTCGCGAGGTGCCCGGGTTCGCGGCCGAGGCCGTGGACGCCACGGGCGC
>CAZUOD010000151.1:0-2872 GCA_964621975.1 uncultured Atopobium sp.
CGCCGTGGCGCTTGGAGAGCTTCTTGCCGTCCGGGCCCAGGATCATGGAGATGTGAGCGAAGGTGGGTACGGGCGCGCCGAGGGCCTCGTAGACGATGACCTGGCGCGGCGTGTTGGAGAGGTGGTCGTCGCCGCGGATCACGTGGGTGATCCCCATGGCGGCGTCGTCCACCACGGTGGCGAAGTTGTAGGTGGGCGTGCCGTCCGTGCGCTGGATGACGAAGTCGTCGAGCTCGCGCGCGGCGAAGCTCACCCGCCCGTGGACGGCGTCCTCCACCACCACGTCGCCGCGGTCGTCGGGCACCTTGATGCGCAGCGTGTAAGGCTCGCCCGCCTCGATGCGCCGGCGCGCCTCGGCGGGGTCGATGTCCCGGCAGCGGCGCTGGTAGCCCTGGAAGGGGTCCTTCCTGGCCTGGGCGGCGGCGCGGTCCTCGGCGAGCCGCTCGGGGCTGCAGAAGCACGGATAGGCCAGGCCCTGCTCCACGAGCCGCTCGGCCGCCTCGCGGTAGAGCGCCGCGCGCTCGGTCTGGAAGTAGGGGCCGAAGTCTCCGCCCACCTCGGGACCCTCGTCCCAGTCGAGCCCGAGCCAGCGCATGGCGCGCAGGATGACCTGCGTGTTCTCCTCGGTCGAGCGGGTCGGGTCGGTGTCGTCCACGCGCAGGACGAAGGTGCCGCCGTTGGCGCGGGCGAAGGCCCAGTTGTAGATCGCGGTGCGCGCGCCTCCCACGTGCAGCTTGCCGGTGGGGGAGGGTGCGAAGCGCACGCGTACGGGGGTCTTGGGCATGTGGTCTCCTTTGGGTTTCTTGTCACGCACGCACTGAGTATAGCGCCTGGGCGCGTCTGTCCCGCGCACCTCAGGTAGTGTTGTGTGGGTTCGACTCTGCCTGCCCGATGATACAAATATTTTGAGCACTATTCAAAAATAATAGACCCATGGTAGAATCTTCTCAGGACGAGAGGAGGGCACGTGGACGTCATGCGGGAGGCGGCCGCACAGGCGGGGAGCCGCGCGCGGACGCAGGGGCGCACGCGCAAGAGCGCGGCCACGCTCGAGAAGATCATGGCCGCCGCCTCCGAGCTCATGGTCGAGCGCGGCGGGATGGAGTTCCAGATGAGCGAGGTCTCGGAGCGCTGCTCCATGTCGAAGGGCGCGCTCTACTACTACTTCTCGGACCGCACGGCGCTCGTGCACGCCGTCCTCGACCGCGCCGTGGACGACCTCGTCCGCTCCATCGAGGCCATGGTCGCTGACGCGCCCACCGCGATGGGGGCCATCCGGGGCGTGGTGGAGACCATGGCAGGGGCCATGCGCCCGGGCACGCCGCTGTCGCTGGCCGTCACGAGCCGCAGCGTCGGCGAGGACCCGTCCGCCCTGCCCGACGTCGAGGGCCGCGTCCTGCGCATCGTCGCCATCCTTGCGGCGCAGCTCGAGCGCGCGAAGGGGGAGGGCATCGTGCGGCAGGACGTGGACACCACGCTCGCCTCCCTCTCCATCGTGGGCACCCTCGCGCTGCTCGGGTGCAGGACGGCTTACAATGCCTTCGGGCGGGAGGGGACGGCCGTCGAGGAGGTCCTCTCGCTCTCGTTCGGCGGCATCGGAACAGAGGGCGCCCTCGCCCTCGTCGCCGCGGACACCGCCGCCCAGGAAGGGCACTGACCTCAGGAAGGACTGCGACCACTGATGAGCACAAGAAGCCGCCTCTTCACCTCCGAGTCCGTGACGGAGGGGCACCCGGACAAGATCTGCGACCAGATCTCCGACGCCATCCTCGACGCGCTGCTCGCCAAGGAGGCCGACCTCGAGGCAGCGGGGTACGTCTCGCCGGACGGCGTGCCCGCGAGCGTCGCCGGCGTGCGCTGCGCCTGCGAGACCTTCGTGACCACGGGCACCGTGATCGTGGCCGGCGAGATCCGCACCGCGGCCTACGTCGACGTCCAGCGGGTCGCGCGCGACGTCATCCGCCGCATCGGCTACGACCGCGCCGAGTACGGCTTCGACTGCGACACCTGCGGCGTGCTCAACCTCATCCACGAGCAGAGCCCCGACATCGCCCGGGGCGTCGACGCGGTCGGCGCGGCGGACCCGCTCGACGCCCTGGGCGCGGGCGATCAGGGCGTGATGTTCGGCTACGCCACCGACGAGACGGCGGCCCTCATGCCCATGCCGCACCATCTGGCGAGCCGCATGGCGGAGCGCCTGACGGCCGTGCGCCGCGACGGCACGATGCCCTACCTGCGCCCGGACGGCAAGACCCAGGTGAGCGTGCGCTATGAGGGCGACCGGCCCTGCGAGGTCACGGCCGTGGTGGTCTCCTCCCAGCATGACCCTGACGCCGACATGGGGACCCTGCGGGACGACGTGATCGCGCACGTGGTCGCGCCGGTGCTCGACGCGGAGGGGATCGAGTGGGGAGGGGCCGAGGTCTACGTCAACCCCACCGGCCGCTTCGTGGTGGGCGGGCCTGTCGGTGACACCGGCCTCACCGGGCGCAAGATCGTCGTGGACACCTACGGCGGCATGGGTCGCCACGGCGGCGGGGCCTTCAGCGGCAAGGACTGCACCAAGGTCGACCGCTCGGGCGCCTACGCCGCGCGCTGGGCCGCCAAGAACGTGGTGGCGGCGGGGCTGGCGCGCCGCTGCGAGGTGCAGATCGCCTACGCGATCGGCGTGGCGCGGCCGGTCTCGGTGGCGGTGGACACCCTCGGCACCGGCGCGGTGGGCGATGACGCCATCGAGCGCGCCGTCCTCGAGGTCTTCGACCTGCGGCCGGCCGCCATCATCCGCGACCTCGGCCTGCTGCGCCCCATCTTCGGGAGGACCGCGGCCTACGGCCACTTCGGCCGGGAGCTGCCGGAGCTCACCTGGGAGCGC
>CAZUOD010000152.1:0-2866 GCA_964621975.1 uncultured Atopobium sp.
TCAACGTCCACGGCTACAAGGAGCAGGGCTCCACGACCACGCCGTACGACATGGTGCGCCTGAACGACATGGACCGCTGGGCGCTTGCCGCCGACGCGCTGCGCATGATCGATGCCGACACGTGGTCGGCCCAGATCGGCGAGTGGGAGAACTTCCGCGTGGAGGCCTTCCAGTTCGCCGTTGACAACGGCTACGACCACCCGGCCTTCACCGACTGGAAGTGGCGTGACGCGAGCGACGCCGGCGAGGCCATCTCCGCCACGCAGATGACCGCCGGAGACAACGAGTAGCGCCCTCTCACGAACGCCTCGATCGCGCGCGGCCCCGTGTTCCAGACGCGGGGCCGCGCGTCATGTGGGTCGACGGGCGGGGTCGTGCGGTGCGTGCCGCCCTCTGCTCGGGCCGCAGCCGTGCCTGCGTGCGCCTAGTACCCGGGGATTGTCGTCGTCTCGTCGAGGAGCAGCTCCGTGCTGCCCTCGCACATCTCGCCGTGCGCCGCGTTGAGCGCGTCTATCAGCGGAAGCAGCCCGCTCAGGTCGGCGTTCATGTCGGTCATGACCACCAGCACGTACGGCCCGCAGTCCGAGAAGATGATTCCCGCGTCGTTGGTCGAGGTCAGGTTGTAGGAGTCCGAGGGGTACCAGCCGGGCTTGGACCACACCTCGTACTCGTCGCGCAGGAGCCCTCCCAACGGGGTGTAGTTGGTGCTCGAGAGGTAGCTTGTCAGCTCGTCGGCACCCTCCTCGTCTGAGGTGCCGAAGCGGTAGATCTCCTCCCATATCGCAGCCAGCTCGCTTGCGGATATGTCTATGTAGCTCTGCTGGCGCGCCTCTGACACCGCCTCCGTGACACCTATGGACTCGAGCCAGTCCCCATAGTCGCTGCGCCCGAAGGTCGAGGTCAGCGTCGTAAAGGACGCGTTGTCGGAGTTGACGAGGCAGTTCTGCACGGTCGTCGCCATGCCCGCCGAGCCCCCGTTGGCCTCGATCAGCCACGTGCAGTAGGCTGCCTTGATGGCGCTGGCCGAGTAGAGGGGCTCGTCGGCGTTGAAGGAGAGGCCCATGCCCGTCTCGAGGTCGTAGAGCACGATCCCCAGCGTCACGTCCTGCTCCTGGAGCTCGGCGATCTGCTGCTCCAGGTACTCGTAGGCCTCTGAGTCAAAGAACTCCTCGTAGGCCGTCACGGTGAGGCCGCTGTCCGTCGTCACGGTGACCGGCTCCGGCACGCTCTGCTCCTCGACCACGACCTCGGCCTCGTCGCTCGTCTCGACGGCCGCCTGCGAGGCCTCGTCGGACGTGCCGTCGCTCAGGATGCCACCGATGAGGTGCACGGCCAGGGCGCAGATCGCCACCACGGCGAGAAGCCCCAGGATAAGCGGACCTCGGCTCCTCCTCCGCCGCCGGAGCGTCGGCCTGCGGTCGCGAGGGGCTCGCCCCCTTGTCCCGTAGCGTTCTGCCCCATAGCGCTCTGTTCTGTATCGTCTTGTGCGTGTGCGCACGTCATCCCCATCCCTGCGAGAACCCAAGACAGTGTGAGTCTCTTTGGCGACCTCTGTGCCTAACGATTAAAAGCTCGATATCTCTGAGGTATGGCTGAAGCCGTGCGGGCCCCGTGCGTGGAGAAGTTGTGCCGGCCTCTTCATGGCTCCGTTTCTGCACACGTTGTGCAATACTACGCACGCTGTGAAGAAACAACGGAGGAAGGCGACCACCCCATGCAGGAAGGCGTGCCCAGCACTGACCGCCGGAGCGTTCGCACCCGGCGAGCCCTGCGAAGCGCCCTCGCCGAGGAGATAGCCTCCGTCGGCGACCTCTCTCGCGTCACCGTCACCGCGGTGACCGAACGTGCGGGCGTCACGCGGCGCACGTTCTACTCCCACTACCGCGACATCCCCGACCTCGTGGACAAGATCGAGGAGGAGACGCTCCTCGACCTGCGCGCGCCGCTCGCGCGCCTGGCTGCCTGCCACCTCGACGACCTGCGTCACGCCATAGACGCCGGTGCGCCCGCGCCCGGCTCCGCGGAGCTGCTCGCCTTCGTGCGCGAGCGGGGCGACTACCTCCGCCCCCTCCTGGGAGACGGCGGCGACCCGGCCTTCGTCGAGCGCATCAAGGCCCTCGCCCACGAGGTCATAGGGGCGCGCGCCACAGACGGGCTCGACCTGCGGGCCGCGGGCCCCCTTCTGGACTACTATCTCACCTTTGCCATCTCCGCCGAGGTGGGGGTGCTCCTGCGCTGGCTCGAGGGCGGCATGCGCGAGAGCGTCTCGACGATGGCTCGGCTCATGACCGCCCTCATGTTCGTGCGCCCAGGGGACCTCTACGACAATCCCATCGAACTCGACATCCCCGGCTTCGTGCTCGGCGCCGTGCTCTCGGAGGAGGAAACTCGATGACCGACAAGACCGCCACGTCCATCCAGGCCGAGCGCGCCGCCGCGCGCCCGCTCGAGCTCAGGCAGGAGGGGGCCGAGCTCTCCCCGGCCCGACCGACTGACTTCTCCCACGCGCGCCTGCGCCTGGGCATCGACGTGGGTTCCACCACGGTCAAGCTCGCCGTCATCGATGACAACGACCATATCGTCTACGCCAACTACGAGCGCCACCACACCGACATCCGCGCCACGGCGCGCGAGCTCTTCGTCCGCGCCCGCCGGGTCATCGGTGCCGCCCCGATGCGCGTCTCGATCACGGGCTCGGGCGGCATGCTGCTCGCCAACTGGCTGGGGCTCGAGTTCGTCCAGGAGGTCATCGCCTCCAAGCGTGCCGTCGAGACGCTCATCCCCCAGACGGACTGCGCCATCGAGCTCGGTGGCGAGGACGCCAAGATCATCTACTTCGACAACGGCATCGAGCAGCGCATGAACG
>CAZUOD010000153.1:0-2834 GCA_964621975.1 uncultured Atopobium sp.
TGCAAGGACGTGCGTCTTCTTGTCGGTGACATCGCAAAAGGGCCGCCGGAGCAAGTCCGGCGGCCCTGATCTCTCTGGTGGAGATAAGGGGGTTCGAACCCCTGACCTCGTGACTGCCAGTCACGCGCTCTCCCAACTGAGCTATATCCCCGTGCTCGCGAAAGGGGCAGTCCCTCTTGCGGGGGCCATCATACGGCATGCCGCGCGGAATGTAAAGCGGGGAGGTTCGACCTCTCCCGCGCTCGCGTGCGCGCTTTTCTCTTGTCCCGCGGTGTCGCAAGACTGCCGCGTCGCGACCTGCTATGCTATCCGAGACCTTTAAGACGGTACGAGAGACCGAAAAGGCGTCCATAACCTACAGCCGTGGCCCTCGTCGGAGTCTCCGCCCAGCGGTGCTCCGTTTTTTGTAGGCAGCGGCCTGCTCTGGGCGCACGCGGCGGAAAGGGCGGTGTTGCTGTGAACCTGTTGGTCGACGGCGGGGCGCACCCGCGAGCGCTTCTCGCGCTTGAGAACGGGATGCACTTCTTCGGGCGCTCGGCGGGCGCGGAGGGGGAGACCTTCGGCGAGGTGGTCTTCAACACCTCGATGGTGGGCTACCAGGAGATCGTGAGCGACCCGTCCTACGCGGGCCAGATCGTGACGCTCACGTACCCGCAGGTGGGAAACTACGGCGTCAACGAGCATGACATGCAGGCCGACCGGCTCCACCTCGCCGGCCTCGTGGTCCACGACATGTGCCACACCCCGAGCAACTGGCAGAGCGTGGGCAGCCTGCCGGGGCTTCTCGCCGAGCGCGGCGTGGTGGCCATCGAGGACGTGGACACCCGCGCCCTGACCATCGCCATCCGCGAGGGCGGCGCCATGCGCGCGGCCATCTCCACCATCGACCTCGACCCCGAGAGCCTGGTCGCGCGCGTGCGCACCTCCCCCTCGATCTCCGAGCACAACTTCGTGGCCGACGTCTCCACGCCCGAGCCCTACGTGGTCCCCGGCGTGGACGCGGACGGCCAGCCGCCCCTTCGCGTCGTGGCCTACGACTGCGGCGAGAAGCGCGGCATCGCCCGGCGCCTCTCGGCCGTGGGCTGCGAGGTCACCGTGGTGCCGTGGGACACCCCCGCCGAGGACGTCCTCGCGATGTCCCCCGACGGCGTGTTCTTCTCCAACGGCCCCGGGGACCCCGAGAGCGTGCCCTCCGTGGCCGAGGCCGTGCGCTCGTGCCTGGGCCGGGTGCCGGTCTTTGGCATCTGCCTCGGGAACCAGGTCATCTCCATGGCGGCCGGCGCGACCATCGAGAAGCTGCCCTACGGCCACCATGGCGGCAACGAGCCGGTGATGAACCTGCTCACCGGCAAGGTCGAGATCACGGCGCAGAACCACAACTACGGCCCGGTCTTCTCGACCTTCGGGCCGCTCGTGCCCGAGCTCTCGGGCGGCGTCTCGGAGCACCCCGCCGACGAGGACCTGCGCTTCTGGAGCGAGCGGCGCATCGCGCCCGTGGCGATGAGCGAGCGCTACGGCCGCGTGCGCCTCACCCACGTCAACCTCAACGACGGGACCCCCGAGGGCATCCAGCTGCTCGACGCCGACGCCTTCTCGATGCAGTACCACCCCGAGGCCAACCCCGGCCCCAACGACTCCACGTACGCCTTCGCGGCCTTCGCGCGCCTCATGCGCGGCGACGAGGACTACCTTGCCATCGACGTCCGAGAGGGGAGGCGCTTCTAGATGCCCAAGCGCACCGACATCAAGAAGATCCTTATCATCGGCTCCGGCCCCATCGTCATCGGCCAGGCCTGCGAGTTCGACTACTCCGGCACCCAGGCCTGCAAGGCCCTGCGCTCCGAGGGCTACGAGGTCGTGCTCGTCAACTCCAACCCGGCCACCATCATGACCGACCCCGAGACGGCCGACCGCACCTACGTCGAGCCCATCACCGCGAGCTCCGTGGCCAAGGTCATCGAGCGCGAGCGGCCGGACGCGCTGCTGCCCAACATGGGCGGCCAGACGGGCCTCAACTGCGCCGTGGCGCTCGCCAAGGCCGGCGTGCTCGAGCGCTTCGGCGTCGAGGTCATCGGCTGCGACATCGACTCCATCGAGACCGGCGAGGACCGCGAGCTCTTCGCCAACGCCATGCGCGACATCGGGCTCGAGGTGGCGCGCTCCGGCATCGCGCACACGGTCGAGGAGTGCGAGAGGATCGCCGAGGAGCTGGGCTACCCGGTGGTCCTGCGCCCGGCCTTCACGCTCGGCGGCGCCGGCGGCGGCATGGCCTACGACCACGACGACCTCGTGCGCATCGCCGAGCAGGGCCTCGCGCTCTCGCCCGAGGACGAGGTCCTCGTGGAGCAGAGCGTCGAGGGCTGGAAGGAGATCGAGATGGAGGTGATGCGCGACTCCGCGGGCAACGGCGTCGTGATCTGCTCCATCGAGAACCTCGACCCCATGGGCGTGCACACCGGCGACTCCATCACCGTGGCCCCCTGCCAGACCCTGAGCGACTTCGAGCTCCAGCGCCTGAGGGACTACTCCATCGCCATCCTCGAGCGCGTGGGCGTCGCCTGCGGCGGCTCCAACGTGCAGTTCGCCGTGAACCCCGATGACGGCCGCGTCATCGTCATCGAGATGAACCCGCGCGTCTCGCGCTCCTCGGCCCTGGCGTCCAAGGCCACGGGCTTTCCCATCGCCAAGATGGCGGCGCTGCTCTCGGTGGGCTACACCCTCGACGAGATCGAGAACGACATCACGCGCGAGACCCCGGCCTGCTTCGAGCCGTCCATCGACTACTGCGTGGTCAAGGTCCCGCGCTTCGCCTTCGAGAAGTTCAAGGGCACCGA
>CAZUOD010000154.1:0-2826 GCA_964621975.1 uncultured Atopobium sp.
CGGACCTCCGGGACCTCGCGCGCGGACTCGCCCGTGACCTCAAAGCCGGTGCGCGGACGGAAGCGGCCGCCCGCCACGAGGTTGCCGGGGAAGGTCTCGATGGCGTTGTTGTACGCGAGGACCATGTCGTTGTAGCTCATGCGCGCGTAGCTGATGCGGTTCTCGGTATCCGTGAGGTCGGTCTGGAGCTGGGCGAAGTTGGCGTTCGCCTTGAGGTCCGGGTAGGCCTCGGCCACGGCGAAGAGGCTGCGGAGCGTGTCCGTGAGCGCGTTGGACGCCTCCATCTTGGCCTCAAGCGTGCGCGCTGAGCTCACGGCGGCACGGGCCTCGGTCACGGCCGCGAGCGTTGCCGACTCATGACCTGCGTAGCCACGCACAGTCTCGACGAGGTTGGGGATGAGGTCGTTTCTCCGTTGGAGCTGCGCGTCGATGGTCTGCCAGGCGTTGTCACACCTGTTGTTCGCCGTGATGATCCCGTTGTAGACGCGTATCCACACGATCACGAGAACCGCGATCACCACAAGGGAGACAACCGGAACGACCCAACCAGGCATGGCTCCTCCTTAAGAGCGTCTGTGGGCAGGACGCGCGATGGCGGAGGAGGAGGGATTCGAACCCTCGGAACGGGGGTTGCCCGCTCGACGGTTTTCAAGACCGCTGCAATCAACCGCTCTGCCACTCCTCCGAGTGCGCGAGCACTAGTATCCTACCCCATGTGGCCAGCTTCGGGAGCGGGAGGTTCCATGGCAGATGATGAGCGCTACATGCGCCTCGCGCTCGATGAGGCGCGGCTTGCCGCCGAGGAGGGTGAGGTGCCCATCGGGGCCGTCGTGGTGTGCGACGGCGAGGTCGTGGCGCGCGCCCACAACCGTCGCGAGACGGACCGTGACCCCTCCGCGCATGCCGAGCACGTGGCCATGGTGGCGGCCTCGCGTGCGCTTGATCGCTGGCGGCTTACGGGCTGTACGGTCTACGTCACCCTCGAGCCCTGCCTCATGTGCGCCGGGCTCATGGTGAACGCCCGCATTGACCGCTGCGTCTTCGGCGCAAGTGACCCCAAGGGCGGCGCGCTCGGCACGCTCTTCGACGTGAGCCACGACGCGCGACTCAACCATGAGTTCGAGGTCACGGCCGGCGTGCTCGCAGACGAGGCGGCCGAGCAGCTCCGGGCCTTCTTCCGCGCCCGCCGCGCTGGGCGGCACGCCTAGAGCACGAGCGAGCCCACGTACACGAGCACTGCCATGCACGCGGCGAACGCGAATGCGTACGGGGCGATCTTTCCGAGAATCTTGCCGTCCTTGCCCACGAGACCGCAGGCGGCGCAGCCGATGGCGATGTTCTGCGGGCTGAGCATCTTGCCCGCGCTCACGCCGAGCGAGTTGGCCGCCACGAGCCAGGTCTCGTCGACGCCGATGGACTGTGCGGCGCTCAGCTGGACGTTGCCGAAGAGGACCTCGCTTGAGGTGCCCGACCCGGTGACGAAGGTGCCGAGCGCGCCGAGCAGCGGTGCCACGAGCGGGTAGAGCCCGCCGAGCGCCGCCACGAAAAACGAGGCGACGCTTGCGATCATCCCGGAGTAGCCCATGATCTTGGCGCATGCCAGCACGCCGAGCATCGTGACCACGGTCTTGCTCATCTGCCTGCAGGTGGCGCCCAGCACGCCGAGCATCTCGCGCGGCGGGCAGCGCTGGATGAGGCCGCCCACGATGCCGCAGAGGAAGATCAGCACGCCTGGCGTGTTGACCCACGAGAAGGTCAGCGTGGCCGTGGGGTCGCCGGCATAGATGTTGACCGTGCTCTTGATGGCCGAGAGCGGCTCGTTGACAAACGGGACGAGCTTGCTGGTGGCGAGAAGCACCACGAAGATCAGGGCAAACGGAGCCCAAGCGCGGAGCTTGTCAGCGGGCGTCTCATCGGAAGCGTCTGAGTCATCGGCAACCGCCAGGCGATACTCCTCGGGCACCGCGGCGCCGCTTCTGTGCAGGTGCAGCGCAAAGGCAAAGGTGAGCGCCAGCGAGACGACCGAGGCAACCACGTCAGGCAGGTCCCCACCGATGAAGTGGGCTGCAGCCACCAGGCACACGGCAAACGACACGCCCGAGACGAGCGCGATGGGCACGGTGCCCTTGAGCGCCTTGGGCCCGTGGCCCACGAGCGCGACCATCAGCAGCGGGCACGCCACGACGAACGGGAACACCTGGAGGGCCTGGACGGTGGCGAGCTGCACCACGTCGATGCCTGTGATCGAGGCGAGCGTGGTGGTGGGGATGCCTATGGATCCGAACATCGTGGGGACGCCGTTGGCGATCAGGCACGCGAGGATCGAGGTCATGGGGCTGATGCCGAGCGCCACGAGCATGCTGGCCGGGATGGCCACGGCAGTGCCGAAGCCGGCCATGCCCTCGAGGAAGCCGCCGAAGCACCAGCCGATGAGGAGCGTGAGGATGCGGCGATCGGCCGAGACCGAGCAGAGCATGCGCTTGATGGTCTCCATGGCGCCGGTGTGGACCGTGAGGTTGTATGTGAACACCGCCGCGATGATGACGATCACGATGGGCCAGAGGGCCATCACAAAGCCCTCGAGCGCGGCGGTGGCCACGTTGACGATGGACATGCCCCAGCCGACCATTGCGCAGACGATCGCGACGGCGAGCGCCCCGAGGCTGGCCACATGCGCCTGCATGCGCAGGCCGCAGAGCGCGACCACAAGCCAGATGATGGGCAACAGGGCCACGACGAACATGCCAAAGAGCTCAAACATGGTGACCCCCTGGTTCAGGTTTGCAAGCGGCCTCTTAATCTAGCACGCGGACAGCCCTGTTGGGG
>CAZUOD010000155.1:0-2791 GCA_964621975.1 uncultured Atopobium sp.
TTCGAGGTGTCGTAGCGGGCGAGCGCCGTGATCTTCTCCTGCATCTTGTACTCGTGGACCTCGTCCTCGAGCTCGCGCACGCGGTGGCGGAGCCTCTCGAGCTCCTCCTCGCGCTCGAGCATGCGCTCCCGCATGTCGAGGATGCGCACCACACCCGCCAGGTTGATGCCCTCGTCCGTGAGCTTGGAGATGAGGTTGAGCCGCTCGATGTCCGCCTGTGAGTACAGGCGGGTGTTGCCGCGCGAGCGCCCCGGGGTGACAAGGCCCTTCTGCTCGTAGACGCGCAGGGTCTGCGGGTGCATGCCGGTGAGCTCGGCGGCCACGCTGATCATGTAGAGGGGCTTGTCGCGGCCCTCCTTATCGCTTCGTGCCATAGCGCTCGACCTCCTCACGATAGCCACGGGTGTCCGCTTCGCGCAGCGCATCGAGCGCATCGCGCTCCTTCTTGGTCAGCAGCGTGGGCACCTTCACGCGCACCGTGACGTAGAGGGCGCCGCGCGTGCCCTTGCGCTTGACGTTAGGAGCCCCGAGATCACGAAAGCGGAAGGTCTTGCCGTCCTGCGTGCCGGCGGGCACCTTGAGACGGACCTCGGTGCCGTCGGGGGTGGGCACCTCGACCGTCGCGCCGAGCGCGGCCTCGTACACGCTGACGGGCAGCTCCATGCGCACGTCGGCGCCGTCGCGCTTGAAGATCGGGTGCTCGGCCACGTGGGTCGTGATCACGAGGTCCCCGCGGTCCCCGCCGTTGGTGCCGTACTCGCCGCGGCCGCGATAGCGGAGCTTGCCACCATCAACGGCGCCTGCCGGGATCTTTATGGTGAGCGTCTGCTCCTCGCCCGTCGAGGGGACGCGATACGTCGCCTTGCGGGTGGCGCCGCGGAAGGCCTCCTCGGCCGTCACGTCAACGGACATCGTGAGGTCACCACCCTTGGTGGGGCGGTTCTGCGCCGATCGCGCGCCGGTGGCGCCACCAAAGATGGACGAGAAGTCCACCCCGCTGAACACGCCGTCACCGCTGCGGATGTTGTCGAAGATGTCCGACCAGTCGCCCCCGACGCTGGTGGTGTAGGTGTAGCCGCGTCCGCGGCCGCCCGAGCCGCCGAAGTCGGCGCCCGGAATGCCCCCGAACATCAGCATCTGGTCGTACTCGCGGCGCTTCTGCGGGTCGGACAGCGTGGTGTATGCCTCGCTGACCTCCTTGAACTTCTGCTCGTCGCCACCGGCATCCGGGTGGTACTTCGCTGCGAGCTTCCTGAATGCTCGCTTTATCTCATCGTCGGTGGCATCGCGCTTGACGCCCAAGATGTCGTAGTAGCTCTTCTTTGTTGCCATGGCCTCTGCACGAGCCCCCTCTCTGATGGTAGCGCCCGAACCGTCTGGTCCGGGCGCGCTTGGTCACTACTGCTCTTCTGTCTGACCCTCAGGTGCGCCCTGCGCGGCCTCCCCATCGCCTGAGGCCGGTTCCTGCTCGACGGGACGCTTGGGCCCTCCGTAGGTCACCGTCACCATCGCGGTGCGGATGACCTTGTCGCCCATCCTGTAGCCCTTCTGATAGACCTGCGCCACCGTCTCATCGAAGGCTTCCTTGTCCTCGACGCGCCCCACGGCCTGGTGGGAGAGGGGCTCGAACGGCTCGCCAGCAGGGTCGATGGGCTCGACCCCCTCCTTCGCGAGCACCGAGAGCATCTTCGTGTGCACCGCGGAGACACCGTCGATGAACTGTCGCATCGTGGCGTCACCCTCGGTCGCCTCGGCATGCTCGATGGCGCGCTCCATGTCGTCGATCACCGGCAGCAGGTTGCACACGAGCTTCTCGGCGGCACGCTCGCGCTCGGCGATGCGCTCCGCCGCGGTGCGGCGGCGGAAGTTCTCCCAGTCCGCCTGGAGCCGCATGAGACGGTCCTTGGCGTCAGCGGCCTCCTTCTTTGCGGCATCGAGCTCGTCCTCGACGGACGAGAGCCTCTTCTGGAGATCATCGCGCTCGGCGCTGATCCTCTTGGCGTCCTCTGCGAGCTCGCGCTCGGCAGCCTCCTCGCCGGCGCGTATCGCGGCCTCCACACGGGCGCGTTCTTCGGCCTCAGGGTCGGTCTCGACCTCGCCTTCGCTCTTCTCGCCGTCGGCGTCGACCTCGTCCGGCTCGATCGCCTCGTCCCTCTCGTCCTCGTCCTCGACCTCGATAGTCACCTTCACGTCACCCTCCTCAAAAACATCGGGGAGGCGGCCCGCTCGGCCGCCTCCGAGTCCTGCTCAGGCTGCGCGCGGAACCCGTGGCGGCCTAGTTGTTCTGATCGTCGTCCACGACCTCGTAGTCGGCATCCACGACGTCATTCGCGCCGTCCGGGGTGCCGCCGCCCGTGGAGGTCTGCTCCTGCGTGGAGGAGTACACGACCTCGGCGAGCTTGTGACCGACCTCCTGGAGCTTGTCGCCGGCGGCGCGGACGGCGTCCACGTCGGTGCCGCTCAGGGCCTTCTTGGCCTCTGCCACGGCCTCCTCGGCCTGCTTCCTCTGGTCGGCGGGGACCTTGTCGCCCAGGTCCTTCAGGGTCTGCTCGGTGCTGTAGGCAAGGCTGTCGACCTGGTTCCTGACCTCGATCTCGTCCTTGTGTTTCTTGTCCTCCTCGGCGTGGGCCTCGGCGTCCTTGACCATGCGGTCGACCTCGTCGTCGGACAGGGCGGTGGAGCCGGAGATGGTGATCTGCTGGCTCTTGCCGGTGGCCTTGTCCTTGGCCGTGACCTTCACGATGCCGTTGGCGTCGATGTCGAAGGTGACCTCGATCTGCGGCACGCCGCG
>CAZUOD010000156.1:0-2754 GCA_964621975.1 uncultured Atopobium sp.
GGGATCTTGGGGCCCATGCCGTTGACCATCGTCATGACGATGCCGTTGAGCTTGATGTTGATGCGGGTGTAGCCGCGGTCGAGCAGCACGAAGTTGCTCGCGACCCCCTTCTCCTGGAGGCGCTTGAGCAGGTAGTCCCCCGTGAAGCCGGCCGCTATGCCCATCGCGATGCTGGGCACGTCAAGCTCGTTGAGCAGTGTTGAAATGTTGATGCCGTTGCCGCCGCAGTGCAGCTCCTCTGAGGAGGACCTGTTCGTGAAGCCCATGTCAAGCGTCAGGGGATGCATGACATAGTCGAGGGCGGGGTTCAACGTCATTGTGTAGATCAACGCGCGCTCCTTCCGACGGGCAGGGCTCACCTGCCTAAGTATGCCGCATAACCACACGTGGCCAAGCAGAAATTCGCGAGCGCGCCCGACGTGCTCCGCGAGAGGCACGAGACGGGCCAGACATCTGAAAGATGCCTGGCCCCAGCGTCTGCGGGTGCGCCCTGAGGGACTCGAACCCCCGACCTTCGGATTAGAAGTCCGCGGCTCTATCCAGCTGAGCTAAGGGCGCTTCGGGTCGCGCGAGGACATTCTAGAGCATGCCGCGGGCGTTGGCCGCGAGAATGCCCGCAACGGTCTTGGCGTCCTGAAGGATTCCGGCCCGGACGGCCTCGATGACGTCTGCGGCAGGGAGCCAGCAGACGCGCAGGAGCTCGCCCTCGTCGAGGCTCGCCTCGCCCCGCGAGAGGCCGTGGGCAAAGAAGACCGAGGTGCTCTCATCGGTGAACCCGGGCGAGCCATAGGTCTCGACCAACAGCTCGAGCCGCTCGGCGACAAGCCCGGTCTCCTCGGTGAGCTCGCGCGCGGCGCAGGACTCGCGGGTCTCGCCGGCGTCGGCCTTGCCGGCGGGAATCTCAAGGGTCATGCGGCCGAGCGCCACGCGATACTGCCGCACGAGACAGACACGTCCGTCCCACACGGCGACGACGCCCGCGCCGCCGTGGTGGCGGACGAGCTCGCGCCAGGCTCGCGAGCCGTCGGAGAGCTCCACCTCGGAGTGCTCGACGGCAAAGACGCTGCCCTCCCACTCGCGCCTCGTCTCGATGACGCGCTCCGTCAGCGCAGGGTCGGGCGCGAGGGCCCGAAGGACGCTCTCAGGGCCGCGGGGCGCCTCGCCCAAGGCCTCTCCGCTCACGAGCGCTCATCCTCCCCGTCCTCGGCCTCGATGCCGAGGACCTCCTCAGCCTCAGCGAGCGAGCCGAGCTCGGTCACCTCGCGCAGCCTCCGCTCCATCGCCCGCGAGCGCGTGCCGGCGAGGGCCTCGATGGTTCCGCTCACGGTGTTGAGCTGCTTCTGGGCCCTCCTCAGCATGTCCTGGTACTTGCCGAACTCGGTCTTGACGGCCGAGAGGACCCGCTGGATCTCGTCGGTGCGCCTCTGGATGGCAACGGTCTGAAAGCCCATCTGCAGGCTGTTGAGCAGGGCGGCCATCGTGCTCGGGCCGGCAACGTTCACGCGGTAGTCGCGCTGCAGGCACTCGACGAGGCCCGTCCTGTTGACCACCTCGGCGTAGAGCCCCTCGAAGGGCAGGAACATCACGCCGAAGCTCGTCGTGCCCGGCGGCGAGACGTACTTCTCGCGGATGTCCTTCGCCTCGCTCTTGATCTGCGTCTCGAGCTGCTTCCAGGCCTGGGCCGTCGCCTCGGCGTCGCCCATGTCCTGGGCGTCGCGCAGGTGCTCGTAGGCGTCCCCGGGAAACTTTGAGTCGATGGGCAGGTAGACCGGCTCGTCTCCCTCCCCCGGCAGCCTGACGGCGAACTCGACGCGCCGGCCCGACCCGCGGACGACCTCGACGTTCTCCTCGTACTGCCCCGGCGCCAGGATCTCCTTGAGGATCGAGCCCAGCTGGATCTCGCCGACGATGCCGCGCGTCTTGACGTTGGAGAGGACCTTCTTGAGGCCACCGACGTCCTGGGCGAGCCCCTTCATCTCGCCGAGGCCCTGGTCGACCTCCTGGAGACGCTCGTTGACGAGGGCGAACGACTGCGTGATGCGCTCGTTGAGCGTCTGCTGGAGCTTCTCGTCCACGGTGGAGCGCATGCGCTCGAGCTGGGCCGAGTTCTCGTCCCTCAGGCTCGTGAGCTGGCCCGTGAGGGTGCTCCTGATCTCCTCGAGCCGCCGGTTGGACTCGCTCAGCTGGCTCGCGAGGTTCCTCTGCTGGCTGTCCAGGACCGTCTGCTGGGCGGTGAGGGAGCCCGCGAGCCGCTCGTCGACCACACCGCGGATCTCCGTGAGCTTGGAGTCGACGACGGAGCGCGTCTGCGAGAGGTCGCCCTGGGCGCGGGCGAGCTCCTTCTCCACGTTGGCCAGTGCGGCCTCGACACGCTGGAGCGCGAGCCTGTCCGCGGGATCATCCGGCTCGCGGCGACAGAGCCGGACGAGAGCCGCCGCCGTGAGGGCGACGTCGGCAAGGACGAGAAGGGCGATGAGAGCCTCCATGACGCTCCTTTCCTAGGATCTTCCAAGCAGCATAGCATGGGGCCCGGACAGCCCATCGGAAGCTGGCCTGGACCCGTTGGCCAGGCAGCGAAAGGCCCGCCCGGGGCGCTCCCCGGACGGGCCTTGCAATCACGTGGTGGATCGTCAGGGGTTCGAACCCTGGACCTTGGGATTAAGAGTCCCCTGCTCTACCAGCTGAGCTAACGATCCGTATGGTGGATCGTCAGGGGTTCGAACCCTGGACCTTGGGATTAAGAGTCCCCTGCTC
>CAZUOD010000157.1:0-2701 GCA_964621975.1 uncultured Atopobium sp.
GCCGACGACGAGGAGACGGTCGACGTCACCGAGCTCGAGGCCGAGGACCTGGGCACCTTCACCTACGACGGCGCCACCTACAGCGTGGACGAGGCCGGCAACGTCACCGACTCCTCCGGCGAGGTCGTGGCCACGGTGAGCTCGTACCTCATCTCCTCGAGCGACGGCTCCACCACCATCCCCGACGACCTCAGCGAGGCCCTCATCCTGGCCGTGCAGGAGGACGTCGACGAGGTCTCCTACACCGACTCCGACGGCGAGGACCACACCTACAGCATCTCCTACGACGCCTACAGCTCGGTCTACACCGTGACCGAGACCACGGTCAACCGCGTCTACGACCGCTACGCGAGCCCCTCGCTCGAGCACCCGCTCGGCACCGATGGCAACGGCATGGACATGCTCACCCGCCTCATGTACGGCGGCCGCGTGTCGCTCATCGTGGGCTTCATCGTGGTTATCATCTCGGCGGGCCTGGGCGTGATCATGGGCGGCATCTCCGGCTACTTCGGCGGCTGGATCGACAACCTCATCATGCGCGTCGTAGACATCTTCTACTGCCTGCCCACGATGCCGATCATCATCATCCTGGGCTCGGTCATGGACTCGCTGCAGCTCGACTCCTGGACGCGCCTCATCTACCTGATGCTCATCCTGGGCTTCCTGTCGTGGCCCTCGATCGCGCGCCTTGTTCGCGGGCAGATCCTGTCGCTGCGTGAGCAGGAGTTCATGCTCGCAACCGAGGCCACGGGCATCTCGGTTCCGCACCGCATCTTCCGCCACCTCATCCCCAACGTCATGCCGCAGCTGATCGTCTCCGCCACCATGAGCCTGGGCGACACCATCATCACCGAGGCCACGCTCTCGTTCCTGGGCCTGGGCGTCAAGTTCCCCTTTGCCTCGTGGGGCAGCATCATCAGCGACGTCAACAACTCCTACGTCATGACCAACTACTGGTTCATCTGGATTCCCGCCGGCATCTGCCTGGTCGTCACGGTCCTGGGCTTCAACTTCGTGGGCGACGGCCTGCGCGACGCCTTTGACCCCAAGATGAATCGCTAGGGGGAGGGACCAGCACATGAAGGACAAGAAGGAAACCAAGGGCGGCAAGGACGCGGGCTACCTCTCCGCCAAGGAGTCGCGTCGCATCTCCAAGGAGAACCGCGTCACCACCCAGAGGTACGAGGCGCAGCGCAAGCGCAAGAACGTGGACCCGTCCGAGTACGCCTGCGAGATGCGCGACCCGGCCAACGCCGTCGAGTTCGACGACGTCCACAGCTACTTCTTCACCGACAACGGCGTGGTCAAGTCGGTCGACGGCGTGAGCTACGACGTGCCGGTGGGCAAGACCGTGGGCGTGGTGGGCGAGTCCGGCTGCGGCAAGTCGGTCACCTGCCTCTCGCTCATCCAGCTACTGCAGCGGCCGCAGGGCCAGGTGGTGGGCGGCTCCATCCGTCTCAACCTGGGCGACCACGCCATCGACGTCACCAAGGCGCCCGAGGAGGCCATGCAGAAGATTCGCGGCTCCGAGATCTCCATGATCTTCCAGGAGCCCATGACCTCGCTCAACCCGGTCTTCAGGGTGGGCGAGCAGATCGAGGAGGTCATTGCCCTCCACGACGGCAAGGACTGGTCCAAGGAGAAGATCAAGGCGCGCGCGATCGAGATGATCGAGACCGTGGGCATCGCCAACAGCGAGGGCGTCTACAACATGTACCCGCACGAGCTCTCCGGCGGCATGCGCCAGCGCATCATGATCGCCATCGCGCTCGCCTGCAACCCGCGCATCATCATCGCCGACGAGCCCACCACGGCCCTCGACGTGACCATCCAGGCGCAGATCCTCGACCTTCTCAGCTCGCTCAAGGACAAGATCAACTCGTCCATCATCCTGGTCACGCACGACCTGGGCGTGGTGGCTGAGATGGCCGACTACGTAGTGGTCATGTACGCCGGCCGCGTGGTGGAGAAGGGCACCGCCGAGGAGATCTTCGACCACCCGGCCCACCCCTACACCATTGGCCTCATGGCCTCCAAGCCCGTGGTGGGCAAGAAGGTCGACCGCCTCTACTCCATCCCGGGCAAGGTCCCCAACCCGGTGGACATGCCCAACTACTGCTACTTCAAGGACCGCTGCGAGCTCTGCGTCAAGGGCTGCGAGGGTGAGTACCCGCACGAGATCAGCCTGTCGCCCACCCACAAGGTGAGCTGCTACCGCTATTACGGCGACGCGTCCGCCGAGGCGGCGCGCGAGACCTCGGCCGTGCTCGAGGAGCTCATCGAGTCTGGCGGCAACGGCGAGAGGGAGGAGTAGCCATGGCAACCGCGACTGCGACGGCTGAGCGCCAGCCCGCCACCACGGCAAAGGACGACACCATACTCGAGGTCCGCGACCTCAAGAAGTACTTCCCCATCAAGGGCGGCCTCTTCAACCGCGTACAGGGCCACGTCAAGGCCGTTGACGGCGTGACCTTCACCCTGCGGCGGGGCCACACCATGGGTCTCGTGGGCGAGTCCGGCTGCGGCAAGTCCACCACGGGGCGCACCATCCTGCGTCTGGTGGGCGAGAAGACCGGCGGCGATGTCATCTTCGAGGGCCGCGAGGTCTACGGCCTCTCCAATGCCGAGATGCGCGAGCTGCGCACCAAGATGCAGATCATCTTCCAGGACCCGTACTCCAGCCTCTCCCCGCGCCTTCCCA
>CAZUOD010000158.1:0-2682 GCA_964621975.1 uncultured Atopobium sp.
TGCGGGTCACGATCAGGTCGTCGATGATCGTCCCGTCCTCGGCGAGCATGGTGGTGTAGCGGTCGCGCGTCACCGCGAGCGTCCCGATCTTCTTGGGCAGCAGGTACTCGAGGAAGGCAACGGCGTCGGGCCCCGCCACCTCCACGATCTGATGCGTCCACAGGTACCAGCCGACCGTCGTGCGAACCGCCATGTGCTCGGCCCGCTTCATCTCGTCGTATTTGTACACGTTCTTGTTCACAACCGGATATGGGCAGCTCATCGTTTACACCCCTTTCAATCAGATCGTGGCGCTAGCAGAACTTGTCGACCTTCTTGGCAATCTTGATGCGGAGCCGGCCCTCCGGGGAGTCCTCCTCCCACAGCGACCACTGCGCGTTCACCAGGCTCTTGGTCTGGCCGTACCAGAACCACTTGTAGGCGTCGACCATCTTGGGCATGTTGTTCGCGAGCGCGGCGCGGTCTATGTCGTAGACGCACTCCTGGCTGTTGAAGGCCTCGATCTTGTACTCGCAGCGCAGGCACTGCAGGAACATCTCGAGGTAGCCGCCCATGAGCCTGCCGTCGTCCTTGCTCACGGTGTGGGGCGCGCCAATCCACACGCGCAGCCCCTCCTTGGAGAACTCGTCCAGGAAGGTGGCCTTGCCCGCGGCCTCGCACACGCAGTGGATCGCGTGGTCGACCTGCTCGTTGGTGAGGCGTCCCTCGCGGATGAGGTCGTCGAGCGTGGGCAGGATGTAGGTGGCCGCATACGACATCGAGGTCATCGGCACGGCGCTGCGCCAGTCGCACTCCATGTTGGTGCCGTTCGAGAAGGTGAAGTCGCACTCCTCGCGGAACATCATCGACTCGTCGACGCAGTCCTCCTCCTCGGTGTACTTGATCTGGTCCTGCGTGGCCACCGGCCCGAAGCACTCCCACTGCTCGTGCTCGGGCATCGGGTACTTCCCGCGGTCCTCCGCCACGATGCGGCAGTGGCGGTCGCCGGCGCCCTTGGCCTCGACCATGTGGTACTCGAGGTGCGGGCCGTCCGGGCGCAGACGCGCGGCGCAGTCCGCGCAGGCCTGCAGCGACTGGGTGGTGGAGCGGCACAGCTCGGTCCCCACGAGGTCCCAGTAGCAGACGTCGAGCTCCTTCTCGGCGCGGTAGCTGCCGAAGTCGTTGACGCGGCCGCACATGAGCAGCTGCTCGTCGCCGGCGTCGCCGATGAGGCCGCCCACGAAGTTGCCCCGCATGAAGGGGTGCATGTGGAGCTCGTCGGCGTTGTGCTCGGGGTAGCCGGGGATGTTGTCGTAGACGAACTTGAGGCGGTTGTAGGCGTTCGTGCACATGGCCTTGCTCCGCTCGACGTAGTCGGGCACGAGCACGCGGAAGGCCTGCATGATCGCCGCGCTCACCACGTTGGTGTAGCGCTGGGTGTAGTGGGCCGCGTCATGGTAGGAGACCATCTTGTCCCATGGTGACTTTACGGGGGGATAGCCTTCGCCGACCTCCTTGGGCAGCCTCGGATCAATCTTGTCGCTCATGAACATCCTCTCCTTTCCAAGCGAGCCTCACGTGCCTTTTGCCGGTGCCTTTCGGCCACTCCTTTCCGACCAGGGTTATCCGGCGCTTCCTCAGTTAATTAAATTGCAAAAGCATTGCCTTAATATTTCGCCTTCGTTAAGCGGTCACATAGGAAAGGGGAGCGGCGAGAGGCGCGTCATTGCGAGTAATGCGGGCGTGGCGAGAAGCGCGGTCGCTCGATTAGAATCAGGACTGGCATAACAGATTATGCGCGCCTTGTGCCGGCCCCTCTCGCCGGGGCGGACGAGGCGCGGATTGGGGAGGGACGTCGTGGCCAAACCGGCTCTTACCGAGTACAGACTCGCTGGCAGACACGCTGACGGGCGCCCTTGCGATTCCGCCCGCCGCGACGCGGCCGGTGCCACCGAAGAGGGGCGGCCGGACCCGTTTGACCCGTCGAACTTGCCGGACTCCAAGAACTCACTGGACCCGCGCTTTGGGCAGGCCGTCTCCGACGTTCTTGCGGCCAGCGAGAAGATCATGGCCAAGGGCGTCGCATACATTCGCCGAATCATGCGGGGCGAGATCGTGATCCTGAGCATGCTGAGCCAGAGCGACGGATACATGAGCGCCGAGTGCCTCGCCGAGAGCACGGTGCTCTCGCGTCCTCGGATTACGCAGGCACTGAACTCGCTGGCGGAGCGCGGCTATGTCGAGAAGCAGCGCAACGCGCATGACAAGCGGCGCGTCAACGTGCGGCTCACGCAGGCGGGCGCGGAGGCCTGCGCTCGGTTGCGGGATGAGCTCGAGAGGCTGGCCGAGAGGCATCTTTCGTGCCTAGAGCCCGACGAGCTCGACGCGTTCGTTCGTGTCCTGCAGAAGCTCGGCGCGTGGAACGCTGACCTCGACGGGGCGCCTGCGCCGACGGACTTTCTCGAGCTTGACTGAGCCATGTGGCCGGCCAATTCGACTGGTTCGCCTGACTGACTCTGGGGTTCAAGATGAGTCGCGGGGCCCGCCTGAGTGGCGTACCCCCGCGATTGCGTTGCGACGTGTGTCCGCCGCCTTGTCGCGTGCCCCCGCAGCTTTGCGCCTGCCCGTGCGGTGCGCTTCTCGCCTGGCGTCCGCCCGGGCAGCGCGATGGCGGGCTAGCCCTCGACCTCGACGAGCTCGATG
>CAZUOD010000159.1:0-2656 GCA_964621975.1 uncultured Atopobium sp.
CTAGCGAAGCGTCGCGTACATCACGGCCTTGATCGTGTGGAGGCGGTTCTCGGCCTCGTCGAAGACGCGCGAGCGCGGCCCCTCGAAGACCTCGTCCGTCACCTCGAGCTCCGCCAGGCCGAACTTCTGGAAGACCTCCTCGCCGATGGTGGTCTTGCGGTCGTGGAAGCTCGGCAGGCAGTGCATGAATATCGCGTCAGGGGCGGCCTTGCCCATGACCTCGGAGGTCACCTGATAGGGCCTGAGCAGGCGGATGCGCTCCCCCCAGAGCTCGGAGGGCTCGCCCATCGACACCCAGATGTCGGTGTAGATGACGCTCGCGCCCGCCGCGCCCTCGTCGACGTCCTCGGTGAGCGTGATCGCAGAGCCCGTCTCGGCGGCCAGGGCCCGGCAGGTCTCGACGAGCGCGGCGTCGGGCATCTGCTCGGCGGGCCCGCAGGCACAGAAGTCGATTCCCAGCTTGGCGCAGACGACCATGAGCGAGTTGCCCACGTTGTTGCCGGCGTCACCCATGAAGGTGACCTTGCGGCCCGCCATCTCGCCGAACTCCTCCTGCATGGTGAGCACGTCCGCGAGCATCTGGGTGGGGTGGAACTCCGTGGTGAGGCCGTTCCACACCGGCACGCCCGCGTAGGCGGCGAGCTCCTCCACGCGCTCCTGGCCGAAGCCGCGGTACTCGATGCCGTCGAACATGCGCCCCAGCACGCGCGCGGTGTCAGGGATGGACTCCTTCTTGCCCACCTGGGAGGCCGACGGGTCGAGGTAGACCGCATGCATGCCGAGGTCGGCCGCGGCCACCTCGAAGGCGCAGCGCGTGCGCGTGGAGGTCTTCTCGAAGATGAGGGCGACGTTCTTTCCCTCGAGGTAGCGGTGGGGCTCGCCCGCGCGCTTCTTGGCCTTGAGCTCCGCGGAGAGATCGATGAGCTGGCGGATCTCCTCGGACGTGAAGTCGAGGAGCTTGAGGAAGTGGCGACCGGACAGGCTGTCGGGCATGGTCTTCTCCCCTCTCTGTTGGGTCGAAGGGCGAGCGGGATACGCCATTGTAGCGCTCTGGGAACCTGGGGGGCGCGACCCCGGGCGCACGGGCTCCCATCCTTTTCACAGCCTTAACCTACGGTGGCGAGCGGGCGCGGGCCGGCTGCTATCATCGTTCACGACATCATCCCGCGGCTGCGGCCGCGCGCGACACGACCGAAGAGGACACGCCATGGGCAGCAAGGAAAAGACCAAGGAGCCGAAGGGACAGGGCGAGGAGGCGGCCCCAGACGGGCCGGCGGAGAGAGGGCCCAAGGGGGGAAAGCGCCGCAAGCGGGACTTCTCCTACACACAGAACCGCGAGATCAGCTGGCTGCGCTTTGACGACCGCATCCTCGACGAGGCCTTCGATCCCGAGGTGCCCATCTTCGAGCGCCTCAAGTTCTGCGAGATCGTGGAGTCCAACATGGACGAGTGGTTCATGATCCGGGTGGGAGGCCTCTCAGACCTCGCCTCGCTCAAGAACCAGCCGCGTGACAACAAGTCGAACATGACCCCGGCCGAGCAGCTCGATGCCATCTTCGAGGCCCTGCCGCCCCTCGTGGCACGCCACGAGCAGGGACTCGCCGAGGTGGAGGGGCTGCTCGCCAGGCACGGGCTCGCGCGCGTCTCGCCAGCCGACTACACCGAGGCCGACCGCGCCGCCGTGTCGGCCCACTTCGAGCGCCGCCTCGCGCCGATCATCTCCCCGCTCATCGTGGACCCGCGCCATCCCTTCCCCAACCTGAGGAACGGCAGGCTCTTCGTGGCCTGCTCGCTCGACGGCGCGGACGAGCGGGGGCTTCTCGGCATCATCGAGGTCCCTGCCACCGAGCAGCGCGTGGTGGCGCTCCCGCCCTCGGGCAGGGCATGGCGCTACACGCTGCTCGAGGACGTGCTCCAGACCTGCCTCGACCAATGCTTCGGCACGTACGTCCCCAAGCGCTCGGCCGTGCTGCGCGTCACGCGCAACGCCGACATAGACCCCGACGGCGAGGGCGTCGAGGAGGAGGAGGACTACCGGCAGCACATGAAGAAGGTGCTCAGGCTGCGCCAGCGCCTCCAGCCCGTGCGCCTGGAGGTCCGCGGCAAGCTCGGCAAGAAGCTCGAGGACCTCATCGCCGGCGAGCTCGGCCTGGAGCCGCGCCGCGTCATCAGGCTCTCCCGCCCCATCGACCTGAGCTACGTCTACGGGCTGGAGCAGCACATCCCCGACCACGAGCACGCGCGCTGCGTCTTCGCTCCCTTCGAGCCCCAGGTGAGCCCGATGGTGGACCTCTCGCGCCCCATGCGCGAGCAGGTGGAGGACCATGACGTCCTGCTCACCTACCCCTACGAGTCCATGACGCCGCTCCTGCGCCTGGTGCGCGAGGCCTCGGCTGACGACTCGTGCATCTCCATCAAGATCACGCTCTACCGCGTGGCCAAGAGCTCGCACCTGTGCGAGAGCCTCATCGGCGCCGCCGAGGCGGGCAAGGACGTCACCGTGCTCATGGAGCTTCGCGCGCGCTTCGACGAGGCCAACAACATCGCCTGGGCCGAGCGGCTCGAGGACGCGGGCTGCACGGTGATCTACGGCTCGGAGGGCTTCAAGTGCCACTCCAAGATCTGCCAGATCACCTACCACGACCACGACGGCATC
>CAZUOD010000160.1:0-2624 GCA_964621975.1 uncultured Atopobium sp.
ACATCACCGGCACGAGCCCGAAACCCCGGGCCTGAGCACCCCCGTCGCTTTCGCGCTATGCTCTTGTGGCACACAACCGACGAAGGGCTCCCATGGCACACAAACTCACCGAGCAGGAGCAGAGGGCCGTCATCACGCTGGCCAAGACCCTCGGCAAGGAGCTCCCCGCGCAGGAGCGCGGCGGCGCGGGCGGCATCGCGAGCAGGCTCGTCCGTCTGCGCAGGGCGCGAGTCACGCGCGACGAGGTCCTCGAGATCCTGGGCAGATACGATGCTGGTGAGGCCTCGCTCGAGACGCTCGAGCGCATGGGAGTCCTCATGAAGACGGACGAGCCGGAGGTCTTCTCCTTTGCCGCTCCCACATCTGACGCCCAAGAACCTGCCGGCGAGCCCCACGCGATAGCCAAGACAGAGCGCCCCAAGCCTTCCGCCCGTCAGGACTCGCGCAGGGCCGCGGCGCACTCGCTCTCGCACCTCGACTGCGTGCGCAAGCAGACGCCCGAGCTCAACGGCATCCGCAGGCAGATCATCGATCTCGATCCGCGCCTGTGGATCAACGGATGGCTGCTCAGCACGCCCAAGGCCTTCGTGCGATACGAGCCCGAGCTGCGCGCCCTCGACGCCGCACTCGCCGGCAGCCCCACCCTCGGTGACGGGACCCTCAGCATGCGCGAGCTCTCCTACCGGGTGTTTGGCGACGAGAAGTTCCTCGCTCTGGAGTCAGACGGCCGCAAGCTGCTCCACCTCATGGGAATCTCGGACGTCGTGCATGCGCGTCCGCAGGTGAAGCTCGAGCTGCTCCATCACATCCCGAAGCACCACCGCCACCTTCGCCTCGTGGTCTCAGAGAACCTCGACCCTTGGGTCAACATGAGAAACGCCCTGTTCTTCGACGGCCGGAAGCGCCTGTTCGGCGAGCGCGTCCACGGGGTGGTGTTCGGCAACGGGTACCTGGTCGACGACCCGCACAAGCTCCCAGAGCTCATCGACGCCGTCGGTGCCGAGGACGTGACCGTGCTCTACTGGGGCGACCTCGACCGCGCGGGCCTCTCCATCCTCTCCCGACTCGCCGCCATGGCCGACGAGCGCTTCTCGGTGGAGCCGTTCGTGGCCGCCTACCGGCTCATGCTCAAGCGCGCCATGCGGCGCTTCCCCGACCCGCTCGACAACGAGGCGACCGACCAGGGCCGCGTCACCGTGGAGGGCCTCGACCTCCTGGAGCCGCACCTCAAGGAGGCCGAGGCCGAGTACCTGCGCTCCGTCGTGGAGGGCGCCCTGCTCATCCCGCAGGAGATCCTCACCGCTCAGGACCTCTAGGCCCGCGGACGGAGCCTCAGGGCGCCGCTATCCCTCGAACGGCACCACGTGGGCCACGGCCTCTGCCCGCGAGATGCGCGCACCACCGTTGTCCAGGTCGAGAAGGGCGTAGCGCCAGTTGCCCATCCCGAGCTCCCTCATGTAGGTGAGCTGGCGCAGGCCGTGGCGGGTCTCCATGCGCTCCACGAGGTCGTGGTTGTCCTTCTCGTCCATGGCGTAGACGAGGTCCACGCACGCCTGGTCGAGCGCGAGGATGTCCGTGGAGGCGAGGATGCCCACGTTGGGGGTCACCACGGGCTGGGCGGCCGTGCCCTCGCAGTCGCACGAGACGGACATGTTGCGCATGACGTTCACGAAGGTGATGCGGCTGCCGAAGTGCTCGCACACCGCCTTGGCGCTCTCCATCATGCGCTCCATGAACTCCTCGCGCGCGATGTCCCACTTGTCGGGCGAGCCGGGCGTGGTGTGGATCTCCCTCTTGCCGATGCGCCCGTCCGCGCAGCCGATGCCGATGTTCTTCGCAGAGCCGCCGAAGCCACCCTGCGTGTGCCCCTTGAAGTGCGTGAGCACGACGAGCGAGTCATAGTTGACCAGGTGGGAGCCCATGTGGACCTCGTCGAACCACGTGCCGCCCGTGAGCGGGAAGGCCACGGCGCCGTCCTCGTCGAGGATGTCCACCGGCGCGAAGGTCCAGCCGTTGACAACGAGGGTCTCCCGGTGCTGCTCGGTGGTATAGCGATCGCCCTCGTAGTAGGTGTTGGTCTCCACGATCGCCGCGCCGGGGAGGTCGGCCGCCAGAAGGGAGGCCACCCATTCGCACGGGATGATGTTGGGTCCGTTCTTCTCGCCGGTGTGCAGCTTCACGCCCACCGTGCCGGTGATGTTGCCGCACACGTGCTCGTATGCGGTGCGCAGCCCCTGCGCGGAGAGGTCACGCGTGAAGTACACGATGGACTCGTTGCCGGTGCGCTCCTCATAGGGGATGTACGTCTCGCCGCCAAGGCCGGGCTGGGGATTCTTCGCTGCCATGTGAACTCCTCTGTCGGTGGAAGCGCCCCCATTCTACACCTAGGGAACAGAACGTCACTTGTTGTCTCGTGAGGGGACGACTGCGTCCCTCTGACGGTCAGGCGGAGGCGGTTTGTGGAGATGCGCACACAATCAGAAACGCCGTTGCATTTTGGTTAGTTGGCAGATATAGTTACTCCTTGCACGAACGCAGTGCACATAGTGCGGGGTGGAGCAGTCTGGTAGCTCGTCGGGCTCATAACCCGAAGGTCGTAGGTTCAAATCCTGCCCCCGCGACCA
>CAZUOD010000161.1:0-2608 GCA_964621975.1 uncultured Atopobium sp.
TCAAGCCGCAGAACATCATGGTGCAGCCCGACGGCAACATCAAGGTGATGGACTTCGGCATCGCGCGCGCCAAGAACAGCCACCTCACGCAGGACAACTCCGTCCTCGGCACCGCTCACTACGTCTCCCCCGAGCAGACCCAGGGCAAGGAGCTCGGGCCCACCACCGACATCTACTCCCTCGGAATCGTCATGTACGAGGCCGCGACCGGGCAGGTCCCCTTCCAGGGGGACGACGCCATCACCGTGGCCCTCAAGCAGGTCAACGAGCAACCCAAGCTGCCCCGTCAGCTCAACCCCAGCGTGGACCCGGCGCTGGAGGCCATCATCCTCAAGTGCATGCAGAAGGACCCCGCGGCGCGCTTCCAGACGGCCGACGAGCTCTACCGGGCCCTGCGTGACTACCTCGCCGGGCGCATGCAACCGGTCGGCAACACCACGGCCGTACTCTCCGCGCAGGTCACCAAGACGATTGACGGCAGGACGGGGGCCCTGCCCGTCACCGGAACCACCGCCATGCCGCGCACGGAGCGCGCGAGCCGCTTCCGCACGCAGAGCGCCACCGAGCAGGCCGCCGAGGAGGAGGCCGAGCGCAAGCGGAAGCGTCGAAACAAGATCATCATCGGGGTGGTCGTGGCCCTCGCGGTCGTGGCTGTCGCAGCGATCGCCGTGGTGAGCCTGCTCGGCTCGTCCTCGCAGACGCAGACCGTCCCCAACCTCATGAACCTCACCCAAGAACAGGCGATTGCCGAGATAGAGGCCTCGGACTTCTTCGAGGTCGGCGAGATCACCGAGGAGTACAACGACAGCGTGGAGGCAGGCCTCGTCATTGACCAGGACCCCGCCGCCAACACCGAGGCCTCCGAGGGCACGGCGATCAACCTCACCGTCTCGAAGGGCGCCGAGCCCGTGGAGCAGGTCGAGGTGCCCGACCTCACCAACCTCACGCCCGAGGCGGCCGAGACGCTGCTCGAGCAGTACGGTCTCGTGGGACGCGTGGGCGACTCGCAGGAGAGCGACGAGATCGAGGCTGGCCGTGTGTGCGCGCAGGACATCGATGAGGGCGAGATGGTGGACGTCGGGACCACCATCACGTATCACATCTCAACCGGGGCCGGACAGAAGGTCATCCCCAACGTCGTGGGAGACAGCCAGGCCTCAGCGACGTCTCGCCTCGAGACGCTCGGCTTCGTGGTGAACGTCGAGTACGCGAGCTCGGACACCGTCAACGAGGGCTACGTCATCTCGGTGAGCCCCAACGCCAACACCTCGGCCGACGCAGGGTCCACCGTGACCATCACGGTCTCCACGGGACCTGAGGTCGAGTACGCGTACGTGCCCTACATGACGGGGCAGACCTATGCCAGCGCAAAGGCCTACCTGGAGAGTCTCGGCTTCACCGTAGAGCTCGCCTCCGGCAGCTCCGAGAGCGGAATCGTCACGCTGCAGTCCGCCGTCGGCAACCAGGAGGTGGGGACCACCATCACCCTCACCACCCAGACCCAGAGCTCGAGCTCCGGTTCCGGGTCTGACTCGGACTCCGGATCTGACTCAGGTTCGACCGAGAACTCCGGAGATGACGACCCCTCGTGACATCCTGAAGCGGCTCCGCTCAGCGCCTGATGAGACGGGAGGCCCTGCCAGAGGAGTTCTGGCAGGGCCTCCTTCATATCTCCGCCTTGGGCGGAGCTTGGCGGACGCGCCTACGGGCGCAGCCCCATTCCTCCCTCGAGGGTGACCGTCTCGCCACTCATGTACTTGAAGTCCGGCGAGCAGAGCTGGACCACCACACGGCCGATCTCCGCCTCCACGTCCCCGTAGTGACCCATCGGAGGCATGTGCACGTTGGCCTTGAAGGCCTCGGGGAAGGCCTCCTGGAAGTTCTCGAGCGCAGCCGTCCATGCGAGCGGGCAGACCACGTTCACGTTGATGCCGTCCGGGCCCCACTCGGTGGCCGCCACGCGCGAGAGCCCACGGATGCCCTCCTTGGCGGCGGCGTATGCGCACTGCCCGTAGTTGCCCGAGAGGCCGGCGCCCGAGGCGAAGTTCACGACGGAGCCCTGGGTCTCCTTGAGGTGCGGGTAGCACTTCTGCATGTAGAGGAAGGTGGCATAGAGCCCCGAGTAGACAGCGAGGTCGAACTGCTCCATGGTGTGATCGGCGATGGTGACGCCGGAGGCCGACGCCTGGGCGTTGTTGACAAGGGCGTCGATGCGACCGAACTCCGCGATTGCCTGATCGACCACGCCCTGGACCGTGGCCTCGTTGTCACTTCCGGCGGAGACGTCCGCCACGACGGGAAGCACGCGGACGCCGTAGAGCCGCTCGAGCTCCTCCTTCGCCGCATCGAGCTTGGCGACGTTTCGCCCGGTGATGACGAGGTTTGCCCCCTCCTTGGCAAATGCGATGTCAATCCCGTAGCCGATGGAGCCCGCCGAGCCATCCTTCAGGACGGCGCGCCCGCCACCGGTCACGATGACCGTCTTGCCCTCAAACTGTCCCATGCTGCTGCCTTTCTCGCATGCGGCCAGCTCGCGCGTGGCCGAAGCGCCGATATGACGCGCCTATCTTATCGTGAGTTTTTAGGTTGCGCCATCGGAACGGGCGAT
>CAZUOD010000162.1:0-2597 GCA_964621975.1 uncultured Atopobium sp.
GGGGCCGTCACGGCCGGCGCGGACACGTGGGCGCCGACGGCCTCGGGCTGGCCCTCCCTGCGGAAGTGCCTGCCGCGACGCGCGCCGCGCGATGCGCTGCGTATGTTGGCAGCGACGCTCATGCCCTGATCCTGCCCTCCCTCGCCAGGCGCTCGACGTTCTCCAGGTACTGCCGTGCCGCCTCGTCGGCAGCAAGGAACACCTTGTTGAGGCTGAGTGCCGCCTCGGCGAGCGAGCCCGCGCGCTCGATGTCAACCTGACGGTTGGCAAGCGCCGCCTCGGCCTCGTCCAGGCGCTCCCGCAGCCTCTCGTTCTCCTCCGTCTGAGCCAGGAGCATCTCCAGAAGCTCCGCTCGGCTCAGACGACGCAGCTCCTTGTCGGTCACGCACCTCTCCTGCCGCTTGCACGGAAAGGGGACAAGTCCCCATTGGACAAGCTGATGGTATGTCTTGGGTCTGTGCTCACGTTTTCAAGAAAGCAGAGGCAGGGGGTACCAAATGCGCCGATTTTCGACACATTTTGTGAGGGGGGCTCAAATGAGTGTATTAATTAACTAATGATATTGAAACTTCGTCCACCAACCGGTATGCGTTGGCCAGCTGGGCGCCGTTGTCGGCATAGATGGTCTCTGAGGTCAGGATGCCCATCTTGCGCATGTGGGAGAGCAGCCTGGCCACGGTCTTCTCGTTTCTCCCCAGCGCGGCGGCGATCTGCGCCTTCGAGCAGGGCCGGCCCTCGTGGCGCCCGATGAACTCCACGATGAGGGCCTCCGTGGGCGTGAGGCGCACGGGGCCGTTCGCCGTCATGCGGATCCTGTTCGTGGCCGCCCTGCGGACCGTCTGCGGGGCAGCCGCCTGCGGGGCGGCCGCCGGCTCCTGGCGCTCGGCGCGCGGCGGGTTCAGGTGTGGGGGCATCGCGCCCGGTGCGGGGGTCGCTCCCAGGATCACCTCGCGGGAAGCGGTCTTGTGAGGGGCCACCCCCCCCCATGACACTTTTTTGCCACCGATGGTTGCCATCCCCGCACCTCTCCACAGCTGCGGCGCGCCATGCACGGGCACCGCCACGACAGATTTCGCACCTACCCTGCGCTCAATCTAGCAGCAAGAGTAATCTGGTTGAAAAGATGCTACGCCCCCGGGCATCTCCTAGGGGACCCATAAAATCCACCTTGTTGACAAACTTCATAGAGGGGGGGGTATATTCTCACAATTTCAACAGAGGCTGTTCCGGTATTTGTCACCCGGTGTTCTGCAGCCCCGCGGAGACGCCGGACACCGTGCAGAGGATGAGGTGGATGAGCCGGGCGCGGTCGCCCTCCGAGGGCCCGTCGGGGTCCTGGCGCAGCCTGCGCAGGGCGAGCGCCTGCGTCACGGAGAGCACGTTCACAAAGGGCAGGCGCATCCGTATGACCGGCCCCAGCACGCGCCGATGCTGCAGCGGCCACTCGTCGCCCACGATGTCGAGCACCCAGCGCCGCGTGAGCGCCATCTCCTGCAGCACCTTCTCGGCGAGGTCCGCCCGATCGCCCAGCCCCAGGTAGAGCCGGGCGATGCGCTCGTCCGTCTTGGAGAGCGACATCTCCACGTTGTCGATGAACGTCGTGAACAGCGGCCACCGCCGGTAGGCCTCCCGCAGCCGCCCGAGGTCCCCCACGCGCTCGCAGGCCGTGCCCAGCCCGTACCACGCGGCCAGGTTGATGCGCGCCTGCGACCACGAGAAGATCCACGGTATCGCGCGCAGGTCGTCCAGCGAGGCCGCCCCCAGCCCGCGCTTGGCCGGGCGCGACCCTATGGGCATGAGGCCGATCTCGCTCAGGGGCGTCACCGTGGAGAACCACTCGGCGAAGCCCTCGGTGTGCAGCAGGTCGAGGTACCTCTCGCGCGAGGCGGCGTCGAGCTCGCGGGCGAGCTCGGAGAAGCTCTCGGTCGACTCGGTGTTGAGCCACTCGACGGACGGCGAGGACTGCAGCAGCGTGGCGCCCGCCACCGACTCCACGTGCCGGCGCGCCAGCGTGGGGTCGCCGTAGCGCGCGAAGATGACCTCGCCCTGCTCGGTGAGCTTGAAGCGGCAGTTGACCGAGCCGGCCGGCTGCGAGAGCACCGCGCGGTTGGCCGGGCCGCCGCCGCGCCCCACCGCGCCGCCGCGCCCGTGCATGAGGACGAGGTCGATGCCGTTCTCGTCGGCCCAGCGCGCGATGGCGGCCTGCGCGGCGTGCAGCACGAGCGTGGCCGAGGTGGGGCCGGCGTCCTTGGACGAGTCCGAGTAGCCGAGCATGACCTCGAGCCTGCGGCCCGTCTGGGCGAGGCGCCGCTGCACCTCGGGCAGCCGTATCATGGCGTCGAGCGTGCCCACGGCGCCCTCGAGGTCGGCCACCTGCTCGAAGAGCGGGACCACGTCGAGCACGGGGACGTCGGCCTCGTGCGCGAAGGCGAGCCGGCAGAGCTCGTGGACGTCGGCCACGTCCTGCGCGGACTGCGTGAAGGATATGATGTAGCGCCGCGCGGCGTCCACGCCGTTTCTCCGCTGGATCTGCGCGATGGCCCGGAAGGTGTCCAGGACCTCGCGCGTCATGGGGTCGAGCTCGCCGCGCTCGCCCC
>CAZUOD010000163.1:0-2582 GCA_964621975.1 uncultured Atopobium sp.
GACTCCGGCTCCGGCTGGTTCGCCTCGCTCTGGGCCAGCATCGTGAGCTGGTGGAGCTCCCTCTTCGCCTGATTCCCTTCCTGCGCCACCGCATGACCTCCGGAGGGCCGCCCCTGACGGCATTCTCGGGGGTCATGCGGTGGCGGCCTCTCCAATCCAGCCCCAACCCAGCCCCAACCCCAAAAACCGATTTCGCCACCAATTCCACGCATTCCCTTGCGCTCGCGCGAGTTAGGCGTATATTACTTTTGTGGAGTTAGCGCTAAGCTACTTTTGGAGGCGATACATGGCTGCAGATACTCCATCTGCGCAGCTTCCGCTCGCGATGGCCGGCGAGGACGAAATCGTCCACGTCGCGCGCGTCAAGGGCGGCTCCGGGCTGCGCCAGCACCTCGCGGAGCTCGGCTTCGTGGAGGGCGCCGAGGTCAAGGTGATCTCGCGTGCCGCGGGTGACGTCATCGTGAGCGTCAAGGGCGCGCGCCTCGCCCTCAACCGCACGATGGCGAACCACGTCGCGGTGACGCTCTGACCCAGGCCCGCGGGCCCATCTCGGGGCCCGCGCCTGGGGCGCTTTGGTACGTCAGTGTCGGGAGCCCGGCACTGGGGCAATGGGAGAAAGGCAGGCAATGGCAACACTCAAGGACGTGAGGGTGGGGGAGAGCTGCAAGGTGTCCGCGCTCCACGGCGCCGGCGCTCTCAAGCGCCGCATCATGGACATGGGTCTCACCAAGGGCACCAGCGTCTACGTGCGCAAGGTGGCTCCCCTCGGCGATCCCATCGAGCTCACGGTGCGTGGCTACGAGCTCTCCATCCGCAAGGACGAGGCGGCGAACGTCGAGGTCACGGACATCGTCAAGGGCGAGGCGTAGCAAGGGCCGCCACGGCGCGCGGCCCTTTTTCAGGCCGAGCAAGTTGCGTGGCTCTAACTATCTGGCACTTCCGGGGTCCCCGGAGGCAGGGAAAGGCATCACATGGCTGACACGTTCATAGGTCTCGCAGGCAACCCCAACTGCGGCAAGACCACCCTCTTCAACGAGCTGACCGGCTCCAACGGCTACGTCGGCAACTGGCCTGGCGTCACCGTGGAGAAGAAGCAGGCGACCTGGCGGCAGGACAGGTCCGTCACCTTCGTCGACCTGCCCGGCATCTACTCGCTCTCCCCGTACACGCCCGAGGAGGTCGTCTCGCGCGACTACATCGTCGACGAGCGCCCCGACGCGATCATCAACCTCGTCGACGTGACCAACCTCGAGCGCAACCTCTACCTCACCACGCAGATCCTCGAGGCCGGCCGCCCGGTCGTCGTGGGCCTCAACATGTGCGACCTGCTCAAGGAGCGCGGTGACGTCATCGACACCAAGAAGCTCTCGGCCGCGCTCGGCGTGCCCGTCGTCGAGGTCTCGGCGCTGCGCAACACCAACGTCGACGCGCTCGTGAGGCAGGCCATCGCCCAGGCGTCCGCCGGCGCGGTGGCCACGGGCACCTCGTGCTTCTCGCCCGAGGTCGAGGACGCCCTCGGGAAGATCGCGGCCATCGTCTCGGGCAGCTGCGACGCCAACCTCGTGCGCTGGTACTCCGTCAAGCTCTTCGAGCGCGACGCCGCGGCCGTCAAGGCCCTGCACCTCTCCAAGGCCCAGCTCGCCGAGGCCGAGGGCTACATCAAGGCCGTCGAGGAGTCCCGCGACGACGACGCCGAGTCCATCATCACCTCGGACCGCTACGACTGGATCGCGGCGACCATGCAGGCCTGCGTCAAGAAGGCCCCCAAGCAGCTCACCCTCTCCGAGCGGATCGACAAGGTCGTGACCAACCGCGTCCTGGGCCTGCCGATCTTCGTGCTCGTGATGTTCCTCGTGTACTACATCGCCGTCTCCACCGTGGGCGACTGGGGCACCGCCTGGGCCAACGACCAGGTCTTCGGTGACGGCTGGTTCTGGAACCCCGCCGGCGAGGAGGCCTACACCGAGGACTCCGAGGCCTTCGCCGAGAACAACTACTCGCTCAAGATCGACGCCTTCATCGAGGCGGCCGAGGCCGACGGCATCGACACCGACGGCGTGGCCGACGCCGTCGCCGCGCTCGCCGAGGATCCCGAGGACTCCGAGGCCCAGGCCGTGGTCGACGCCTTCGCCGCCGAGGCCGCGGACGTCAGCGCCACCGACGTGCCCCTGCTCGACGAGGACGGCAACTACCTCGCCGTCTCCGAGGGCGACGAGGAGGAGAGCGCGGTGACCACCCTCGACGCCGACGGCAACCCGGTGCTCGAGGACGGCCAGGAGCTCGTGTACCTCGACGAGGACGTCACCGCGGACGCCTTCCTCGAGGCCGTGGCCGGCCAGTCCGAGGAGCCCGACCCGGCCGACTACGACGGCTTCATCCCCTCCGTCCCCGACGTCATCGCCGGCTGGCTCGAGGCCGCCGGGGCCTCTGACTTCGTCCAGGCCCTCGTCCTCGACGGCGTCGTCGCCGGCGTGGGCGCGGTGCTCGGCTTCATCCCGCAGATGTTCGTCCTGTTCGTGCTGCTCGCCTTCCTCGAGGACTGCGGCTACATGAGCCGCGTGGCCTTCGTCATGGACCGCGTC
>CAZUOD010000164.1:0-2549 GCA_964621975.1 uncultured Atopobium sp.
TCTACGACCAGTTCGGCACGCTCGCGCGGCGCTGCAACCGCGAGCTCGTGGAGCTGCGCGAGCCGAGCGAGGCCGAGCTCGCCGAGGTCCGCGACCTCATCGAGGAGCATGTCCGCCGCACGCAGAGCCCGCGCGGCATCAAGATGCTCTATCAGTTCAAGACCGCCAGGAGGCATTTCGTGAAGGTCATCCCGCGCGACTACGAGCGCGTGCTCGCCCACGCGAGCAAGGCCGAGGCCGCCGGCGCCACGCGCGCCGAGGCCCTCCAGTACGCCTTCGACGCCATGAGGGAGGCCTAGCATGGGAAAGCCCGGAGCGTTTCTCACGGTGGGCCGCCAGGCCCACACCCTGCGCCCGGTGTCCGAGCGCACCCGCGACTACCAGGAGCTCTACGTGAGCCTCTCGCCTGAGGAGCAGCGCGAGCAGGCGAGCCGCTGCATGATGTGCGGCGTGGCCTTCTGCCAGGTGGGCGCCTCCTTCGGGCGCGCCCGCCCGAGCGGCTGCCCCCTGCACAACCTCATCCCCGAGTGGAACGACCTCGTCTACCGCGGGCTGTGGCGCGACGCCGCCGAGCGCCTGGCCATGACGTCGCCTCTGCCCGAGTTCACGAGCCGCGTGTGCCCGGCGCTGTGCGAGGCCGCCTGCAACCTCGGTCGCGACGACGACCCCGAGACGATCCATGACAACGAGCGCGCCATCTCCGACTGGGAGTGGGCGCACGGCGGGCCGCGCCGCTTCGAGCCGGCCGCCGAGGGGGCGCCGCGCGTGGCCGTGGTGGGCTCGGGCCCGGCCGGGCTGGCGGCGGCCTGGGAGCTCGCGCGCCGCGGCGCGCGCGTGAGCGTCATCGAGCGCGCCGACCGCGCGGGCGGCCTGCTCATGTACGGCATCCCCAACATGAAGCTCGACAAGTCGGTGGTCACGCGGCGCGTCGCGCTCATGGGGGAGCTGGGCGTGGAGTTTCGCCTCTCGACCGACGCCGCCGACGCCTCCGTGGCGGCGGGGCTGCTCGCCGACTTCGACGCCGTGGTGGTGGCCGCCGGCGCCCGCCAGCCGCGCGGGCTCTCGGCCGCGGGCTTCGAGGAGGGGCTCGCCGCGGGCGGCGTGGTCTATGCCGTGGACTACCTCGAGTCGGCCACGCGCTCGGTGCTCGACGGCGGCGCGCCGGCGATCGACGCGGCCGGCCGGGACGTGGTGGTCATCGGTGGCGGTGACACGGGCAACGACTGCCTCGGCACCGCCGTGCGGCAGGGCGCGCGCTCCGTGGCGCAGATCGAGTTCATGCCGCGCCCGCCCGAGGCCGGCCCGGGCGTCACCCGCTGGCCCGAGTGGCCCAACGTCTGCAAGACCGACTACGGCCAGGCCGAGGCCATCGACCTCATGGGCCGCGAGATGCGCTCGTGGGGCGTGGACACCACCGACGTGCTCCTCGACGACGAGGGTGCCGTGCGGGCGATCCGCACGGCCGACCTCGACTGGTCGGGCGGCAGGCCCGAGCGCGTGGCCGGCAGCGAGCGCGAGGTCGCCGCGCAGCTCGTGCTCATCGCGTGCGGGTTCACGGGTCCGGAGCGCGGCGTGCTCGACGCGCTCGGGGTCGAGGTGGCCGAGCGCGGGCTGCCGCGCACCGAGGGGCCCGGCTCGCACCGAGCCGTGACGGCGGACGGCTGCCCGGTCTTCGTGGCCGGCGATGCGCGCAGCGGCTCGTCGCTCGTGGTCAGCGCCATCGCGGACGCCATGGCCTGCGCGTCCGAGGTCGCTGCGGGTCTCGGGATCTGACATGTGCGCCCCGGGCGACATCCCCGACGTCCCCGAGACGGGGCTCGTCTGGCTCATCGACGGCGAGCGGACCCCCTTCACCGATGCCTCGGAGGCGCGGCGTCCCTGGCTCGAGGAGTCCGTGTCGTGGAACTCGCCCTGGGGAGACGGGCCCGGTCCCGCCGATGGTGGCGACGGAGGGGACACCGTCGCCGAGCTCGTCTGGTTCTGATCGGATGGGGCGGGGCCGCGTGGCGGTCCCGCCCCATCGCAGGTGCGGGCGCGACCTGCGCAACGGGGCATGGCGGGATGCGACCGCCCCGGCACTCGACGGCGCTCCCTGCGACTCAGCCCGTGAAGCCCGTGTCCTCGAGCAGCTCCGAGGAGTCCGCGGCGGCGGTGGCCAGCCTGTCGCAGCGCTCGTTCTCCGGATGGCCCGCGTGCCCGCGCACCCAGCGCCACGTGACCTCATGCGGCTCGGCCGCCGCGAGCAGGCGCTCCCAGAGGTCGACGTTTTTCACGGGCTGCTTGCTCGCCGTCTTCCAGCCGCGGCGTCGCCAGCCGTCGATCCAGCCCTTGGTGAGGGCGTTGACCACGTACTGCGAGTCGGTCGCCATCTCCACCGCGCAGGGGCGGCGCAGCGCCTCGAGCGCGGCGATGGCGCCCATGAGCTCCATGCGGTTGTTCGTGGTGCGCCGGTACCCCGCGGAGAGCTCACGCTCGTGCGTCGCGCCGTCGGGGCCCGTGTAGCGCAGCAGCGCCCCGTAGCCGCCGGGCCCGGGGTTGCCGCGCGAGGA
>CAZUOD010000165.1:0-2528 GCA_964621975.1 uncultured Atopobium sp.
GACCAGCTCACGCGCACGGTGGGCGCCTCCCCGTTCATGGCGTTGGAGTTGGCTATCACGTAGAGGTAGCGGTGCATGGCCTGGCGCATGGCGAGCACGGCCGTGGCGCTCTCGGAGTCGCTCATCTCGCCCGTCTCCGAGGTCGAGGTGAAGTTGACGTCCGTCCCGGCATAGAAGGCCTGGTTCTTGTCGGTGTAGTCGTAGAGGGACCAGTCGGAGACCACGTAGCCGTCAAAGCCCCACTCGTCGCGCAGGAGCTCCGTGCAGAGCGCGTGGCAGCCGCCGGCCCACGTGTCGCCGATGTAGTTGTACGAGCTCATCACGGCCTTGGCGGCGCTCACCTCGCGCTCCTGGCGCTCCCCCTCCTCGTCGAGGTAGGGAACGACCCCGCGCGCCGTCTTTATCACGATCTCGAAGGGCCTGCAGTAGATCTCCCTGATGGCCTGCTCGCTCGCCCACGTGAGCAGGTGCGCGCAGCGGTTGGTGTCCTGGTCGTTGAGCGCAAAGTGCTTCATCTGCGCATAGACCCCACGCGAGAAGACCCCCTCGACGGCGGCCGCGCCCAGGGTCCCCGCAAGCAGCGGGTCCTCCGAGTAGTACTCGAAGTTGCGCCCGCCGAAGGGGGAGCGGTGGCAGTTCATGGCAGGGGCGCACCAGCCGTTGATTCCGGCCACGAGAAGCTCCTCCCCTATGGCCTCGCCCATCTCGCGCACGAGGGGCGCGTCCCAGGTCTGGGCCACGAGGTACTCGCTCGGGTAGCCGCAGTGCCCCGCATCGCTCACGTACACGGCTATCCCCGCCGGACCGTCCCCCTCGCTCACCTTGGGCTTCCCGACGGAGGCGATGGAGTCCGTGCCGTAGGTGTTGTTGTTGAGCACGAGGTTCATCGCGTTGGGGTGCAGCTGGTCGAGGAGCAGCTCCCAGAGCGGGTCGTCCATGGGGCGCCCGCGCAGGTCGATGAGGGAGAGGCCGTTGTCCGCACGCGTCACGGGCATCTCGTCGTCGGGGTTCTGGGCCGACAGCGCGTCATACTCCTCGAGCACCACGCCGACCGAGGCCGCCGTGCGGTCCTCGGCGGCATCCGGGAAGGTCCCGGCGAAGTCGAAGCGCGAAAGCGGGGTGCACCAGTCCTCCAGGTAGGAGGTCACGTCGTCAAAGCGGTTCTGCACGGAGGCCCCCGTCGCGGAGTCCGTGTCGTAGGTGGCGCCGGAAAGCTCGAGCGTGCGCGCGTCTATCACGGTGTGGGAGTCGCTTCTCAGGCTCACCTCGTAGGAGCCGGCGTCGAGCACCCACGCGCCGCTCGCCGAGCTCCAGCTCGCAAGGTCGCGCACGGCGCAGGCCAGCTCGACCTCCTGGCTCTCGCCGGGGGCGAGCTCTTGGGTCTTGGCAAAGGCGAGAAGCACCACGGCGCTTCTCTCCACGCCCTCGACGCGCGGGGCGCTGCCGTAGAGCTGCACCACGTCACGGCCCGCGACCTGCCCCTCGTTGGTCACGGTGACGCTCGCGCGAATCTCCTCGTCATCAAGCTCCACGCCGTCGAGCGTGCGCGCGAACGTCGTGTAGGAGAGCCCGAAGCCAAACGGGAAGGTGACCGTGGCATCGTAGTCAAAGCCCTCGTAGGTGCCGGCCTCGGCCTCTGCCGCCGCCGTCTCGAAGTAGCGGTAGCCCACGTAGACGCCCTCCTCGTACTCGACGAAGTGCGCGCCCGAGCCGATGGAGGTGTAGTAGTCGGTCACGTCCGGGTACGTGAGGTCCCCAAAGTTCCAGAAGCTCGGCGTGGCCGAGAGGTCCGCCGCCCAGAGGTCGCAGGTGCGCCCCGAGGGGTTGACCTCGCCGGTGAGCGCGCGGGCCACGGAGCGCAGCCCCACCGTCCCCGGAAAGCCTATCTCCAGGATCGCGTCCGCCTCACAGGGGCCTCCCGACTCCACGAGCGGCCCCACCTCCATCGTGGTCGCCACGTTGAGCAGCACGACGAGGGCGTCGCAGGCCTCGCGCGCCGCGGCGAGGAGCTCGCGCTCCTCAGCGCAGAGCTCGAGCTGGTGCTGGCCGGACTCGTAGCGCGCCGTCTCGTCGTTCTCCACGAAGGTCTCCGACACCCCGGACGCGAGGCTGGCGAGAAGGTCCTGGGAGAGGTCGGCCCCCTCCCCGCTCGGCCGCGAGATGACCACCACGCCGACGGTGCCCGCCAGGGACGCGCGCACCTCGTCCGGGTACGTCTCCCAGGGAACCTCGCCGATGTAGTGCGAGACCGTCTCGGGGTGGTCGAGGGAGCCGACGGTCGCGCGCGGGTAGGCCTCGTAGACGGAGGAGAGCCACTCGAGCGCCGTCTCGTTGACCGAGAGGCCCGCCTCCTCGCAGGCGGCGCCCAGGCCCACGGCCGACGTCATGTCTATGAGCGCGGCGCCCGTCCCGCCGAGAACGGTGTCCACGGCCCCTCTGCCCAGAAGCGACACGCTCGTGCCGGGGGCAAGGGGCAGCACGCCCTCGTTTCTGAGGAGCACGATGCCTCCCGCCTCGAGCCGCTCCGC
>CAZUOD010000166.1:0-2463 GCA_964621975.1 uncultured Atopobium sp.
TCGTGCTGCGCAACGCCTACGGAATGCCTAGAGCACCTCCACCTGCGCCTCCCTGCGCGGCGGGATGCGCCGGTACTTCACGTCGGCAGCGGCGTAGCCGACGACGAGGCACGACACGACCTTGTGTCCCCTGGGAAGGTCGAGCAGCCCGCGGAGTCTGCGGCTCAACTTTGCGCACAGCACGAAGAACCCGCTGTACAGGACCCCAAGCCCAAGGCTTTCCGCCGCAAGCTCCATGTAAGCACTCGCAAGCCCAGCATCGATCGCACTCGCGCTCGATACGGCAATCACCAAAGGCGCTCCCTTGAAGAAGAAGTCATCTGGGATGTCGATTCGCTTCAAATAGCTCGACACAATCGACCCGAGCCTCTTGCCGGTGCGGAACAACCCGACGCAGATCTGCTCGGCCTCGCGCTGCTTGCTTCCGAGAATCCGAAAGGCCACGTCCTGGGCGTTCGCACCTGTGGGCGCGTAGCGACCCGCCTCGATGATGGAATGCACCTTCTCGTTTTCGACGGGCCGGCCGTCGAACCGTCGCACGGACCTTCTGCTTCTCATGGCAGAAATCAGCGTGGTACTGTCAACCTCGGTCATGGGAACCGCCGGCTCGTCCGCGCACTCATAGCCTTTCATGGTGACAGCACCGGCGGGGCAGACGGCGTAGCAGTGCCCACACTCGATACAACCGGACTCCCCTACACGCGCCGTGGCGCCCATGACGCGAATGCAGGCGCCCGGGCAGTCCCGCTCGCACAGCCCACAGCCAAGACAGATCTCCTCGTCAATCGTGATTGGAATCATCGCGACACCCTCTCCCCTCTCTGCGTCTCTCCCTCGGTCTTTAACGCACAGCTGTCTACCGACTCTTCACACCCCAAACGACAGCCCAGTGATAACCCCTTCAATCTGCGAGTGTCTCTATCGCCAGCTCAAGAGCAGACTGCCCACGGACGAGCATGTCGTGGTCCCAGCCAACGCCATACCAAGGGTCAGAGCCGTGCAGACGAATCCATGTGCCATGACAATAGGAGGCCTGCCCGAGGGTATCGGTAAGGTATGCGTCACGGAGATCCACCACGCCATCGTCATCATCCCACTCGAAGACGACGACCCACCACGTCTTGCTGTTGCTCTCGCCCACCTCTACAGAGACGGCAAGGTCAAAGTGGCCGAACATCGTGATAAGCTCATCAGACCCTGACACATCAAGAAACTCGCAGGTCATGGAGTCCATGATGTCATCGTCTGCCGTTATCGTCTGCTCCTGCCCCTCTGACGTCGATTGGCCGGCCCCTTCAGACTCAGTCAGCTCCCCCGAGTTCACGTTGCCCTCGGCGACCAGCTGGACACAGCCCGCAAGCGCAAGCAGCACAGAGAGCGCGGCGCAGCATACGGCCATCTTGGCCTTCATGGCAGCTCCTCCCCCATCATCGCACTATGTCTCAACCATCCAAATGTCCAGGCAGCGCGGGTGATTGGGGCGGTACTTCAAAGTATTTCAAGCTATGCTTGCCTATACCTTACAGCCAACGCATGAGAAACTCGAGCGTCCTTGCGAAGGCATCGGCCCTGCTCGCAGCACATGCTTGTGGGTGTGCGCGCTCTTCCCGGAACATCCTCAGCGCCTTCGCGTTCATGGTCCCCTCCATAGGCACCATGATGTGACTCGCATGCTCATACGAGAGGCGCTGCACCTCCCACGGGCGGTCGTGCTCGCGCAGGCGTCTCTCGATGCGCAGGCACGCCGCGTCGCTCGGCCACATGGTGTCGTGGACAGGGCCTATGAGCAGCACCGGGCCGGCAATGTCTTCGACCCGTATGCGCGAGCCCTCGTCCGCCCGCTCGAGCAGGCGCTCGTACATGAAGCGCATGTCAATCTGGCGCTCGGTGACGAGCCTCCGGATGATGCCGCCATAGGGGATGCGCCCATCGCTGCGCACGCACGGAAGAGGTGTGCCGCGCCACGTCCAGCTCGAACGCTCGGACAGGCCCTTCGAGGCCATTGACGTGCCGCCGGTGATACCCGGCATGACGTGGTCAAGCGGCGAGAGCGCGACCACGCAGCTCAGCTCCGACATGAGCGACGCCGCGAGAAGGGCTAGCTCCCCTCCCTTTGAGATGCCGTAAATCCCGACCTTCTCAAAACCCCTCCCATGGAGGAAGGCCGCCGCGCGCTCGACGCTCTCGAGCGGGACCTCGACGAGCTCCCGAGGGAGCCCGGGCACGTTCCAGTAGCACAGACCGAGCGCTGTGACGCCCTCACGCGCGAAGCGCGCACCCAAACCTCGGGGGATGCCATCGTTGCCCTCGCTGCCGCCGACGACGATCAGGGCCTTGCCCGCGAACGTCTCGTGTGCGGGCGATTCCTGCCCAGGCTCGTGAAAGAACCCGTCAAACCCGTCGGACTCGACCGTCAGGTGCTGCGCCTCACGCATGGCTCCCATCACCCCGCTCATCCGACAT
>CAZUOD010000167.1:0-2455 GCA_964621975.1 uncultured Atopobium sp.
CACGGCCTGGCGTCCCACCTCCCTCTCGGGGCGCACGCGCGTCGAGGAGCTCGCCGACTCGGGCACCCCCATCGCCCCGCGCGAGGTCCGCTACGCCGCCCACGCCCGCGAGCAGGCGCGCGTGCGCCGCAAGGCCGCCATCATCGCCACCGTCGTCGCCGTGGCGGCCGTCCTCGCCTTCGCGCTCGTGGTGAGCGTGGTCACGCAGGGGGGAGGCATCGGCTCGACGTCCTCCTCGAGGCAGGAGGTCATCGTGGAGGACGAGGACGCCGAGCAGGACGACGCCGGCTCCTCGGCGTCCCAGCAGACCGTCTCCTCGCGTCCCGACCAGACGACGTCATCCCAGACGACCCTCCCCGACTCGACAGGCTCCGAGGGCTCATCGTCCGGCTCGGGTTCCTCGTCGTCCACCACGGGCACGACCACCACGGACTCCGAGACCTCCACGGACAGCGACTCCTCGACGGGATCGTCGACCGACTCCGGGAGCTCCTCCTCCACCGACGGCTCAGCCACGGACAACGCCACCTCGACCGACGCCGACTCTGGCACCAGCGCGGACACCGACCAGACGACCACCACGACGACGACCGCGACACCCTAGCCCAGGCGTACCCTCTGACATAGAATCGTGCGAGTAACCTGAACTGGCCCTTTGGAAGGAGACACATGGAGCGTCCCAACGCCTGGAAGGACTACTCCCCCGGGCAGCTCGATCGGCTCAACGAGCTCTGCGAGGGATACAAGGCCTTCATCAGCGAGAACAAGACCGAGCGCGAGTGCTGCGCCACCGCGGTGGAGATGGCCGAGCTGGCCGGCTACGTGAGCCTGGCCGAGCGCATCGCCCTCGGCGAGCCGCTCGTGCCCGGCGACAGGCTCTACGCCGTCAACCGCGGCAAGACCGTCATGCTGATCCAGATTGGCACCGAGCCCATCGAGCGCGGCCTCAACATCCTCGGCGCGCACATCGACTCCCCACGCCTCGACGTCAAGCAGGACCCCCTCGAGGAGCGCGACGGCCTCGTCACGCTCGACACGCACTACTACGGCGGCGTCAAGAAGTACCAGTGGGTCACGCTGCCCTTGGCCATCCACGGCGTCATCGCCCTCAAGGACGGCACCGTGGTGCCCGTGGTGATCGGGGAGGACGCCGACGACCCGGTCTTCTGCATCACCGATCTCCTCCCCCACCTGGGCTCCAAGCAGATGGCCAAGAAGGCCTCCGAGGTCATCGAGGGCGAGATGCTCGACGTCCTCGTGGGCAGCCGTCCCCTCGTCGTGCAGGATGGGAACGACAAGAGTGCCGAGAAGGACCCGGTCAAGGCCAACGTCCTCAAGATCTTGCATGAGGCCCTCGGCATCGACGAGGAGGACCTCATCTCGGCGGAGCTCGAGATCGTGCCGGCCGGGGCCGCGCGCGACCTCGGCCTCGACCGCTCGATGATCGTGGGCTACGGGCAGGACGACCGCGTCTGCGCGTACACGAGCCTCGTCGCCCAGCTCGAGTGCGAGCTGCCCACCCGCACCGCCGTCACGCTGCTCGTGGACAAGGAGGAGATCGGCTCGGTGGGCGCCACCGGCATGACGAGCCGCTTCTTCGAGGACACCATGGCCGAGGTGCTCCTGCTCACCGGGGAGAGCGGCCCGCTCGCGCTGCGCCGCTGCCTCGCGGCCTCCAACATGCTCTCGAGCGACGTGGCCGCCGGGTTCGACCCGGCCTTCTCGAGCGTCTTCGAGCCGAAGAACTCCGCCTACCTCGGGCGCGGCCTCACCTTCCTCAAGTTCACCGGCTCGCGCGGCAAGTCCGGCTCCAACGACGCGGACGCCGAGTACGTGGCCACCATCCGCCGCGTGATGGACGAGGGCGGCGTGCACTTCCAGACCGCCGAGCTCGGCCGTGTGGATGCGGGCGGCGGCGGCACGATCGCCTACATCCTCGCCACCTACGGCATGAACGTCGTCGACTGCGGCGTGCCCGTGCTTTCCATGCATGCGCCGTGGGAGGTTACGAGCAAGGCCGACATCTTCGAGGCCTATCGCGGCTACCGGGAGTTCCTCAAGCTCGCGTAGGGTCTTGGCGCACGAACCACGAGACGGGCCGGGCCCCGAGGGGCCCGGCCCGTCTCCGTGACTGAACGCCCTCGGCGGCGTGCTCGTCGCGAGCACGCGGATGCCCCGCAAGGCTTGTCTGCGGCCGTCCTGTGGCAGATTTCGCGAGGTCTGGGTGCCCTCACCCGGCATGTGACGCCGATGGCCCACGAGCCGCGAACAAAGCCGCAGGTCGCATCCGCGTACGGACCGCCCTCGGGCCGGTCGGTCTCCCCTTGGCACCCAGACCTCATGATTTTTGCCACAGAGCGTGTCCTGCCGCGCCGCCATGCCGCCCGCAGGGCACCTGCGTGCCCGGCATCTAGCCCAGAAGCGCCATCACCTCGCGCTTGGCGGCGAGAAACCC
>CAZUOD010000168.1:0-2424 GCA_964621975.1 uncultured Atopobium sp.
CGAGAGCCGCGTCACACCACAAGGTCGCTCACGGCGAGCTTGGGCACGTGCTGCGTGTTGGTGTCGAGGTCGCGCCAGTAGCGGACGCCGTGCGGCGTGTCCGCTCCCTCGATGAGCACGGTCTCGTCCGCGGCCGGCCAGCCGAGCGCCAGCATGAGGAGCGGCTCCAGCTCGCCGACGAGCGCCGTGAGCCCGATGGCCCCCATGAGGCCGTCGTCGAAGCTGGCCACCATGCAGCAGCCGAGCCCCTCCGCGCGGGCCGCGAGCGCCATCGTCTGCGCGGCGATTCCGGCGTCCAGGTTGCGGATGGCGCTTCCCGACGAGCCCGCCGGTCCCAAGATGGTGACGTAGGCCGTGGGCCTGGCGCCCTGCTCGGGGCCGTCCCACTCCCTGAGGAGGCCGGCCCAGCGGTGGCACGCGAACGCCGCCGCCACCTCCCCGGGCTCCGTGCTCAGGTGGAACCGCAGCGTCTGCGTGTTGTTGGCCGTGGGCGCGAGACGCGCCGCCCCCACGAGCCGCAGCAGCGGCCCCTGCCCCACCGGTCGCGCCTCGTCGAAGCGCCGATACGTCCGTGACGCCGCGACCAGATCGCGCAGCGCCTGCGGCTCCATCGTCCCCATGCCTGACCTCCCTCGGTCCGGGCCCTCACCTGAGGGCCCTGTGCCTATATCCCGGCCGCGACAATGGCCGCGACGGCCTCACGGAGCCCCTCCGGCGGCAGCACGAGCGCCATGCGCACGTAGCCCTCACCCGACGGCCCGAAGCTCGACCCCGGCGTCACGATCACGCCCGCGCGCTCCATGAGCTCGAGCGCAAAGGCCACCGAGTCCGTGCGCCCGCCCGGGATCCGCGCCCAGACGAACATGGACCCGTGCGCGTTGGGCCGCTCCCAGCCCGCCCCCACGAGGGCGTCGCAGAGGGCGTCGCGGCGCTCCTGATAGAGCAGGCGTTGGCGCTCCACCTGGTCGCGCGGGCCCGTGAGCGCCGCGATGGCCGCGTCCTGCTCGGGGTAGAACATGCCGAAGTCGATCTGGCCCCGGAGCCTTCGGGCGGCGGCCACCACGTCGGGCCGGCCCACCAGAAACGAGAGCCGGGCCCCCGTCACGTTGAAGGACTTGGAGAGCGAGAGAAACTCGACGCCCACGTCGAGCGCGCCCGGGTACGCAAGAAACGAGCCGCCGACCTCCCCGTCGAAGACGATGTCGGAGTAGGCGTTGTCGTGGATCACCACGAGGTCGTGCTCACGCGCGAAGGCGATGACCTCCTCGTAGACCTCCGGCGTGCCCACCGAGCCCACAGGGTTTGCCGGCAGCGAGACGATGAGGTAGCGCGCGGCGTTTGCCACCTCGTCCGGGACGTCGGCCAGGTGCGGCAGGAAGTCGTGCTCGGCAGTGAGCCGGTAGTAGGCCGGACGGGCACCCGCGAGCAGCGTGGCGTTCTGGAAGACGGGGTAGCACGGGTCAGGCACGAGCGCCACGTCACCGGGGTCCACGAGCGCGGCGCACACGTGCACGAGCCCTTCCTGGGTGCCGCGGCAGCTCATCACCATGTCCGGCGTGATGCCGGACACGCCGTAGCGCCGCTCGTAGTAGGAGCACACGGCGGCGAGGAGCTCGTCTCTGTCGTGGAGGGAATAGCGCCAGTTGGCCGGGTCGGCGGCCGAGGCGCGCAGGGCCTCCACCACGTGGGCGGGCGGCTCGAAGTCGGGTGTGCCCACCGAGAGGTCAAAGACGCGCCGACCGGCGGCCTCGAGCTCGCGACGGCGCGCGTTGAGCGCGGCGAAGACCTCGTCACCGAACAGGCTGAGACGCTGCGAGAACTCCATGGCCACCTCCGTGGACGCTTGACCGGTCACTGACACTGCCCCAAAGTGTACCCTTGGGCCGCCCGACGCGCAGGGACACCGCCCACAGAGAAGCCCCTCCCGCCCCACGGTCTGTTTGGGGAAATGCTTTTTGCCCACGCGCGTTGCCTACCTGCGCCAACGGGGCTTATCGACATCATTTCACCCTGTTGTTAACAACATATGGTGTATTTCTTCACACCAAACCACTACAAGTTGTGTCATAGTGGATTTCGCACGCACGCAAGCTTCCGGCGCGCCCCTCGGGCGCGCCGTCTGACGAGAGGGATGCCATGAAGATCATCAAGCGCAACGGCTCCGAGGTAACCTTCGACATCTCCAAGATCGAGAACGCCATCCGCGCCGCCAACAAGGAGGTCCCCGCCAGCGAGCGTCTCACCGAGCGCGAGGTCAAGTTCGCCTCGCTCAACGTCACCGACGAGTGCATGGAGGCCGGGCACACCGTCACCGTCGAGGAGGTCCAGGACCTCGTCGAGGACCAGCTCATGGCGCTCGACCACTTCGAGGTGGCCCGCAAGTACATCATCTACCGCTACGTCCAGAACCAGAAGCGCCAGAAG
>CAZUOD010000169.1:0-2405 GCA_964621975.1 uncultured Atopobium sp.
ATGAGCGCTCGTAACAAACAGGTCGGTGCCCACAAACGGCATCCGACCTGATAACGCTCGGGTGGGCCCAGTAGGATTCGAACCTACAACCCAGGGATTATGAGTCCCCTGCGCTAACCGTTGCGCCATGAGCCCGCTATGAGAAAGGCGGCGACCGAAGCCACCGCCCTTGTTTACCTGGTGGAGATAAGGGGGTTCGAACCCCTGACCTCGTGACTGCCAGTCACGCGCTCTCCCAACTGAGCTATATCCCCGCGTTGGTGCAGAGAGAACTATACCAGAGCCGCCGGAAAGGTCAACGGAGAATTTGAAATCGGACAAATCTCCGAGGCGCTCCCGGCAACGGGCTACGCGCGCGCAGGTACTACGCGCTCGGCGAGCCAGCCCGCAAGCTCATCCAGGGGCACGTCGAAGCGCTCGCCCGTCTCGCGAACCTTGACCTCGGCCACACCGGCGGCGACGCCACGCTTGCCCAGAATCACCTGGTACGGGATGCCGATAAGATCGGCGTCGGCAAACTTGACACCCGGGCGCTCCTTGCGGTCGTCGACCAGGACCTCCAGGTCGGCCGCGGCCAGCTCCTCGACCACGCGCTCGGCAACCGGCGCCACCACGTCATCGCCCACGGCAAGCGGCACGACCTCGACCTCATAGGGCGCCACGCACACCGGCCACGAGATGCCGTGCTCGTCGTTGTGCTGCTCCACCACGGCCGCCAGCGTGCGGGAGACGCCGATGCCGTAGCAGCCCATGAGGAAGGGGCGCTCCACGCCGTTCTCGTCCGCGAACGTCGCCCCCATGGCCTCGGAGTACTTGGTGCCCAGCTGGAACACCTGGGAGATCTCGATGCCGCGGGCGCCCTTGAGCGGGGCCCCGCAGTGCGGGCAGGGGTCACCCTCGTGAACGGAGACGAGGTCAACCCACTCGTCCACCGCAAAGTCGCGCCCCGGGCGCGCCCCGGTGTAGTGATAGTCGACCTCGTTGGCCCCGCACGTCCAGCTCGTGCTCTCACGCAGGGACTCGTCGCAGACCAGGCGCACGCCCTCGGGCAGGCCCACGGGCCCGATGAAGCCCTTGTGCAGGCCCGCCTCCTCGAGCTCCCCCTCGCTCATGAGGTGATAGTCGCCGAAGACGCGACGCGCCTTGATCTCATTGAGCTCGTGGTCCCCAGGCACGATCGCCACGGCCCTCGTGCCGTCACCGGCGACGAGCGCGAGCGACTTCCTCGTGCCGCTCTCGGGGAAGCCGAAGAACTCAGCCACGTCCTCGATGGCCCCGAGGCCAGGCGTGTGGACCTTGGTGAGGGTGCCGTCACCGGGGCCCTCCGACACACAGACCGTGGTCTGCGCGGCCTCGACGTCCGCAGCAAAGCCGCAGTCGCACCACACGAGCTCGGCCTCGCCGGCGTCCGCGAGCGCCATGAACTCCACCGAGGTGTCGCCACCTATCTGGCCGGAGTCCGCCACGACCGGCAGGGCCTTGATGCCGCAGCGCTCGGCGATGCGCGCATAGGCGTCCTTCTGCTGCTCGTAGCACTCCTGGAGCGACTCCTGCGTGGCGGAGAAGCTGTAGGCGTCCTTCATGATGAACTCGCGGCCGCGCATGAGGCCGAAGCGCGGGCGCATCTCGTCGCGGAACTTGTCCTGGATCTGGTAGAGCGTGACGGGGAGCTGCCTGTAGCTGCGAAGCTCGCTCTTCACGAGATCGGTGAACGTCTCCTCGTGGGTGGGGCCGAGCGCGAAGTCGCGACCGTGACGGTCGGCGACGCGCATGAGCTCGGGGCCATAGGCATCCCAGCGGCCGGACTCGTGCCAGAGCTCGCCCGGCGTGAGGATGGGGACCATCATCTCCTGGGCGCCGATGGCCTCCATCTCGTCCCTGATGACGGCCTCGATCTTGCGGATGGAGCGCCATGCGAGCGGGAGGTAGCTGTAGAGGCCGGCGGCCGTCTTGCGGATCATGCCGGCACGCAGGAGCAGGCGATGGCTCGCCAGCTCCGCCTCGGCGGGGTCTTCCTTGAGCGTGGGGGCGTAGAGCCTTGACATCTTCTCGTGACGCTTCACGTGGGCTTCCTTCCTGAGGTGCGGCAACGCATCGATTCTACGGCAACCGGCCGCCAGAGGGCACGGAGAAGGGCCGCGCCGTTTGGGTCTGACCTCGCTTTACTTTCCAAGGAGGGTGGTGTAACGTGCTTCTGTGCTTGTCGGAGGCGGCTCCGACCATATCGCGGGTGTGGTTCAATGGTAGAACCTCAGCCTTCCAAGCTGATGACGCGGGTTCGATTCCCGTCACCCGCTCCATAGTAACAAGCGGCAGGTCAGACCTCATGGATGGTTTGGCCTGCTTCTCTTTTGTCCTATAAGCCCCCAAGGAAGCTGTTCGAACAGCCGTGGAAGTCCCGAGGC
>CAZUOD010000170.1:0-2383 GCA_964621975.1 uncultured Atopobium sp.
GCGTCGGCCTCGGGCAGGCCGCGGGTGACGTGGGTCCAGTCGCAGGCGTAGAGCGTGCCGTCCTCGGTCACGATCACGTTGGACGGGTTGAAGTCACCGTGGCAGATGCTGCGGCCCGGTGACATGCGGTCGGCGCGCATCTGGAGGTCATAGCGCACGGACGGGTCGATCTCCTTGACCTTGCCGATCATGGCGGCGACCTTGGTCTTCTGGTCCTTCAGCAGCTCGGGCGCGACCGTGGACTGGATCTCGATCTGGAAGTCCACAAAGCGCTCGAGCAGGGCGTCATACTCGGGCGTGCCCTCGGCCTGCTCCATGAGCGAGCGCATGGTGACGCCAGCGACGTACTCCGTGGAGAGCGCCCAGGAGCCGCCCTCGACCTGCGAGACCTCGATGACCTTGGGGACGCGGACGCCGGCCTCGGTCACGCGGGCGAGGTTGAGCGCCTCGTTGAAGATGTCGGACGCGGGCTTCTCGGCCTTGAAGACCTTGACGATGCGCCCGCCGTCGACGTAGACGGCCTTGTTGTGGCGCTCGACGATGAGCTGCTTGCTGTCGGAAAGTTCCATAGCTACCTCCTTCTGGGCAACGAGCAGAACCTGTCTTGGCTAGTCCTCGTAGAAGCTCGGCTCGTTGCCGTAGTAGGCGTCGAGGTAGAGCTGCTTGATCTCGGAGATGAGCGGGTAGCGCGGGTTGGCGCCGGTGCACTGGTCGTTGAACGCGTTCTCGGACATCTCGTCGAGGGTGTCGAGGAAGTACTGCTCGTCGACGCCGAAGCCGGCGATGGTCTCGGGCACGCCCACGTGACGGCAGAGCTCGTTGATGCGCACGACGAAGTTCTCGAAGACCTCGCGGTCGGTCTCGCCGGTGATGCCGCAGAAGCGGCCGGCCTCGGCGTAGCGCGCGAGCGTCTTGGGGTGGTCGTACTGCGGGAAGGTGCCCATCTTGACGGGGCGCTCGGCCGCGTTGTAGCGCATGACGCGCGTGAGGATGACGGCGTTGGCCATGCCGTGCGCGATGTGGTGGTAGGCGCCGAGCTTGTGGGCCATCGAGTGGTTCACGCCGAGGAACGCGTTGGCAAAGGCCATGCCGGCCAGGCACGACGCGTTGGCCATGTGGTCGCGGGCCTCCACGTCGGAGCCGTCGTCATAGGCGCGCTCGAGGTAGGTGAGCACGAGCTTCATCGCGCGCAGGGCGAGTCCGTCGGTGTAGTCGGACGCCATGACCGAGACGTAGGACTCGAGGGCGTGGGTGAGCACGTCCACGCCGGAGGCGGCGGTGAGGCCCTTGGGCTGGGTCATCATGTTGTCGGTGTCGACGATGGCCATGTTGGGCAGGAGCTGGTAGTCGGCGATGGGCCACTTGGTGCCGGTGGTGGCGTCGGTGATGATGGAGAAGGGCGTCACCTCCGAGCCCGTGCCCGAGGAGGTGGGGATGGCCACGAAGAAGGCCTTCTTGCCCATCTCGGGGAAGGTGTAGACGCGCTTCCTGATGTCCATGAAGTCCATGGACATGTCCTCGAACTTCTCGTCGGGGTTCTCGTACATGGACCACATGATCTTGCCGGCGTCCATGGCCGAGCCGCCGCCGATGGCGATGATGCAGTCGGGCTCGAAGGCGCGCAGCTGCTTCAGGCCCTCCATCGCGCACTGCAGCGTGGGGTCGGGCGCGACGTCCCAGAAGCTGGAGTGGAGGATGCCCTGCTCGTCGAGGGACTCCTCGATCTTCTTGGTGAAGCCGCTCTTGTAGAGGAACTGGTCGGTGACGATGAAGGCGCGCTTCTTGCCGTAGACCTCGGAGAGCTCGCGCAGGGCCACGGGCATGCAGCCCTTCTTGAAGAAGACCTTCTCGGGGACCCGGAACCACAGCATGTTCTCACGCCTCTCTGCGACCGACTTGATGTTGAGCAGGTGCTGGGGGCCGACGTTGCCGGAGACGGAGTTGCCGCCCCAGGAGCCGCAGCCGAGGGTGAGCGACGGCGCGAGCTTGAAGTTGTAGATGTCGCCGATGGCGCCCTGCGCGGCGGGGGTGTTGATGAGGATGCGGCACGTCTTCATGGTCGCGGCGTGGCGCGCGATCTTCTCCTTCTCGCGCGTGTCGATGAACAGCGAGCTCGTGTGGCCGTAGCCGCCGTCGGCGATGAGGCGCTCGGCCTTGGCGAGGGCGTCATCGAAGTCCGCGGCGCGATACATGCCGAGGATGGTGGTGAGCTTCTCGTGGGCCCAGGGCTCGGAGGGCTCGACCGAGCTGACCTCGCCGATGAGGACCTTGGTGCTCGCGGGCACCGAGACGCCGGCCGCCTCGGCGATCTTGGGGGCGGGCTGGCCGACCATCTTGGCGTTGACGCCGCCGTTGACGATGACGGTGTTGCCCACCTTGGCGA
>CAZUOD010000171.1:0-2380 GCA_964621975.1 uncultured Atopobium sp.
GACATCCACGACATCGGCAAGAACATCGTGCGCATGCTGCTCGAGAACTACGGCTTCGACGTCATCGACCTCGGTCGGGACGTGGACCCGGAGCTCGTGGCCGAGACCGTGGTCGAGCGCCACGTGCGTCTGGTGGGGCTGTCCGCCCTCATGACCTCCACCGTCCCGGCCATGGCCGAGACGATCGCGCTTGTGCGCGAGCGCGCGCCGTGGTGCAAGGTCGTGGTGGGCGGCGCCGTGCTCACGCCCGAGTACGCGCGCATGGTGGGGGCGGACTTCTACGCGAGGGACGCCACCGAGACGGCCCGGATCGCCTCCGAGGTACTCGGATAGCCGCGTCCTGGAAGCGCCGTCGCCTCGTCACGGAGCGGCGAGCGCGGGGATTCGCGGCGCGTCCCGGTGAGGCGTCGGGTCTCGGGGCATGTCGCGTGATGTCCCACTCTCCTCGTCCGGGCGCTACACTGTGTGGCGGCTCCGGAAGTTTGTCGTGGAGCCCGGCTCTGTGCCCGACGAGCTCGCGGAGCTTGATGCGGAGCTCTTCGGCGAGACGGGCCATCCGATCGCATAGCCTTGACACGACCCAAGGGAGGGGCCATGTCCGAGAACGCCGCACGCACGCTCATCGTCTACTGCCATCCGTGGGAGGGAAGCTTCACGCACGCCGTGCTGGGTGCGGTCCAGCGCGGGCTGGATCGAGCCGGTCGCACCTGGGAGCTCATCGACCTCTACGCGGACGGCTTTGAGCCGGCGATGTCGCGAGAGGAGCTGGCGGGCTACTCCGAGGGCCTCGTGCTCGACCCGCTCGTGGCGCGCTACCAGGAGCAGCTTGCGCGTTGCGATAGGCTCGCCCTCGTGTTTCCCGTGTGGTGGAACGACGTCCCCGCGATGCTTCGCGGCTGGCTTGACCGGGTGATGCTCCCCGGCTTCTCATGGGAGGCCACGGGCTCGGGGCTCGCGGGCAAGCTCGGGCACATCGAGCGCGTGGATGCCTTCACCACCTCGTCCAACCCCACGGACTACATGCGCGAGCGCCTGGGCGACGGCATCCAGGGCACGCTGCTTGATGCCACGTTCTGGCAGCTCGGCGTGGGCGAGGGCCACTGGCACAACCTCGGCGGGCTTGACGCGAGCACGCCCGAGGAGCGTGCGTCCTGGCTTGCGTGCGTGGAGGAGGGGCTTGCGGGGAGGGTCTAGCCCCAGACTTGCAGGCGCGTCATCGCCGTCGGCGCACCGAGCGCGGGCGACCGTCATCGAGGATGACGGCGAGCCCAGCGATGATGACGAGCGCGATGAAGATGACCCGCTTCATGACGAACCCCCTCGGACGGATCGGCTCTGATGATCCCATGCTCGCCGCCGAGGGCGTCGGGAGCCATCGATGTCGCTTACTGCCGGCTTTCTCTTTCGTAAGGTTTGGGGCCTGCTCCCCCTCAAGCGTATGGTGGGGCCGGACTGGAGGACGCATGATCATCAACACCGGTGCGCGCACGGACACGGTCCAGTGGTATACGCCCTGGCTGCTCCGTCGCTTCGAGGAGGGCTACGCCCTCACGCGCAACCCGATGTTTCCGCATAAGGTCACGCGCTACGAGCTCACGCCCGAGAAGGTCGACGTGGTCGTGTTCTGCAGCAAGGACTATCGCCCCATCCTTCCGCGCCTGCGCGAGATAACGGGCCGCTTCAACACGTACTTCCACTACACGATCACGGCGTACGGCACGGATATCGAGCCGCGCGTGCCCGACATCGACACTTCGGCGGACACCCTGCTCGAGCTCGAGGAGATCGTGGGCGCGCGGCGCATCTGCTGGCGCTACGACCCTGTGCTGCTCACGCGAGGCTACACCGTCGAGCGGCACCTCGCGACCTTCGAGCACCTGTGCGCACGTCTCGCGGGCCACGTGGATCGCTGCGTCTTCAGCTTCGTCGAGATGTACAGGAAGCTCGAGCTCAACTTTCCGGACATCAGGCCGCTCACGGACGTGGACATGGACCGGCTGGCCGCGGGCCTCGGACGCATTGCTGGCGCGCACGGGATTCGCATCCAGACCTGCGCCTCGAACGGCTCATGGGAGCGCTACGGCATCCGACCCTCCGGGTGCGTGACCCTCCCGATGCTCGGTGCGGCGAACGGCGTCGAGTTCCGCGAGCTCAAGCATCGGGGCATGAGGCGAGGCTGCCACTGCATGGAGAGCCGAGACATCGGCGCCTACGACTCCTGTCCCAACGGGTGTCGCTACTGCTACGCCAACAGGAGCCCCGAGCTCGCGCTCGAGAACTTCCAGACCCGGCATGATCCGGAGAGCCCGCTTCTGCTGGGGCACCTGCGCGAGGACGATGAGGTGGTCCAGGGCAGCCAGCGGAGCTTCCTCACCCGTGC
>CAZUOD010000172.1:0-2378 GCA_964621975.1 uncultured Atopobium sp.
GCGGCTCTCGTCATCGGTGCTGGCGTCACGCTCGTCGTGCGTCGTCGCATGGGCAGCAACGCCTAAGGCACGTCTCTGACCGTCTGAGCTCAGCGCCAGAGCGCTGAGAAGGACAGCCAAAGCCCGGAGGGGAGGACGCTCCTCCCCTCCGGCCCCCACTGGAATCCTACAGCACCAAGGAGAGCCCTTCGGGAGGCGGAAGCGAGCGAATGAGGAAGCCGAGCAGGAAAACCATCACTACCGTGGCCCTGGTCGTGGTCTTTCTCGTAGGTCTCTCCCTGCTGCTGTATCCCACCGTGAGCGACTGGTGGAACTCGATGCACCAATCGAGGGCCATCACGGGCTACGCGGAGGCGGTGGCAGGCCTTGGCGACGAGGACTACGAGGCGCTGCTCGAGGAGGCGCGCGCCTACAACGAGTCCCTTGTCGGCAAGGCAGACAGGTTCAGCCTGAGCGACGAGGAGCTGGAGGAGTACGAGAGTCTTCTCAGTGTGGACGGCACGGAGGTCATCGGCTACATCGAGATAGACAAGATCGACTGCTACCTGCCCATCTACCACGGGACGAGCAGTGCCGTGCTGCAGGTGGGCGTGGGGCACCTGGAGGGCAGCAGCCTTCCTGTGGGCGGGGAGAGCACGCACGCGGTGATCTCCGGGCACCGGGGGCTGGCGAGCGCGGAGCTCTTCACCAACCTCGACCAGCTCGAGGTGGGGGACACCTTCACCATCACGGTGCTGGACGAGACCCTCACCTACGAGGTGGACCAGATCCGCATCGTGGAGCCCACGGACTTCAGCGAGCTGGCCATCGAGGAGGGGGAGGACCTGTGCACCCTCATGACGTGCACGCCCTACGGCATCAACACGCACCGGCTGCTGGTGCGTGGGCACCGGGTGGAGAGCGCGTCGTCTGCGGTGCGCGTCTCGGCGGACGCGATGCAGGTGGAGCCGACGCTGGTGGCGCCCATCGTGGCGGTGCCGCTCCTGGTGCTGCTGCTTGTTGGCGTGCTCGTGCGGACGCGCCGCCTCTCGGCGGGCGGCCATGGAGGCGTTGTCAAACGCGCCCGAAGGGGCGAGGAAGAAGGAGGTACCTAGGATGAGGAAGAACTGGGGGGCTTGTGCGCTGGTCGCTGCGCTGGCGACGGCGCTCTGCTGCCTCGCGGGCGGGGTGGCCTACGCCCACGAGGTGCCGGACCAGTCCCAGCCGGGCTCGATCACGGTCACGATGACCTATGAGGACGAGGCCGTCGCCGGGGGCACGCTCACGCTCTACCGCGTGGGCGACATCGCCGAGGACGACGGGAACTACTCGTTTGACCTGAGCGCGGAGTTCGCCGAGAGCGGCGTCTCGCTTGACGACCTGGATGCCACGGGCCTTGCCGAGGAGCTTGCCGAGTACGCCGAGGCGGCGGGCGTGGCCGGCGCGTCGTATGAGGTGGGCTCCGACGGCGTGATGAGCGCCACGGGACTTGACCTGGGGCTCTACCTGGTGGTGCAGACCGAGGCGGCCGATGGCTTCGAGGCCGTGGCGCCGTTTCTCGTGAGCGTGCCGATGTACGACGAGGACGCGGAGGTCTACGTCTACGACGTGGACGCCACGCCCAAGGTGGGCTCGCTCACCGAGGCGCCGGTCGAGGAGGAGCCGGTCACCGAGACGCCCGCCTCGAGCACGACCTCGTCTGACCTGCCGTCCACGGGCACGCCCTCGTGGGTCGTGCCGATCCTCGCGGCGGCGGGCGTGGGCGTGCTTCTCGTGGGCGCGGCGCTGATGCTTGGCCGGAGGTCGCGCGAGGCATGAGGCACAGGGCCGGCCTTGTCCTGATGGCGGTGGGGACGGCGCTCCTTGTGGGGGCGCTGTCCCTGTTCGCGTGGGTGCGCTGGGACGAGTCGCGCGCGGCCGGGGACGTGGCCGAGGTCATGGAGCAGGTGGCCGAGGCCGTGGCCGCGGGCGAGGCGACCGACCCCGAGGACGGCTACGGCATGGAGGCCGTCGAGGTGGACGGCGTGTGGTACGTGGGCTACCTCACGGTGCCGTCGCTGGGGCTCGAGCTGCCGGTGGCGAGCGCGTGGTCCGACGAGCAGCTGGAGGAGACGCCGTGCCGCTACTACGGGACGGCGCGCGCGGGCACCCTCGTGGTGGCCGGCTACAACTACGACGCGCACTTCGGGCGGCTCGGGTCGCTCGCGGCGGGCGATGCGGTGTACTTCACGTGCGCGGACGGGACCACCTACGAGTACGAGGTGGTCGAGGTGGCCTCGCTCGGGGACACCTCGACGGACGAGGTGACGTCGGGCGGGTTCGACCTCACGCTCTTCACGCGCACGCAGGGCGGCTCGATGGTGCTGGCGGTACGCTGCGAGCGCGTGTGAGGCGGGGCG
>CAZUOD010000173.1:0-2364 GCA_964621975.1 uncultured Atopobium sp.
GCGTGCGACCGAGGGTGGTCTTGGGGAGCATGCCCTTGACGGCGTGCTCGATGACGCGCTCGGGGTGCTTCTTCATGGCCTCACGGAAGCTCTCGAGCTTGAGCCCGCCGAGGTAGCCGGAGTAGCGCCAGTACTGCTTGTGGTCGGCCTTACTGCCCGTGAGGACGACCTTGTCGGCGTTGATGATGACGACGAAGTCACCGGTGTCGGCGTTGGGCGTGTACTGAGGCTTGTTCTTGCCACGGAGAACCATGGCGGCCGTGGTGGCGAGACGACCGAGCGTGGCGCCCTCGGCGTCGATGAGCACCCACTTGCGCTCGACCTCGCCAGGCTTGGCGAACTGAGTCGACTTCTTCACTTGACTCCTCCTACGTGCCTGCTTGTTGGCGGCCTCTGGACAGACCGCGGCGCTTTTTTGTCAGAGAGTACGGGGCTCTGTGGAAAAGCCGTATGAGTATACAGCAACGCAACGGCTCTGAGCTGGTGAATTTTCCGCACACAACCCGTTCACGCCGCGCCCCGCGCATGCGCCAGGGCGCGGGCGGCGTCACTCCCCGCAGCAGAACGCGTCTATCTCGGCCAGGCGGGCCTCAGCCTGGCGTCGGCCCTCGACGTAGAGCGTGAGCAGCGACTCCCCGTCTCGCGTGGATGACCCCACGGTGACCGGCCTCTCAGGCGCCACGACCAGGCAGCGGCCCTCGCGCTCGAGCCCCCAGAGCCGCTCTCGCTGGGCGTTGTAGCGCTCGGCGCGCGTGGAGAGCGCCTCCCTGTAGCGCGGGTACCTGTCGTAGCGGTGCGACCTCAGCGCAAGCGCCTCGCTCCCATGGTCGCGCACGTAGCCGCGGTCCTGCGTGAGCACCACGAGCGCGCGCCCCGCCGGGACGTGGCCCGCGACCTCCCGCGCCCCGGGAAGGCCCATCGCGACCTCGAACGGGATGGAGTCCGTGGTGCCCCCGTCGAGGTAGTGGTGACCCTCGATCTCCACGATGCGCGAGATCGCCGGCAGGGACGCCGAGGCCCGCACCTTGTCCACGTCCTCGGGGTAGCGGCGCACGGGGAGGTAGTCCGCCTCCCCCGTGTCCACATTGGAGACCACCGCGAACAACGCCGTCTCGCTCGCATTGAAGGTGTCGAGGTCACACGGGTCAAGGGTGTCCTGCACCTCGTGATACATGAAGTCAGCCCCGGCCATGTCGCCCGTCTTCACGAGCGACCACAGTGACATGAAGCGCTTGTCATCCCGAAAGGCCAAGATGTCGCGCATGGTGCGACCGATCTGCCTGGAGCGGAAGTTGGCCCCGTTGATGGCCCCGGCCGAGACGCCCCAGATGCTCGAGAAGCCATAGATGCCCCGCTCCTGGAGCACGTCGAGCACGCCGGCCGTGAACATGCCACGAAACCCCCCGCCCTCGAGCACGAGCGCCGGCGCAATGTTGCTTGTGGTGGACATGTGGCCTCCTCGGTTGCGATGGGCCTTGAGCGTACACCCGGGCCCGACGATTGTGCGCCGCTTGCGCAGAAGGCCGCCGATCCAAGCGGGTCGGCGGCCGCGAGCATGCATGGTGGAGGTGCGGAGAATCGAACTCCGGTCCAGAACAAGCCCCTGACAGGTGTCTCCAGGCTCAGTCGCCGGTTAGGTCTCAGAGGCCGCGCACCCGGTGACCCGCGCTTGGCCTCCCAGCCGGTTCGGTCTTAGCGCGCGGCATACCGACTACGTCCGCGCGAGCAACTCCCTGCAATGACGCCGCCCCGGGAACGGGAGCAATCCCCGGTTTGACGCGCCGCTATCTAATTAAGCAGCGAGAGCCAGCTGAGGCTCATAAGTGTAAGTGTCGTCAATTCAATTTGACGGTACCCCTGTTTAACGTGGCGAGGAGACCACGGCCTGCTGCCCATCTCAGACCCACCCTGTCGAAACCAGTCACCCCCACGAGATGGGATGGGGACGCTGCCACCATGCCGTTGCCAAGGTACGCTGTCACATTCTACCCGCACCGGCGCGAGCCGCTCACGAGAAAGGGGCGACCTCTCGCAAAAGGCCGCCCCAGACGCTCGGTATGCGAGCGCTACTCCTCGACGAGCTCGAACAGGTCCGGGCCGACGCCGCACAACTCGCAGACGAAGTCCTCGGGAAGCTCGGGCGTGTCGACGGTGACCTCCCAGCCGCAGACGGTGCAGCGGAACGTGTACGTCTTCTCCTCAGCCATTGTCCTCTCCTCTCACGTTGCCCGGTATGGGCTCCGTCAAATGCTACCACAGCAATAGCGTTTGTCACGGCCTGCATGCCTCTTCTAGCTCAGACCCTCCACATAGGCGTCGATTTCCAAATTCAGCGCGACAACCCCGAGACCCAGCGAAACGCGT
>CAZUOD010000174.1:0-2353 GCA_964621975.1 uncultured Atopobium sp.
CCGGCCGGCCGCTACCGCGGGCGGGCGGTGCAGGGCGCGGCGTTCTCGTCGTCGGGCTGCACGAGGTCGGCGAGGGTCTTGCTGTCGAGGTAGCCTGACGTCACGCGGCCGAGGTCGCGCCAGACGCCCACGGTGGCACAGGTCCCCAGCTGCGGGCAGAGCTCGTCGTTGGCGCAGTCGAGGCAGCTCACGGGCGCGAGGGACGACCCCTCCGCCGCGCGCAGGACCTCCCCGAGGGTGTAGTCCTCGGGCGCGCGCGTGAGCTTGTAGCCGCCGCCCTTCCCGCGCTGGCTCACCACGAAGCCGGCCTTGTGCATGAGCGAGATGACCTGCTCGAGGTACTTGCGCGAGATGTTCTGGCGACGCGCCACGTCCCCCAGCGAGACCCAGCCGTCGTGCGCCGCGAGGTCGGCCATCGCGCGCAGGGCGTACATGCCCTTGGTGGAGAACATCCCGGCCATCGCTCAGCCCTCTCTTGTGGCGAGCATCTCGTCGAGCGTGCGCCAGGCGAGCTCGGCGCACTTCACGCGCGCCGGCATGTGCGCGATGTCGCGCAGCAGCACGCCGTCCCCGAGCTCCTCGAGCGCGGCGTCGTCGGTCTCCTCGCCGCGGACCATCCGCATGAAGAGCGAGCAGAGCTCGCGCGCCCGCTCGGGGGTCTTGCCCACCATGAGGTCGCTCATGATGTCGGCGCTGGCCTGGCTGATGGCGCAGCCGTGGCCGGTGAACGCCGCCTCGCCGATGGTCCCGTCCTCTGCGAAGCGCACCGAGAAGGCCAGCTCGTCCCCGCAGGAGGGGTTCACGCCCTCGTGCGTGCAGTCGGCGTCCTCGAGCCGGTACTTGTAGTCCGGGTGCGAGACGTGGTCCATGAACTCGGCGTTGTAGAGGTCAGTCGTTGCCATGGAAGATCCCCCAGACCTGCTCGAGGCCACCCACGAGGCGGTCGATGTCGGACGCGTCGTTGTAGAAGGCGAGGCTCGCGCGGCAGCAGGCGAGGTTCTCCACGCCGAGCCACGCGAGCAGCGGCTGCGCGCAGTGGTGGCCGGCGCGGATGCACACGCCGCTGGCGTCGAGGATGCTCGCCACGTCGTGCGGGTGGACGCCGCGCACGTTGAAGCTGATGACGCCGTGGTGGCGCGCGGGGTCGGCGGGGCCGATGAGGTCCACCCACGGCAGCTCGGAGAGGCGCTCCCACGCATGGGCCACGAGGGCCGCCTCGCGCTCGGCCACGGCCTCGTAGCCCACGGCCTCGGTGAGGTAGGCGAGCGCCGCCCCGGTGGCGCAGATCCCGGCGGCGTCCTGCGTGCCGGCCTCGAACCTCGTGGGGACCGGGGCCCAGGTGGCGTCCTGCTCGCGCACGGAGTCGATCATCTCGCCGCCCGTGAGCAGGGGCTCGGTGCGCTCGAGGAGCTCGTGGCGGCCCCAGAGCACGCCCACGCCCATCGGGCCGAGCGCCTTGTGTCCCGAGAAGGCCAGGAAGTCGGCCCCGAGCTCGCCCACGTCGACCGGCAGGTGCGGCACGGACTGAGCCGCGTCCACCACGAGGTAGCCGCCGTGGGCGTGCACGGCCTCGCCGAGGCGCTCCACGGGCAGGCGGCACCCCAGGACGTTGGAGACCTCCGCGCAGGCCACGATCTTGGTGCGCGGCCCCACCTTGGACGCTATCTCGGCGTCCGTGAGCGTGCCGTCGGGCGTTGGGTAGAGGTAGGTGAGCCTCGCGCCCGCGGCCCGGCAGGCCCGCTGCCACGGGATCAGGTTGGAGTGGTGCTCCATGACGGTGATGGCCACCTCGTCGCCGGGGCCGAGCACGCACGGCGAGAAGCCCGTGGCCACGAGGTTGAGCGCCTCCGTGGTGTTGCGGAGGAAGACCACCTCGCTCGCGTCGGCCGCGCCGATGAGGCGGGCGACGCGCTCGCGCGTCTCGGCGACGGCGGCCGTGGCCTCGACGGAGAGGCCGTAGAGCCCGCGCAGGGGGTTGGCGTTCATGGTCTCGTAGAAGCGGCGCTCGGCGTCGAGCACGCAGGCCGGGCGCTGCGCGGTGGCCGCGCTGTCGAGGTACGCGAGGTCAGGGCTTCCCGCCAGGAGGGGAAAGTCCGCGCGGTAGGGGTTGTCCCGGACGTCTGCCACCGTCACATCAGCTCCTCGGGGTCCACGAGCGCGCGTCCGCTGCGCTCCGCCACGGCGCGGGCCTCGGGGCAGGGGGCGCACATCACGGCCTCCTCGTAGAGCGCGCGCACGAAGAGGGCCTCGGCGTCGGCGCGGGAGAGCCCGCGGTCGGCGAGGTAGGCCAGCTGCGCCGGGCTCACCGAGCCGATGGTGGCGCCGTGGTTGCCGGCCACGTCGTCCTCGTCGC
>CAZUOD010000175.1:0-2302 GCA_964621975.1 uncultured Atopobium sp.
CATGCAGCCATTTGGCGTCAATTGACTTCAAATGATCGAACAGCGGTACAATACGGGACGCAGGGGGAGACGGGAGGAGACCATGGCAACGATCACGGTGAGGCTCAGCGACGAGCTGAAGTCCGACGCGAGCGAGGTGGCCGAGTACTACGGCCTCGACCTCGGCTCGGTCACGAGGGCCTTCTACACCCAGATGGTCCGGGAGCGCTCGATCCCCCTGAACCTGCGCTCGTACGAGCCGAACGACGAGAGCCTGCGCGCGATAGCCGAGACGGACGCCGCCATCGAGTCGGGCGACTACGAGCTCTATGACGACGCGGCCTCCCTCCTCGCCGCCGCCGGGGCCCAGGGATGAGGCTCAGGGCGACGTTCATGCCGTCGTTCTCTCGCGACCTGAAGAGGGTCAGGAGGCGTGGGCTCGACGAGGGGGACCTGCTCGCCGTCATCGGCCTCATCATCGAGAACACGCCCGAGTCGCGCGAGGAGCTGAGGAGGCGCCACCGCATGCACAGCCTCAAGGGCGCGTGGCGCGGGAGCAGCGAGTGTCACGTGGCCAACGCCGGGGACTGGCTCATCGTCTGGCGAGAGTGCGACGGGGTCGCGTTCCTCCAAAGGACGGGCACGCACGACGAGATATTCAGGTAGCGGATGCCCGGAGGCCGTGCCGCTGATCCGTGTATTCACAAGGGCGAGGGGCGTTACCGCTGCGGGCGCCTCATCGGCGGGCGGGGCCAAGGCCCCGCCCGCCGTCCCGTGCCCGTGCGGCAGCGGGTAGAATAATGCGCTGGTGCCGCGACGAAGGGGGACGCATGCCGGACGAGATGAGGGGCTTCACGCTGGGGCGTCCGCGGCTGGTCTGCCGGTGGCGCCTCGCCGACCGCACCGTCGTGCTCGAGAACCGTCACCTGCGCGCGCTGGGCCAGAGGATCGTGGGCGGGCACGCCGTATCGCCGCAGCTCGTTGCCTGGGCAAAGCAGCACATGGAGTGGACGCTCGCCGAGGGTGCCGCCGCGTATCCCGACGGCGTGCTCATGCTCATCATGGACGAGCGGGATCGCGCCGCCATGACGGTGGGCCCCTATGAGCCGCTGGCCGTGACGACCGCCTCCGCCCTCGCGGACCGGGCGCGCGCCTCCGAGGCGGAGGCCACGGAGACCGGGGTGCCCCCGGAGACGCTCTGGGCGGTGGTCGACGGCACCCTCCTCTGCGGCATGTCGCCCGACGAGCGCCCCTCCGGGGCCACGACCCTCATGACTGACCTCGCTAAGGCCCTGGGGATGCCCGTGGTTCGCAGGCCGGGGACGTTCGAGGAGCTTCTCGCCGGGACGCTGCACCCAGAGGAGGTGTTTCTCGTCTCGGACGAGCACGGCGTCGTGCCCGCCAAGGATGCCGCCGGCCCTAGGTCGGAGCGGTTCGCCAAGGGCTATGCCCGGCTCCTCCAGTCGGCGCATGCCAGGTAGCGCTACGCGAGCGAGATGCTCCAGATGTTCTCGGCCTCCGAGCAGATGAGGTCCAGGCTCCAGGTCCGCATGCTGCGCTCGACGCTGTTTGAGTCGTGGACCACGACCTCGCCGTCGGACGTCATGCGCTCGAGCACGATGAAGTGCCCCACATCGGTGAAGGTGCCCGGCGCCATGACGCAGACGACGGGGTTGCCGGCCTCGAGCGCGGCCTCGATCTGGGACGCCACGGCAGGCAGCACCTCGCTCGAGAGCCCGAGGAGCGCGGCGCCCTCGGTCATGAGGGTCCAGGAGGTGCCGCTGCCCTCGATCGCGAAGCCGTTCTCGGTGCTGAACTCCGCCATGGCCACGGGGTCCATGCTGGTGTCGCCCGTGAGGTAGATGTAGACCATCGAGAGCGCCGTTGGCCCGCAGCCCGTCACGGAGAGGAGCCCGCCCGCGTACTCGACGTCCGCCCACTGCGGGTCGGTCTGGTAGAGGTAGGGCATGGTGCCTTGGGCCCACTGGCTCTCTGGGGTGCTCGTGGGTCCTTCGGCGGTGGATGACTCCGCTTCGGTGTCGTCCTCGCCCTCGTCTCCGTCATCTGACGTGGACGTCTCGGTTTCGGAAGAGGTGATGTCCTGCTGCTGCGCCTCATCGGCGGACGAGCTGCACGCCCTCGGCAGGGCAATCGCCGCCGTGACGGCAAGAACCACCATCAGGACGATGAGCACGGCGGGCCTGCGCGGAGGCCGGCGGCGTGGCACGGACTCTCGTGGTGTGGGTTTGTGCTCCCTGGGCCTGCGCCCCTCAGGTCTCCTTGTGGGGCGTCCCGCTGTCTTGGGTGCGGTCCTCGTGCCGGG
>CAZUOD010000176.1:0-2275 GCA_964621975.1 uncultured Atopobium sp.
CAGCAGCAGCGCGCGAGCATCGCCCGGGCCCTGGCCCTGCATCCCGACATCGTGTACTTCGACGAGCCGACGAGCGCCCTGGACCCCGAGCTCACCGCCGAGGTGCTGCGCGTCATCAAGGGCCTTGCCGCCGAGAGCATGACGATGGTGGTGGTCACGCACGAGATGTCGTTCGCGCGCGAGGTGGCCGACCGCGTGATCTTCATGGACGGCGGCGTGATCGTGGAGCAGGGCGATGCCGAGCAGGTGCTCGACCACCCGCGCGAGGAGCGCACCCGGGCGTTTCTCGCCCAGCGCGGGGAGTAGGCCGAGCGCGCTCCTGTTATTGGGCCTGAGCTAGTCCCTCCGGGAGAGCGCCTTGCGCACGAGCAGGACGGCAACTCCCGCGCAGAGGCAGACGCCTATGGGAAGCAGGACCTCGCCCGTCACGGGCACCGAGCCCCCGGAGGCCGAGCCGTCCGAGGACTCCCCATCAGCGGGCACGTCCGTCTCGCCAAGCCAGGAGTTCGTCACTGTGAAGTCCGTGCCATCGCTGCTCACCGAGACCTCAAAGCCGTCCGGCACGTCCGTCTCGGCGACCTGCCAGAGGTGGCCCGCCTCGTCCGTCCAAGACCATGACCAGCCGTTCTCCTCGCAGAGCTCGACTGAGCCCGCGGCCTCGCCGTCGCGCAGAAGCTCGATCGTGACGGAGTCGGGCCGGGCGTCTTCGCCACCCTCCCATACCTTGGTGACGGTGTAGGCAAGCTCCTCATCGCTGGGCGGGATGGCCTCCTCCTTGGGGTCTATCTCGGCGTCTCCCGAGACGAGCACCAGGGCCGAGGTGGGAAGATAGACCGATCCGTCATCTCCCGTCACCGCCTCACCGACGACCAGGTAGAGACCGTCCGAGGGCAGTGAGAGCGCGGCCTGCCCATCGTGCACCGTCGCGCTGGCCGACGCTTCGGGCGAAAGGAGCGCCACGTAAGCAGCAAGCGCAGACGCGGCATCTGCCCACTCGGAAGACGCGGCGTCATCATCGGGCAGCTTCACCGGGCAGTCGGCGAGCTCGCCCGCGACCTCCCAGCCGTCCTCACCGGCCACGGCCACCAGATAGGCGGAGAAGGTCGTCCCCTCCCTGCCGTAACGGACGGTCAGCGTCGGGCCAGAGGTCGCCGACGCACAAACCGGGAGAAGGGCCATCATCAATGCGAGACCTGCCAACGCTGTCACGAGGGCCCGCATGGCGCGCCAGCCCCTCCCCGCTGTTGTTGCCGACCCAGTCATCTCACTCACCTCTCGCCTCATGCCGTGCTTTCCATCTCTCATGTGGGCCGTCTCGCGGGGGTCCCACGCCACCCGTGGGGGCCATGTGCCCGGGCAAGCGCCGTGCGAGCCGCGGGCGCCGCGCGCGGCTGCGGATTGGTGTTGCCACCACCTGCGCCATACCCAGAGCCAGAGCCAGCGCCGCCGCCGGAAGCAGCACGCCCGAGTCATCGATGCCCTCGTATTCCACCGTCTCTGACGTGGGGATACGATGCCCCCGCACGAGGAGGCGGTGGGTGTTCACCCCGTAGGGCGTGCAGGTGTACAGGGTCACGTAGTCGGCCCCCTCCTCCACGCCGAGCGCAGAGAGGTCGCTGGGCTCCGTGACGAGTATCTGGTCGACCTCGTAGGTGAGCGTACGGTCCAGGACCGTCACGGTGAAGGTGTCACCTATCTCGAGCTGGTCGAGGTCGGTGAACATCCTCGCCCGGACCAGGCCTGTATGCGCCGTGAGCACGCAGTGCGTGGAGGAGCCGCCGGTCGGCAGGCTCGAACCTGGCCACCAGCCGGCCCCGGCCTGGAGCGCTGACTCATCGATTCCTTGGTAGATGGGCACATGGACGTCGATCTTCGGTATGTCCACATAGCCCATCATCCCGGTGCCCAGCGGATCCAGCAGCCCCGTGGCGTCAGGGACCGTCTCTCCGGTGGACGATCCGCCGATGCCACCGGCCTCAGCCACCAACCGGTTGTACTCCTCGGCCGCCTCCCACAGGGCAGAGTAGTCTGCCGTCTCGGCCTCGAGCACCTCGTTGTAGCCCTCGACCTCAAGCTGAGCAGCAAGGCGGGCCCAGGCGTCAAGCGCTGTGGGCAGCAGCATGACGCCTAGGCCGCAAAGAAGCAGCAGGATCGCGATCACCGTGGAGGGCTTGGGTGCTCTCATGTCAACATCCGCATGACCGGCCGGCGGAATCCCGGGGCCCCGCCGGCCGGTCAGGAAACGCTAGGCCCTGTGGCTGCGGACCCGGCGCAC
>CAZUOD010000177.1:0-2275 GCA_964621975.1 uncultured Atopobium sp.
AGCCCTCCTGCTCGATGACCTTGACCACCTGGTTGTTGGCCGTGGGGTGGAACTTCACGAGGATCTCCCCGACCACGCCCACGCGCGGCTTCGAGCGGTCGTTCACGAGCGGCAGCGTCTCGAAGGCGTTGATGGTGCGCTGGCAGAGCTCGTGGAAGCGCCTGGAGCCCCCGCCCACGATGACGCCCTTGGCCTCTGCCATCATGCGGCCGTAGAGCGCGTCCGCCGCGCCCGGCTCGGCCTCGTAGGGGCGGCACCGGTAGAGCAGCTGCATGATGAGGTCACCGTAGAGCAGGGCGTTCACGGCCTTGAGGAGCAGGTCGGGCTGGCTGAGCAGCTTGAAGCCCGGGTTGCTCTCGTCGAGGCCCGAGGCGGCGGTGAGGCTGATCACCGGAACCTCCGGGTGACCGGAGTCCTTGAGCGCCTTGCGGATGAGGGCGATGTAGTTGGTTGCGCGGCAGCCGCCGCCGGTCTGGGTGATGATGACGGCCGTGCGCGTGAGGTCGTACTCGCCGGACTCGATGGCCTCCATGATCTGACCCGTCACCAGGATGGACGGGTAGCAGATGTCGTTGTTCACGTACTTGAGGCCGGCCTCCACGGCGCCCTGGTCGACGGACGGCAGGAGCACCACGTTGTAGCCGGCGCTCTTGAGCAGCTCCTCGAGCAGGTCGAAGTGGATCGGCGCCATCTGCGGCACGAGGATGGTGTAACCGGCCCTCTGCATGTCCTCGGTGTAGCGGACCTTCTCGAAGGCGGCGCTCTTGGCCTCGCGGTAGACCGGCGCGCGACGCGAGGTGTCCGTGGTGCGCGCGCGCTCGAGCGAGCCGTCGGCCAGGTGCACGCCCACGGGCTCCACCTCGTGCGCCTCGCCGCCCGCCACCTCGCGCTCGAGCTCGGCGCGCTGCTCGGAGAGGGCGGCCATGAGCGAGCGGATGCGGATGCGCGCGGCACCCAGGTTGGACACCTGGTCGATCTTGAGCACGGTGTAGATCTTCCCGGAGGCCTCCAGGATCTCCTGGACCTGGTCGGTGGTCAGGGCGTCGAGGCCGCACCCGAAGGAGAAGAGCTGGATGAGGTCGAGGTCGTTCCTCGAGGCCACGAAGCGCGCCGCGCGGTACAGGCGCGAGTGGAACATCCACTGGTCGACCACGCGGATGGGACGCTCCGGCGCCATCTTGTGGGCCACGGAGTCCTCCGTGAGGACGGCGAAGCCGAAGGAGTGCACCAGGGACGGGATGGCGTGGTTGATCTCGGGGTCGTTGTGGTAGGGGCGGCCCGCCAGCACGATGCCGTGGGCGTCGTGCTTCTCGATCCAGCGCAGGGCCTCGTCGCCGGCTCGGTGCATGGCGTCCTTGAAGTCGAGGTCGGCCTGCCAGGCATAGTTCACGGCCTCGTCGATCTCGGAGCGCGTGATGTGCCTGCCGCGCACGCGGCCCTTCCCGGCGGCGGCGTCGGCCTCACGCTGCTCGGAGATGAGCTCGTACAGGCGGCGCTTGAGGTCGCGCTTCTTGTCGTAGGGGATGAACGGCGCGAGGAACTCCACGGTGCCGTTGGCTCCCAGCTCGTCGACGTTGAGGCCCAGGGCCTGGGGGTAGCTCATGACGATCGGGCAGTTGTAGTGGTTGGTGGCGCCGTCGTCCTCCTGGCGCTCCCAGCGGATGCACGGCATCCAGATGAAGTCCGGGTCCTTGCCCAGGAGGTTCATGATGTGGCCGTGGCTGAGCTTGGCCGGGTAGCACACGCTCTCGGACGGCATGGACTCGATGCCCGCGTCGTAGGTGGCCGCAGACGTCTGGTCGGAGAGGATCACCGAGAAGCCCAGCTTGGTGAAGAAGGCATGCCAGAACGGGTAGTTCTCGTACATGTTGAGCGCGCGGGGGATGCCCACCGTGCCGCGCGGGGCGGTGTCGGCGTCGAGCACCGGGCGGTCGAAGAGCAGCTTGTTCTTGAACTCGAAGAGGTTGGGCGCGTCGTTTTTCCGTGCGCGCGAGCCGCCGGCGCCCTTCTCGCAGCGGTTGCCCGTGATGAAGCGCCTGCCACCGCCGAAGTCGTTGATGGTGAGCAGGCAGTTGTTGGAGCAGCGACCGCAGTGCACGTTGGTGTGCCTGACCTGGAGGTTGTCGATCTCCTCGCGCGAGAGGATCGTGGAGGTGCCGTCCGCGCCGGCGCGGTCGCGGGCGAGGAGGGCCGCCCCGTAGGCGCCCATCGTGCCCGCGATGTCCGGCCGGATGACGTCTCGGCCCGTGAGCTTCTCGAAGGCGCGCAGGGTGGC
>CAZUOD010000178.1:0-2263 GCA_964621975.1 uncultured Atopobium sp.
GAGGAAGTACCCGCCATAGAGCGCCACCACAAAGCAGGCCGTCCCCGCGAGCGACGAGCCGATGTCGGAGCCCACCAGCAGCTCCACGACGTCGCTCACCACGGAGAGCGCGACCGCGGCGTGGCACAGGGCCACCACGAGCGGCAGGAGGAAGTACACCCCCACCTGGACGAGCAGCGCGCGGTCGAGCATGCCGCGCTCTGCGCCAAGCTTGGCGAGCGTGCGGTAGCGGCCCACGTTGTCGGCGGCCTCGGAGAGCTGCTGGAGCGCGAGCACCGTGGCACAGGTCAAAAGCAGGATCACGCCGAGGTAGATGGCCAGGTAGGTGAAGGCGACGGTGGCGCTCGAGTTGGACTCGATCAGCATCGCCGCGCTGTAGTAGCTCCCGGTCCACACGGCCTCCACGGCCGCGCAGGCGGCCTCGTCCACGTCCTCGCGCTCGCCGTTGTACATGAGGTTCACGATCGTCTGGGAGGAGACCTCGCCCTCGGGGACCACGTCGTCGGGGACGATGAGCGCACCGGTAATGCTGCCCGAGCCCGCCGAGTCGTAGGCGAGCAGGTCCACGAGACAGTCCTCGACAAAGGTCAGCTCGCGGCCCTGGATCGTGAGCGTGGGGTTCTGCTCGCAGACCGCGAGCCAGAAGTCCTCGAGCCCGAACAGGTCGCTCCACAGGGCGCAGCCGTCCTCGCCCAGATCGAGGGTCTCCTCGCCGGCCAGCTCGGCGAGGGCGTTGTAGTCGGAGACCTTCACGAGCGCGATGGCCAGCTGGCCGCTGCCCGCAATCGTCTGGACCATGGTGGCGTTACCCTCGAACTCGGTGATCTCGAGGAAGTCGTTCAGGGTGTAGCCGGAGAGGATCTCACCGGAGGTGGAGAGCAGCCCGTAGAAGTTCACCTGCACGGCGTCCGAGAAGAGCTCGTCGTAGTCCTCGATGTCGGCCCGCAGGCTGGCGATGGCGTCGTAGTCCGCGTCGTACTCGTCGGCGTCGTAGTCGTAGACGTCGTTCTCGCCGGCCTCCTGCTCGCTCTGCGCGGAGATCGCGTACGATGCCGGATAGGTTATGAGCGACAGGTCGTAGCGCGTGGTGGAGAGCATGCTCTCGTTGAGCCCCGTGGCAAGCGAGAAGCCCGAGCACACGCCGCAGATCGCCAGGAAGAGCATCGCGCACACCATGCTGATGGAGAGCCACGCGGTGTTGACACGGCTGTTGAGCTGGCGCATCACGAACATGTTGAGGCCCCTGAGGTACGCGCGCGGGCTCGCCTGGAGCGCGCGCAGCGCGAAGCCGGAGAACGAGAAGAAGAGGAGCAGCGTTCCCACCGTCACGAGCGCGGTGGCTATGGAGAAGTACGGCCCCTCCTCCAAAAAGCCGTGGTCGATGAGCGTCTTGTAGGCCACGCCGATGAGCGCGAGCGAGACGAGGAAGAGCACCACCGAGAGCGGCAGGCTGCGCAGGCGGACCTTCTCGCTCACCTTGTCCGCGTTGATGAGGTCGATGAGCCTGTAGCGGGTCACCGTAATCACGTTGAAGACGACCGTCACGAGGAAGATGCCCGCGAAGCACGCAAAGGTTGAGAGACAGGCCGTGGGCGAGAAGGCAAAGGCGAAGCCCGTTATGGTGGCCTCAAAGAGCGCGGCCGTCACATACATCATGACCTGCGAGAGCAGCACGCCCAGGGCCAGGCCCGCCACGAGCGCCGCCGCGCCCACCGCGAGCGTCTCGATCACGATGATGAGCGAGACATGTCGGGCGTCCATGCCCAGCGTGAGGTAGATGCCAAACTCGCGCTTGCGCCGCCGAATGAGGAAGCGGTTGGCGTAGACCACGAGAAAGCCCAGGATGATAACGACGAACACGTTGATCCCGGAGAGGATGTCCATGAGGGCCTGGACCGTGTCGCGCTCGTCCTGCGTCAGCTCCATGACGGCGGTCTGGTCGTTGATGGAGGCAAAGGCGTAGAACACGCACACGCCAAAGGCCAGCGTGAGGAAGAAGACCGAGAAGTCCCGGATGGACTTGCGGACGTTGCCGAGGGCGATCTTAGCGTACATCGGCACCCTCCCCTCCCAGGAAGGAGACGACGTCCATGATCTCGTCGAAGAAGCGCGTGCGCGTCTTGGAGCCGCGGACGATCTCGTTGAAGATGCGACCGTCCTTGAGGAAGAGGGCGCGGCGCGCGTAGCTCGCGGCGAAGGAGTCGTGCGTGACCATGATTATTGTTGCGCCGGCGGCGTTGAGCTGCTCGAAGCTCTCCAGGAG
>CAZUOD010000179.1:0-2243 GCA_964621975.1 uncultured Atopobium sp.
CGAGGTCGTATCTTCCGCCCTCGGAGATGAAGTCGAAGGCGGTCTTGAGCCAGGTCACGTCAAAGGGGATCCCCTGCTCCCTGCCGTAGCGGCTGAGGTGGGACCGCAGCAGCGCGGCCTCGTCGGCCTCGTCCTCGATGATGAGCACCTTGTACATCCGTCCTCCCGTCAGACCAAGATGATAGATGGATTTCGGCAGGCAGGACGGGGCGCGTCTCCGGGAGCCGCTCGCGTTTGAGGGTCTGCATTACACGACGCACAGGCGACCGTTCTCGACCGAGCAAGCCCTTTTCGCGGCTGGGCAATACGCTTCGGGGCAAGAGACCGCGCGACGTGAAGACACGGGCAGGACCGTCGCGCGCAGATGAAGGCCCACAGGAGGACGAGGAGGCTCTATGGAAAACAACGTGTCGAGAAGGACCTTTCTCCAGGCGGGTGCCATGACAGGCGCCCTTGCGGCCCTTGCTGGGTGCGACAGCACCTCCGAGCAGGAGCAGGACGAGGGGTCCGCGCAGGCATCCTCGTCCCTTCCCTCCGCGGACGAGTATCCCATCGCGGCCGAGGAGTGGGGCTCTGGCTCTCCGGCCTACACCGTGGAGGAGACCCGGGACGGCTGGACGCGCGTCATCAATGAGGACGGGATGACGCTTGGCGTCATGGATGCGTCCAAGCTCATCCAGGTGGGAGGCTACGCCTTCAAGGACCTCAACGGGAACGGCCAGCTTGACCTCTGGGAGGATTGGCGCCAGAGCCCCGAGGACCGCGCGGCCGCGCTTGCCGAGGAGCTCACGGCCGACGAGGCGCTCGCGCTCATGGTCCACGGGTCGGTGTTCTCCGTGGGAGAGCTTGATGACGAGCTCTCGGGCGTTGGCCTCATCGAGGAGGGCAATGACACCCCCACACTCCGGGAGGTCTTTGACAAGGGCATCCGCACGATGCTGAACTTTGGAAACTCCAACCTTGCATCCGTCCTCGCTCGCTGGAACAACACGCTCCAGGAGTATGTCGAGGGCCAGACCTATGGCATCCCCGTCAACATCTCCAACAACCCGAAGGACTACGGCTTCCCCAGCACGCTCGGCCTCGCGGCGACCTTTGACCCCGAGCTCGTCCGGGAGGTGGCCAACACCGAGGCGAAGGCCTACAGGGCGGAGGGCGTCTCGACGCTGCTCGGCGTGCAGATGGACCTTGCCACGGAGCCCAGGTGGTCGCGCATCACGGGCACCTTCGGCGAGGATCCGGCGCTCTCCCGCGACCTCACCAACGCCTATGCCTCGGGACTCCAGTCAACATATGACGAGGACGGCACGGACCAGGGCTGGGGCGCTGAGTCCGTCATCAACATGCTCAAGCACTTCCCCGGGGACGGCTGCGGAGAGTCTGGGCGCGAGGCGCACTACGACTACGGGAAGTTCTGCGTCTATCCGGGCAACAACATGGCGGTCCACCTCATCCCGTTCGTGGACGGCGGGCTTCATCTCGACTCTGCGACCGAGCAGACCGCGTCGTACATGGACTCCTACTCGATTGCCTGGTCCGACACCGAGGAGTACGGCGAGCTCGTGGGGTCGGCCTTCTCCACATGGAAGAACAACCTCCTGCGTGAGCTGTGCGACTACGATGGCCTCATCTGCTCCGACTGGGGCGTCACGGAGGACGTGGGGACGTCGGTAGTCTGCACCCCGTGGGGCATGGAGGACGCCACCATGGCGGAGCGCTACACCAAGATCCTCGAGGCCGGGGTCGACCAGATCGGCGGCGTGTTTGAGCTTGTCGCGCTCAAGACGGCATATGAGCAGCTGGTCTCAGACATGGGCGAGGACGAGGCCCTTGCGCGCGTGCGCAACTCGGCGCGCCGGGCGCTGAGGACGTTCTACGTCATCGGTCTGTCCGACTGCCCCTATGTTGACACCTCCACGTCGAACCAGATCGTCGACAGCGAGGAGCTGGCCGAGCTTGCGTCCGACGCCGTCAACCGCTCGATCGTCATGCTCAAGAACTCGGGCAACGTCATCTCCGACTCGTCCGGGAACCTGCCCACGGTCTACATCCCCATGAGGTACGCAGACGGCGCCTGGTCGCTTCCGGTGACCGAGGAGGTTGCCTCCGGCGTGCTGAACATCGTGACCGACACCGTGGGAGACCCCACGGGGCCCGATGCCGAGGACGGAACCGCCACGTACTCGGAGGACGACATCATCCGGGCCTCCGCCGAGGAGGTCGCCGCCTGTGACTTTGCTGCC
>CAZUOD010000180.1:0-2224 GCA_964621975.1 uncultured Atopobium sp.
GCGTAGCCGCGCTACGCCACCGGCTCCACGCGCCGGATCTCGTGGATGCCGGCCTCGAGGAGGACCTCGACGTCCTCATCGGTCGCGCCGGTGTCGGTGATGAGGATGGTCACGTGGTCGAGCGGGGCGTACGAGAACCCCGCGCCGATCCCGAGCTTGCTCGAGTCCGCGAGCAGGACCATGCGGTCCGACCTCTGCACCATGAGGGAGTTGACCGTGGCCTCCTGCTGGGTCGTCGACGTCACGCCGGCGCTCAGCGAGATGCCCGCGCACCCCACGAAGCTCGTGGTCGCCGAGACGCTGCGCACGTTGGCGAGCGCGAACTCGCCCGAGAGCACCCCGCGTGGCGGGCGGACCTCGCCGCCGGTGACGAGGATCATGCCGTTGGGGGGCGTGGGCAGCGCCTGCGCCTGGGTGCTGTTGGTGACCACGGCCACGCCTTGGGCCGTGATGTAGGGGACCATGTCGAGCGCGGTCGAGCTGGTGTTGATGAACAGCAGGTCGTTGTCGTTCACGAGCTCGGCCGCGGCACGCGCGATGGCCTCGCGCTCGGCCGCGAACGGGACCTGCGGCTGCGCCGTCTGCGCCTCGGCGCCCTCGGCGAGGACGGCCTCGCCGTAGCGCCGGTAGGCGACGCCGCTCTGCTCCAGGTAGTCAAGGTCGCGGCGGACGGTGAGCGGTGAGATGCCCAGGCGGTCCGCGAGCTCGCTGACCCCGACGCGCCCCTCCTCGCGCAGCATGTCGGCGATGTGCTCACGACGCTGCATCACGAACGACCTGCTCTTCTCGCCAGCCAACGCCACCCTCCCCTGAGCTGGGAACCCTGTGGATACCCGCCTAGGATACACCCTTTTCGAACGGTTTGAACGTTCTGACGATCCTTCACGGAGACATCGCAACAGAAATGAATTCTGGATGCCCGCTTGAACCGTTTGCGGCAAAAGTGACACCGTTTGCGGTAAGAATGAATGTAATGAACGACTATTCTGATTGTTTCTGCCATACTTGACGGTGCAAAGCGTTCTAACCGCTCCATTATATAATCTTTAAAGAGAACGTTATGAACGCAATGAGCGCAGACGAAAGGAGAGGTTGATGCTGCTCAAGGAAATCTACGAGAAGGGGCACTATGCCTTCACGGAGGGCCCCATCGCGGACTGGAGGGACGCCATCCGTGAGTGCTGCAAGCCGCTCGAGGCCGACGGCACCGTAGACCCCGTCTACGCGGAGGAGATCATCGCCTGCGTCGAGAAGCACGGCCCGTACATCGTCCTGATCCCCGGCGTGGCCATGCCGCACTCCACCGAGAACGCCACCGGCTGCCACGGCACCGCCATCGGCTTCATGCGCTGCTCGGAGGTCGTCCACTTTGACGAGGAGGGCCACGACCCCGAGAAGGACGCCCAGGTCTTCTTCACGCTCTGCTCCACCAACCAGGAGGAGCACTTCGCCAACATGCAGCGCCTCTACGCGATCCTCACCGACGACGAGGTCGTCGCGAGGCTCCGTGAGGCCACCAGCCCCGAGGACCTCCTCGAGATCGACGCCATGGTCGACGAGGACAAGCTCCAAAAGGATCAGGCCTAGAGGGGGCCTGTCACGTAGGAAGGGAGTCGTATGGACATCCTAATGAGTGTCTGGACATGGATCGCAGACAACATCCTCACGCAGCCGGCCTACTTCATCGGCGTCATCGTCGTGCTGGGCTACGCGCTGCTGAGGAAGCCCTGGTACGAGATTCTCGCCGGGTTCATCAAGGCCGTCATCGGCTACCAGATCCTCCTGGTGGGCTCCAGCGGCCTGACGAGCGCCTTCCGCCCCATCATCGTGGGCCTCGAGGAGCGCTTCAACCTGTCCGCAATGGTCATCGACCCGTACTTCGGCCAGAACGCCGTTCAGGCCGCCATGGACGACGTGAGTGAGACCGCGCTGAGCTTCATCTCGGGCAAGTCCTTCTCGCTCGTCATGTTCCTGCTGCTGTTCGCCTTCGTCTTCAACATCGTGCTCGTCGCCCTGAAGAAGTACACCAAGTGCCGCGCCCTCTTCACCACCGGCCACGTCCAGGTCCAGCAGGCCACCACGGCGTTCCTGCTCATCCTGTTCTGCTTCCCGGCCCTGAAGGACGCCGACTGGGCGGTCCTCGCCATCATGACGGTGCTCCTCGGCCTGTACTGGGCCGTGGGCTCCAACCTCTGCATCGGCCCCACCCAGGAGCTCACCGACG
>CAZUOD010000181.1:0-2218 GCA_964621975.1 uncultured Atopobium sp.
GGCTGCCGGCACACACTCACCCGCCAACATCTCGACGTGCTACCCTTGCGTGCTGCCGGTCAACCGAAGGAGCTCGCATGCCCGCGTACACGACGGTCGTCTTCGACCTCGACGGAACCCTGCTCGACACCCTCGATGACCTGTGCGCCTCGACCAACCACGCGCTGCGTGCGCACGGCCTGCCCGAGCGCACGCTCGACGAGGTGCGCCGCTTCGTGGGCAACGGCGTGGCGCAGCTCATCCGCCGCGCCGTCCCTGACGGCACGCCCGCAGAGGTCGAGACCTCGGTCCTGGCGGAGTTCCGCCGCCACTACGCCACCCACTGCGAGGACCGCACGGCCCCCTACCCCGGCATCCCCGAGCTCCTTGAGCGCCTGGGCAAGGCGGGCCTGACGCTCGCCGTGGTCTCCAACAAGCCCGACGCCGCCGTGCGAGAGCTCGTCGGGCGCCGCTTTCCCGGCACCTTCGCCTGCGCCCTCGGCGAGTGCGAGGAGCGCGGCGTGCGCAGGAAGCCCGCGCCCGACATGGTGCTTGCCGTGCTCGGGCAGCTCGGACGCAGCCGGGAGGGCCTCGTCTACGTGGGAGACTCCGAGGTCGACGTCGAGACCGCGGCGGCCGTCGGCTGCGCGTGCCTCTCGTGCTCATGGGGCTTCCGCACGCGTGCCCAGCTCGTCTCGTCAGGGGCCTCCACGATCGTTGACACCCCACTCGAGCTGGGACGCGTTCTTCTCGGTGACGCACACTGACCGTCCACGCGACGTTCACCTAACATTCGTCGAACGCGTCCCTTACGCGACTCCTCACGGGTTATAGTCTTGCTATCGTTCGTTTGGCAGTCCGTTGAAGGGAGTCGCCATGGGAAAGAAGGCTGCTGAGGCGCTTGACATCGACTACGAGGGCCTGGCCGAGTACCTCCACTGCAACCACTCCGTGTACATGAAGATCGGGTCGTCCGTCTACTACCTCACAGACTGCAACTACGAGTCGTGGCGCGCTCAGGACACGAGCCGTCGCAACGAGAAGAACCACTTCGTCGACTGCTCCGAGCTCGTCCCCACCGTCAACGAGTTCCTCGCGCTGCCCTTCGTCAACGGCAAGACCATCAAGGAGATCTTTGACCACGCCACCTTCTACGCCTCGCTCAAGGGCAAGGAGGACGCGTAAGGCCCGCAGGGGCTCAGCGAGACCCCAGACGGGGCCGGACGCCATCAGGCGCGCCGGCCCCGTTTCATGCAAGGAGCTATGCGCGAACGGTGAGCAGCGGGTCTCCGATCTTGACGAGGGGGCGGCCGCCGAGCAGCGTGCCCGACTCCCCCACGTGCTCGATCGCGGAGAAGGCGTCCGGGTTGGAGACGACGCACGCGATCGCGTTCTCGTAGCCGGCGGCGGCGATGGCCTCCGAATCGAAGGTCATGATCGGCTGGCCGGCCTTGACCTCGTCGTTTGCCTCGACCAGTCGCGAGAAGCCCTTGCCGTTCATGTTCACGGTGCCGATGCCGATGTGGATGAGCACCTCGATGCCGTCGGCCGTGGCCAGCGCGATGGAGTGGTTCGTCACCGTGGTGGCCCCGATGCGCCCGTCCACCGGCGCGTACAGCACCGTCGAGCCGACGGGCAGGATGGCGTAGCCGTCACCGAGAAGCCCCGCCGAGATGACCGCGTCGTTGACCTCCTCAAGGCGCATCAGCACGCCCGAGACCGGCGCGTAGACGGTGCCTGACCTCGTGGCGAACGTGGCCGTCGGCGGCACGGGCGCACCCGTCTCCGAGACGAACGCGCCCTTGATCTTGTCGAGCAGTCCCATGTCTTCCTCCTGACGAGTCATTGATCCCGCGAGGGCGCGTGCCCCCCGCTCCTCCGCCTCCCATGCTACTGATAACCTGCGCCTGCCCGCCCGCTCCCCGGCGGCCCGTCGGCCAGCGGCGCCAAACCACGATGTCGCGACAGCGACCGCGCCGGGGCGGCTCCCTCTCGGGATCGGTTACGTGCAGGTTGCGGTCGTTTTCGGTCCGCAAAGCGTCCGGAACCCGCAGGTTTGCACAGAGTCGCACGCAAGGAGAGGGCCGGGACCCGCCTGGGGGGCGCGGGTCCCGGCGCGACCTATGCCCTGCGGGCGAGGATGCCAGAGCGAAGGATGAAGCCACATGACGTGCGGTACGTGAGGAGGAAGTACCCGCCATAGAGCGCCACCACAAAGCAGGCCGTCCCCGCGAGCGAC
>CAZUOD010000182.1:0-2156 GCA_964621975.1 uncultured Atopobium sp.
AAGTCGGGCAGCTTGAGCATGGTGTCCGCGTTGATGACGCCCACGAGCGTGACCTCGGGGAAGTCCAGTCCCTTGGCGATCATCTGCGTGCCCACGAGCACCGCGCACCCGGACGCGTCGAAGCGCTCGAGCAGGCGCTGGTGGGCGCCCTTGGCGCGCGTGGTGTCCGCGTCCATGCGGATGACCTCGACGTGGGCCGGCAGCAGCGTCGCGAGCTCGTCCTCCACGCGCTGCGTGCCCACGCCGAAGGCCGCGAGGTAGCGGCTGCCGCAGTTGGGGCAGCAAGTCGACGGGTCGGGGAAGGCCCGCACCGGCCAGGCGCGCCCGCAGGTGTGGCACGCGAGCTCGTGGGTGCGCTCGTGGTAGGTGAGCGCGCAGGAGCAGTGCGGGCACTCGGGCACGCATCCGCACTCGCGGCACATGAGAAAGCTCGCGAACCCCCGGCGGTTGAGCAGCAGGACGGCCTTCTCGCGGCGCTCGGCGACCCCGGCGAGGGCTCGCACGAGCGGCGCCGAGAAGATCGAGCGGCCGCCGCCGCGGAACTGCTCGGCCATGTCGACGACCGTGACCCGGGGAAGCGCGGCCGCGGCCGGGCGCTCGGGCATCGACACGCGGACCCAGCCTGCGCCGCGATATCCCCCCTCGCGACAGCGCTCGAGCGCCTCGAGCGAGGGGGTGGCCGAGCCCAGCACGAGCGCGCAGCCACGGGCGCGCGCGAGCTCGGCGGCGACTTCGCGGGCGTGGTAGCGCGGGGAGGAGTCCTGCTTGTAGGAGCCCTCGTGCTCCTCGTCGATGATGATGAGCCCGGGGTTTGGGAGCGGCGCGAAGAGCGCCGAGCGCGCGCCCACCACCACGCGAGCGCGACCTTGGCGCACGAGATCCCACTGGTCGAAGCGCTCGCCGGCCGACAGGCGCGAGTGGAGCACGGCCACCTCGTCGCCGAAGCGGCTGCGGAAGCGCCCCACCGTCTGGGCCGTGAGGGAGATCTCGGGCACGAGCACAAGGGCCCCCTGGCCGTCGGCGAGCGCGCGCTCGATGGCGGCGAGGTAGACCTCGGTCTTGCCCGATCCGGTGACGCCGTCAACGAGCACCACGTCGCCGCGGGCGGCCGTCCGAGCGCACTCGATGGCGCGAAGCGCCGCGTCCTGACCGGCGGTGAGGCGGGCCGGGCGCGGTGCGGCGGCCGAGGAGAGCGTCGTGCCCGACGAGCCGCGCAGCTCCCGGCGGCGGACCACGATCACGACGCCGCGCCGCTCCAGGGCCGAGACGGCAGCGGAAGCCCCGGGGATGGTGGCCGAGAGCTCGGCCAGGCGCTGCGGCCCCTCGCGCAGGGCCTCGATGACGGCGCGCTGGCGGCTGGCGTTTCTCGCCGGGACGAAGTCGTTGACGGCAGGGGTGAGCGTGACCCAGCGCGCGTCCACGGCACCCGTGCGCTCGCTCACGAGCTCCCAGGGGGCGCCCGGCGCAGGACGGGTCACCTTGACGCGCTGGCCGGGAGCGAGCAGGAGCCGCACGGCGTCGCGCAGCGGGCAGGCGTACTCGCGCGCGACCCAGGCGGCGAGGCCGGCCGCGACCTCGTCGAAGGCGGCCGGGGCGAGGACCTGCTCTATGGGCAGGACCCTCTCTGGGGCGACGTCTGCGGGAGGAGTGTCGGAGGTGGCAACGACATAGCCCACCGCGACGCGGTGCGAGAACGAGACGAGCACGGTCGCGCCGGTCACGGCGTCTGCGGTGAGCTCGGGGGGCACGGCGTAGTCGAAGGCACCGTCGAGCGCCCGCGTTGGTATGTCGAGCACGACGCTCGCGTAGCGCATGGGAGCAGGCCTCCTCGTCGGCGCTTCTCGGCAGTCCATTGTAGCGCGGAGAGTGCGACGGCGGCTGACGGGCCAGGTCGCGCACGCTCGGCGATCCGTGCGATTTTGCTACACCCCCCTCTAATTTATGTTTTTTCAATCTAAAGTCGAAATCTCGCCGACGCAGACACGGCAACGGACCGAACCTAGCCTTATGGACGAGAGCCAGCTCAAAAGGTCCTTTGGCCTCAAGTGCAAGCAGCTCAGAGGCAGGATCGGTCTCAGCCAGGAGAAGCTTGCGCTTGCGATTGGCATGGACCGGTCCTACTATGCGTCGATCGAGACGGGCTCCCGAAACGTCAC
>CAZUOD010000183.1:0-2148 GCA_964621975.1 uncultured Atopobium sp.
CTCGTGCGCATAGACATGTCCGAGTACATGGAGAAGTTCAGCGTGCAGCGCCTCATCGGCGCGCCCCCGGGATACGTGGGCTACGACGAGGGCGGCCAGCTCACCGAGGCCGTGCGTCGCCGTCCGTATTCGGTGATCCTGCTCGATGAGATGGAGAAGGCCCATCCGGACGTCTTCAACATCCTGCTCCAGGTGCTCGATGACGGCCGCCTCACCGACGGCCAGGGCCGCGTGGTGAGCTTCAAGAACACGATCATCATCATGACGTCAAACGTCGGTAGCCAGTACATTGCCGGCGTCGATGCAACGAGCGATCCCGAGACCGTCCAGCGCCAGGTCAACGACGCCCTGCGCCAGACCTTCAAGCCGGAGTTCCTCAACCGCATCGATGACGTGGTGGTCTTCCATGCCCTCGGCCTCGAGGACATCGAGAGAATCGTGGACATCCAGCTCAAGGACGTTCGTTCCCGCCTCGAGCGAGATCGCATCCAGCTCGAGCTCACCGCGGCCGCCAAGCAGTCGCTCGCCTTCGACGGCCTCGACCCGGTCTACGGCGCGCGCCCGCTCAAGCGCCTCATCCAGCGCCAGGTCGTGGACAACGTGGCCAACCTCATCATCGACGGCAAGGTGAGCGAGGGCGACGTGGTCCGCGTGGACGTGGGTGACGACGACCGCCTCTTCGCCGTGCGAGATGACGCCGCCTCGGAGCGCCGTCGCAGTGGCAAGGGCGTGCCCTTCGAGGACGTCCCCATAGAGCCGGACGCTCTGGAGTAGCCTCCTCGTCTGGGCGGGTCCGAGCGCAACGGGCTTGGACCTGCCCGCTTCCTCCGGGTACCATAGGGAGAATGTCCGATTCCGCCGGAGGTGCGCCGTGAGCAAAGAAGACGAGAAGGTGAAGGTTCCGGATCCCGATGCCACGGTGAGGGCGGATGCCGTGCAGGGGCGCACGGTTGTCTCCGACGACCTGCCCACCATCGTGGTCCCCACGCGGGAGGAATCCACCGCGCCGTCCGGCGACGGCATAGACTCCCTGGATGACCCGTACTTCTTGCCGGTCATCCCCGATGACCTCACCGCCGCTCATCCGGTCGTCTCCATTCCCTCGCCGGTCGAGAGCTTGCCCGAGCGCAAGCGCCGGCTGCCGCGCTGGGCCGTCGTCCTTCTCGTGATCGCGCTCCTGGCTGCGGCTGGTGCCGGGGTGTACTACGCCTACGAGCAGGAGATCTGGGGCGGAAAGACGATTCCCTCCGTCGTGGGCCTGAGCCAGGAGGAGGCCACGCAGGCCCTCGAGGCGCTCGGCTTCACCGTGGAGGTGGCCACCCGTGCGACAGATGACGGCTTCGGCACCGTCCTTGCCTGCGATCCCGCGCCCGGCAGGCGGGTCGATCCCGCGGACGGCGTCACCATCACGGTCGCGGTCGAGCGCACGGTGCCCACGGTCGTGGGGCTTGACGTCTCGGAGGCGCGTCAGGCGCTGATAGACGCCGGCGCGACCAACATCCAGATCACCTACACCAACTCCGACCAGGCCGCGGGCACCGTGCTCGCGGTGAGTCCGGAGGAGGGCACGACGTTCGTCTCGTCCGACCAGTTCACCCTCACGGTCGCCCAGGCGTTCACGGTGCCCAACGTCGAGGGCATGACCCTTGAGGAGGCCCAGGCCACGCTGGAGGCGGAGGGCCTCCAGAGCACCGTGACCTACGTCGAGTCATCTGCCGAGAAGAACACGGTCGTCTCCGTGAGCCCGTCCGTGGGCACGGTGGTCGAGGCTGGCGCCACGGTGGAGCTCAGCGTCTCGAGTCCCTACCCGTCGAGCGTCCTGTATCTGCTTGAGTACTTCGACTCGTCGCCCGAGGAGATCTCGGCGTTCCTCGCCGATGAGGGCTTCTCCATAGTCTATGGCGGCACCTTCGCGGCGAGCGGCAACGCCCACGTCGTCTATGAGGGCACGGATGGCGACGTGCTCCAGATCTCCGACAGGCCCGAGATCGGGACCTACTCAGGCAGCTCCCAGGCGGACGTGCTCGCCGGAGGGGCCGGGATCGGTGGGGTGCGCTATGTGTTCTCGTCGTCCACGGTGCCCGACGGGGGCACGGTCGAGAGCGTGTCCGGCCTGCGCGCGGTGATGGAGGCGTGCGGGTTCGAGGG
>CAZUOD010000184.1:0-2112 GCA_964621975.1 uncultured Atopobium sp.
GCCGATGCGACCAAAGCCGTTGATAGCAACCTTTACTGCCATGCTTTCTCCTTTCGCGGCGCCGACGGGGACCCTCCCCGGCGGACCTAAGCGCCAACAGGGCAGATGCCCTTGCCAGACGATAGTGTACCCCACACGCGGCAAGGCGAGCCCGTCAACTGAAAACTCGATGTCAGGCGGCGGGCGCCTCAGCGCCTCCCCTCGGCCTCCTCGACGATGTCCTGGAGGCGCAGCACCCGATGGTAGACGGCCGACTTCGAGGCGGGCGGGTCGAGCTCGGCGCCGAGCGCGGCAAGCGAGAGCTCGGGGTGCTCGCGACGGGCGCGGCAGAACTCGGCGAGGGCCGGCGGCAGGGACGAGAGCCCCACGCTCGCCTCCGCCCGCGCGATGAGGTCGAGCTGGGCCGCGGCGGCCCCCGTGGAGCGGGCCTGGTTGGCCATCTCGGCGTTCACGCGGCGGTTGACATCGTTCTTGACGGACTTCTTCGCGCGCGCGACCTCCACGACGCGCGCCATCCTGCCGGCCCCCATGGCCCTGAGCAGCGCGATGATGTCATCGAAGCTCTTGAGGTAGATCGCGTAGGCGCCGCGGCGGCGGTTGAGGCGCGCCGAGACCCCGAACGAGCCGATGAGCGAGACGAGCCCGCGCGCGAAGTCCTCCCCCGTCACCGCGATCTCGAGGTGGAAGTCCCCGCGCGGGTCGGCGATGAACCCGCCCGCCATGAACGCGCCGCGCACGAAGGCCTCCCGGGCCGCGCGCGTGTGCAGGAGGGGCCCGGGGATGCCGGTCGAGAGGCCCCGGCCCGGCACGAGGATGCCGAGGCGCACGAGGTCGCCCGCGAGCTCGTCCTGCTCCGGGATCTCTATGAGGTAGTTCCTCGTCTTGTGGAGGACCGAGCGTCGCACCGTGAGCGCGGTCTCGAGGTCGAAGGACTTGTGGGTGAGCTTGATGATGGTGCGCGCCACGGCCCCCGTCTCGGTCGCTATGCGGATCGAGTAGCGTCCCGACCCGCGGAACGAGAGCGTGCCGCAGACGCGCACGAGCGCCGAGAGCTGCGCGAGCTCGGCCTGCTCATTCGGCGCCTCGACGCGGGAGAGCTCGTCTTTGACCTGGGCCGTGAATGACATGCTACCTGGCCCTCACGCTCGCGAGGGCGAGGTCGCGGTGGGACAGGGTCACGTGGTAGCCCTCCCGTTCGAGGTAGGCCGCCGTGACGTTGGCGATGGCCACGCTCCTGTGCTGGCCCCCCGTGCAGCCCACGGCGATGGAGAGCCGGCTCTTGCCCTCGGCCACGTAGCCCGGCATCGTCACGTCGAGCAGGCTCTGCCAGGCGTCGAGGAACCGCTCGGTGGCGGGGTTGCCGAGGACGAAGTCGGCCACGAGGCGGTCGTTTCCCGTGAGGTGGCGCATCTCGGGATCGTAGAAGGGGTTGGGGAGGAAGCGCACGTCGACCATGAGGTCCGCCTCGACGGGCATGCCGTGCTTGAACCCGAAGGAGAAGACGCTCACCTCCATGAGCTGCTGGTCGGTGAGCTCCGAGAAGGCATGGCGCAGGCGGGCCCTGAGCTCCTTGGGGCGCAGCCGGCTCGTGTCTATCACGAGGTCCGCGGACTCGCGCACGGCGACGAGCTGGGCGCGCTCGCGCGCGATGGCGCTGCCGAGCGGCTCGCCGGGGGTTGCGAGCGGGTGCCGGCGGCGGTTCTCGTCGTAGCGGCGCATGAGCACCTCGTCGGAGGTGTCCAGAAAGACCACCCCGCACGAGATCTCGTGGTCGCGCAGCTGGGTCACGGAGTCAGCGAGCTCGTCGAAGAGCCCCTGGCTCCTGAGGTCGCACGTCACGGCGAGGTGACGTCCCACGCCCGAGTTGATGCCCACGAGCTCCGCGAGCTGCAGCAGCAGGCGCGGCGGGAGGTTGTCGATGCAGAAGTAGCCCATGTCCTCGAAGACGTGCAGGGCCTGCGTGCGGCCTGAGCCGCTCATGCCCGTGACCACCACGACGTCCGGTACGCGTGCGGCACTCTCTGCGGCGCGCATCTGCTGGCTGCTCGTGCTCGTGTCCATGGCGTCCCCCTTCTTGGATGCTCCCAAGCATACCCCAGGCGCCGGACGGGA
>CAZUOD010000185.1:0-2108 GCA_964621975.1 uncultured Atopobium sp.
GACGAGCGCCGGCCCCTACTCCGAGAGGATCATCCGGTCGTTCTCGATGTTGAAGCGGCCCAGAAGGTCACCCACCGTGAGGCTCCTCTTCTCCTCGCCGCCGAAATCGGCCACGATGGTGCCCGCGTCCATCATGATGAGGCGGTTGCCGTACTCGAGGGCGTTTCGCATGTTGTGCGTGACCATCAGGGTGGTGAGGCCGTCCCTGCGCACGATCTCGTCGGTCAGGGTGAGGACCTTCTCGGCCGTCTTGGGGTCGAGCGCGGCGGTGTGCTCGTCAAGGAGCAGCAGCTCCGGCCTCGTCAGCGTTGCCATGAGCAAGGTGATCGCCTGACGCTGGCCGCCAGAGAGCAGGCCCACCTTCGTCGTCATGCGCTCCTCGAGCCCGAGCCCCAGGGTCGCGAGCTGCTCCCTGAAGAGCTCGCGCTCCTTGTTGGAGATGCCCTTCCCGAGCCCGCGGGGTCGGCCCCGTCGCAGCGCGAGGGCGAGGTTCTCCTCGATGGACATGGTCGCCGCCGTGCCCATCATGGGGTCCTGGAAGACGCGGCCCAGGTACTTGGCGCGCCTGTGCTCGGGCAGGCCCGTGATGTCGGTGCCGTCGAGCGAGATCGTGCCCTCGTCGGGAAGGAAGACGCCCGCGATGATGTTGAGCATCGTTGACTTGCCGGCTCCGTTGCTGCCGATGACGGTCACGAAGTCGCCATCGCCGAGCGTGAGGTCGATGCCGTCGAGGGCGCGCTTCTCGTTGACGGTCCCAGCATTGAACGTCTTGCGGATCCCGCTGAGCCTAAGCACTGGGCTCACCCCCCTTGGCCTTCCGCGCAAGCCTCTTGGGCCTGCCACGGAAGTAGCGCCCCTGCCAGTACGGCACGGCAAGGAACACCGCCACCACGATGGCCGAGAACAGCTTGAGGTCGTTGGAGTTGAGGCCGAGCGTGAGGACGATCTGGATCACGATGTAGTAGATGACCGCGCCGATGGAGACCGACGCGAGCTTGAGGGCGAAGTTGTGGAAGATGCGCGAGAAGATGACGTCGCCGATGATGACCGCTGCGAGCCCGATCACGATGGCCCCGCGACCCATGTTGACATCGGCAAACCCCTGGTACTGAGCGTAGAGGGCGCTCGCCAGGGCGACGATGCCGTTGGAGATCATGAGGCCTATCACCTTGTTGCGGTTGACGTCGATGCCCTGCGCGCGACTCATGTTTGGGTTGGCCCCCGTCGCACGGATCGAGCAGCCGAGCTCGGTCCCGAAGAACCAGTACAGCACCGCGATCAGCACGACGGTGATCACGAACGCGACGAGGACGGGGTTCTCCGCCGACAGGGCCTTGACGTTTCTGAGCGACACGAGCAGGTCGTAGTTGTCGGGGTTGATGGCGAGGTTCGCCTTGCTGCCCATGATGCGCAGGTTGATCGAGTAGAGCGAGAGCTGCGTCAGGATGCCGGCGAGGATGGCCGGTATGCCGAACCACGTATGGAGGAGCCCCGTCACCGCGCCCGCGACGAGCCCCGCCACGAAGGCCGCGGCGAGCGCGACCCAAACGTTGGTGTCCTGCTGCGTCATGAGCACGATGCACACGGCGCCGCCGGTGCACATGGTACCGTCCACGGTGAGGTCGGCGACGTCGAGCACCTTATAGGTTATGTAGACGCCGATCGCCATGATGCCCCAGATCAGGCCCTGCGCGACGGCGCCCGGAAGCGCGCTCGCCAACGTTGAGAAGAAGGACATACCCACTCCCTCGCATGCGGCCGGAGCCGTCGTCGTCCGGTCCCGGGCCGTCTCGGTGAATGTCAAACGTGTGGCGAGGGTCGCCCCAGCCTGCGCGGAGGCGACCCTCGCCCCTCGCGCTAGTCCTCGGACTCGATGGCCACGTAGTCGTCGGGAACCGTCACACCGAGCTCGTCACAGATGTCCGCATTGTACTCCTTGGTGAAGCTCTCGGCGTAACGCACCTCCATCTCGGAGATGTCCTCGCCGTTCACGAGCACGTCGTAGGCCATCTCGCCGGTGATCTCGCCCAGGCTGTAGTAGCTGATCGAGAGCGTGGCCACGCCGCAGCCCTCGCAGATGCCCTCCTCGCCGGCGACCACCGGCACGC
>CAZUOD010000186.1:0-2057 GCA_964621975.1 uncultured Atopobium sp.
CGCGCCGCGCGATCCAGTGGTGGCCGCCCACGGTCTCGAGCCACCAGATCTCGTCCGCGTCGGAGAACGCCACGCCGTTCATCTCGTAGGTGCCGTACGTCTCGAGAAGCGCGCCGAGCCGGGTCACGCCGTCACGGGCGCTCTCCATGTAGGGGAGGACGAGCGTGACCATGTCCTCCTCGCCGATGCCGCCGGGCGTGCCGCTCGCGGGGTCGTGGCGCACGAGCGGGTCCGCGGCGAGCACGCGCTCGTTGGAGGTGATGGTCTCGGTGGCGCTCATGCCCACGTTGCGTGCCGAGAAGCCCGCCTCCTCCCAGAGGCCCTCCTTGAGGTCGGCGTTGGGCATGGCGGTGTAGCGGACGCCGCCCTCCGGCAGCGGGACCTCGAGGTGCGAGAGGACGCTCGTGTACGTGCCGGCTGTGGGGGCCTCGCGCGCCACGAAGCGCTTGGGGCAGAACTCGCCGTTGGGGGAGTCCTCGTTTCTGGCCACGATGGTCGAGCCGTCGTAGCTGGCCTTCCTGCCGACGAGAATGGTGGTGCAGGGCATGTCGTCTCCTTGGTCGTCTGCGATGTCTGCCACATCATAGCCCTCGCGCGCATGTGCCTCCTCTAGGACAAGGTAAGATGTGCCCATCTGTCTGTCCTCATCGAAAGGATCCCCATGCTGCTCAAGGGAAAGGTCGCTGTCGTCACGGGAGGGTCACGCGGAATCGGTCTGGCCATCGTCAGGCGGTTCCTGGAGGAGGGCGCCAGCGTGGCGCTCTGCGGGAGCCGTCCCGAGACCGCCCAGAAGGCCGTCGACTCCATCCTCGCCGAGACCCCGGACGCCCCGGTCATGGGCATCTCGCCTGACATCACCAACGAGGCCGAGCTCGAGGCCGCCTTCCGCGAGGTCGCCGAGCGCTTTGGGGGCCTCGACATCGTGTGCAACAACGCGGGCATCTCGCAGTCCACGCACCTCGATGACTACACGCCCGAGGAGTTCGAGTCCATCATCGACATCAACATCAAGGGCGTGCTCAACGGCTGCCAGGCGGCGTCGCGCGTGCTGGGGGAGGGCGGCGTCATCATCAACACGAGCTCGATGGTCTCCAAGATGGGCCAGCCGTCCGGCGTGGCCTACCCCATGTCCAAGTACGCGGTCAACGGCATCACCATCTCGCTCGCGCGTGAGCTGGGCCCGCGCGGCATCCGCGTGAACGCCGTGGCGCCGGGCGTCACCGCCACGGACATGGTGGCGGCGCTTCCCGATGACATGATCGCGCCCATCGCCGCCGGCATTCCGCTGCGTCGCATCGGCCAGCCGACGGACGTAGCCAACGCCTTCGTCTACCTGGCAAGCGACCTGGCCTCCTACGTGACCGGCGAGGTGCTCGCCGTCGATGGCGGCATGACGGTCTAGCGCCACGGGTGGCGCGGCGCCGGCCCCACGTCCGGCGCCGCGCCCCTGCTCATGAGCGGCTCCCTGCCGTGGTTCCCCGCCTTCCGAACGTGTCCTCCGGCCGGGCCGCGACATCGTCGGCCCCCCTCGTTGCGTCTTGGGTCCCATCCGCGCGATAATGCAACGGCACGTCCGCCAGACCCACACGGAGGCCCCGCATGTCCATGAAGTTCAAGCGTCTGCTGCCCATCCCCAAGGAGATTCGCGCGGAGATGCCGCTCTCGGCCGAGATGCAGCAGCGCAAGGCCTCCTTCGACGCCACCGTCGCCGCGGTGCTCACCGGCAAGGACCCCCGGCGCCTGCTCATCATCGGCCCCTGCTCGGCCGACCGCGAGGACTCCGTCCTGGAGTACGCCACGCGTCTCGCCGCCCTCGCCGAGCGTGTGAGCGACAAGCTCGTCGTCATCCCGCGGGTCTACACCAACAAGCCGCGCACCAAGGGCACCGGCTACAAGGGCCTGCTGCACAACCCCAACCCCGAGGCCGCCGACGACATGCTCGGTGGCGTCAAGGCCATCCGCCACATGCACCTGCGCGTGGTGGAGGAGACGGGCATGTTCACCGCAGACGAGATGCTCTATCCCACCAACTACCAGTACCTCATCGACGTGCTCGC
>CAZUOD010000187.1:0-2049 GCA_964621975.1 uncultured Atopobium sp.
CGCCCCTCATGGGCCAGGATTGCAAGGGCGTCCCCGTGATAGCCCTCGCCCTCGCCCGATGGGGCCGGCTCAGCCGGGACGGCTCGGCGGCTGATGCCGCGAGTCGGGCGCTGGCATGGTGCAGGGCACACACCCCTCTTTCGGGACCCTTTGCGGGAGGGATCTTCTCGTATTGCCTTGAGGGCTGCGTCACGCACGATCTCTATTCGCAGGCCGCCTTCACCTACTCCTCGTCATATGCCCTCGAGGCGGAAGCTTTGCTGAAGGGCCAAGACCTCTCCGAAAAGGTACCATCGCATGTCTGAAGCATTCAATTTCGATGAGACGCTCGCATCATTGTTTGAGAAGACGTTTTCAAGATGCGAGGAATGGCTCGGAACGGACGAGCAGGGACGCACGGTTCTCGTTGACCCACACGAGCATCAGGTTATCGGGCATCACTACGCGCTGAGCCACTTTGCCGCTGCGACGATTCTTGGGTGCCCCATGGAGTCGGATCGATTCGAGCTCGGAGTTTCCGTGTTGAGATCCGTTCTTTCGCGCTGGGATCGGGACTCGATCACTCCGGGCTTCCACAATGACTTCAACACCTTTGCCCTTGTGCTCATACACGATGAGCTGGAGCGTCTTGAAATCTGCGAAGCGGAACGTGACGAAATCGAGAGAACGGTTCTCTCAACGCCCGACAGCAATCACGATACCGTCAACTGGATTCCGATGAGGTTGGTTGCCGACGAAGCAAGATGTCGTTGGGGGAGTGGGAGCGGCAGGGCGCTCCGGGATCAGCGGCGTAAGATTCAGGAGGCCGCGAACGGGGACGGCTTCATAGAGGATCGCCTGCCTCGCGGAACGAGCTTCAACCTACAGTACGACATCTCAACCGTGGCCCTTCTCGACCTGCTTGAGACGCTCGGTATCGAACAGCCCCTTGATGTGCAGAAGGCGTTCATGGCGCTCACAGCATGCGTCCTTCCCGACGGGGATGTGAACTATCTGGGAAGGGGCTGCAACCAAATATTCGCATGGGGGCCATGGCTGTACCTGCTCAAGCGAAGGGGCGACGAGGCGTCGCAGCGGCTCGCCGCCGACTTCCTGGTTCCAAGAGCTGCCACCATGCTGGAGAACGAGAACATTCTTCTCAACTGCCTGCCTGGGAAAGACAGAGACCTCTGGTGGGACTACCACTACAGCTCCGTGTACGCTGCCCATTTCCTCCTGTGGCTTGCGCTCGCTCATCGTGCGGAACCAAGCGGTGCGAGTAGCTCCGCAGAGTCGGCGGGCAACTTCGCCGACTCCGGCGTTCTCATTACCAAGAGTGAGGATGCCATGGCCGTTGTCTTCTCTGGGAGGCGCGAGTACCTCGCCGAGCGCGGCCCCGAAGTCGAGGCGCTTTGGACGAAGAGGCGTGGAATCATCCACAAGGGGGCATTTGGACCTTGGTGCGGTGCGTTTGGGAATCTGTGGTCAACCCCGTCCGTTGTCTTCAACCACTTCGGCCTGCTTCGTGCGGGCGGGAGGCGCGGGGGCCTGCAGCCGCTCTTTGTCCCGGTGGAGGCGACCATCTCGGAAGACTTCATAACCCTTCGGCTCTCTTGCAGGAGACCCCGCGTTGCGGTGTTAAACGCGCCTCTGCGTCTTGAAGAGGCTGCGGAAGACATCTCGGTTGCCGCAGATGGGGCCAAGGTCCCCTTTAGGCGTTCGGGTGCTGTGGTGACCCAGTACGGCGACGAGACGCTCTATCAAACTGCCCCGATTAAGGCAAAGACCTGGCAGGTGAAGATTAGACTTTGAAAATCCTCTATTACAACCTCCAGCTTGGATCGTTCGACGGCAGCAACGCGCACGCATCCGGCATGCTGCGCGCCCTTCGCCGTGAAGTAGGGGACGACAACGTGATGGTGGCGAATGAGGCGGGGGAGGTCTCATACAGTCACGCCGCAGGCACTCTCAAGTCAAAGCTTGGGCGCGCTCTCGACCCCCTCCGAAGGGCGCGGAAGTCGCTTCAGTCCCGCGAGAACGCGCGGAAGATCGTTGAGAGGGTGACGGGCG
>CAZUOD010000188.1:0-2044 GCA_964621975.1 uncultured Atopobium sp.
TCTTCTCGCGTGACAACACGCCCAAGACCTTCCTCGACGACTCCCGTCGCATGCTCGACACCGTGGGCCCGCTCTCGATGCTGCCGATCCTTCTGGCCGCGCTGGGCTCCATCTTCACGGCGGCCGGCGTGGGCACCGTCATCTCCGACCTCGTCTCCAACGTCATCCCCAGCGGCAACGCGGTGATAGGCGTCATCATCTACGCGGTCGGCATGGCGATCTTCACGATGGTCATGGGCAACGCCTACGGCGCCATCACCGTGCTCACGGTGGGCATCGGCGCGCCGTTCGTGCTGGCGCTGGGCGCCGATCCCGCGCTCATCGGCTCGGTGGCGCTGACCTGCGGCTTCTGCGGCACGCTCATGACGCCCATGGCGGCCAACTTCAACATCGTGCCGGTGGCCATCCTCGAGATGAAGGACAACTACGGCGTTATCAAGAAGCAGATCCCGATCGCGCTGATCATGCTCGCGGCGCAGATCATCTACATGATCGTGATGGGCGGCGTGTTGTAGAGGGCCTTTGGGAGGTGACCCCATGAAGGTGCTTGTCACGGGCTTCGAGCCCTTCGGCGGCGAGACCGTCAACCCCGCGTGGGAGGCCGTGAGCCGGCTCCCGCGCACGATCGCCGACGCCGAGCTGACGACGATCCAGATCCCGGTGGTCTTTGGCAAGGATGCCGCGGCCGTGGCGCGCGCGGTTGACGAGCTTGTGCCGGACGTGGTGCTCTGCGTGGGCCAGGCGGGCGGGCGCAGCCACATCACGCCCGAGTTCGTGGGCATCAACTACGCGAACGCCCGCATTCCCGACAACGAGGGCAACCAGCCGGTGGGGCGCATCGAGCCGGACGGGCCGGACGCCTACTTCACGCGCCTGCCGGTCTTCTCGATGGTCAAGGCGGCGCAGGAGCGCGGCGTGCCGGCCGCCGTCTCGTACACGGCAGGCACGTTCTGCTGCAACGAGATCATGTACGAGGTGCTGCACATGATCGCCACGCGCCACCCCGAGATGCGCGGCGGCTTCGTGCACGTGCCTTACGCCACCGAGCAGGCGGTGTCCATGGCCCAGGGGACGCCGTCGATGACGGTGGAGATGATAGTCGAGGGCCTGACGGCCATGATCGAGGCCATCGTCACCGCAGGTGACGCGGACGTCGCGTCCGGCCAGATCCCCGCCGGCCAGGGCACCGAGCACTAGGATCTTGACGCGGCGGGGTGTGCCCGTGGGCCCGGATCGTCTGTGGTCTTGGGTCGGACGGGCCGCCCCGCCGCGTTGCTTGTGAGGGGTCCGCTGCCTATCCGCAGAGCGCCCGGGCGCGCTCGAGCCGCGCGAGGCAGTCGTCCCTGCCAACGAGCGCCATCGTCTCGCCGAGCGGCGGGCTCACCATGGTGCCGCACACGGCCACGCGGACGGCCTGGAAGACGAGGCGCTTCTTGAGCCCGAGCGCCTCCGGCAGCCCCTCGAGCGCCGCATCTATGGCCGCCGCGTCCCAGGAGGCGTCGCCGAGCGACGCCAGGGCCTCGAGCGCCGCGTCCACGACAGCGCCCATGCCCTCCTTGGCGAGGCTCTTCTCCACGGACTTCTCGTCGTAGGCGAGGGTCGCGGCCGTGGCGAAGATGGGCGCCGCCACGCGGGCTGCGTCGGGCGTCATCTTGGTGCGCGGCCGCACGATCTGTGCCAGCGCCGCCCACCAGGACCTGTCGTGCTCGCCGGCCTCGACGCCCGCCGCGGCGAGCGACGGGCGCAGCACCTGCTCGCAGAACTCGTCGTCGCCCATGGCGCCCACGTACGCGGCGTTCATCCAGTCGAGCTTGGCCGGGTCGAAGGTCGCCGGGTTCTTGGACACGTGGTCGAGCGAGAACTCGCGGGCCAGCACGTCGCGCGGCACCACGGTGGTCTCGCCGTCGAGCGACCAGCCGAGCAGCGCCAGGTAGTTCACGAAGGCGTCCGAGAGGTATCCCGCGTCGCGGTACTCCTCCACGGAGGTGGCGCCGTGGCGCTTGGAGAGCTTCTTGCCGTCCGGGCCCAGGATCATGGAGATGTG
>CAZUOD010000189.1:0-2031 GCA_964621975.1 uncultured Atopobium sp.
CCGCCGCGGACGTAGGGCTCGAGCAGGTCGATGGCCTTGATGCCCGTCTCGAAGACCTCGGTCGTGGTGGTGAGCTCGTCGAAGGAGGGCGCCGGGTGGTGGATCGGGTAGTACTGGATGTCGTCGGGCAGGGGCTTGCCGTCCACGGGCATGCCTATCACGTTCCAGACGCGGCCGAGCGTGGAGGGGCCGACGGGCATCATCATGGGATGCCCGGTGTCGCGGACCTTGAGGCCGCGCGCGAGGCCGTCCGTCGAGGACATGGCCACGGTGCGGACGATGCCCCCGGGAAGCTGCGACTCGACCTCGAGGATCGTGCCGACGTGCCCGACGGGGGTCTCCCCCTCGACGACGAGGGCCGTGTAGATGCCGGGGACCTGCCCGTCGAACTTCACGTCGACGACAGGGCCCACGATGCGCACGATCGACCCGACGCCGACCGTGCGGTTGAGCCTGTGGTACGCGGCCTCCTCGAGGGCGGTGCGCGAGTCCTTGTTCTTCTCTGCCATCAGTTGTCCTCCAATGCGGACGCACCGCCGATGATCTCGTTGAGCTCGGTGGTGATGGAGCCCTGGCGCACCCGGTTGTACGTGCGCTCGAGCGTGCTCAGCACCTCCCGGGCGTTGTCAGTGGCGGACTGCATGGCACGGCGGCGTGCGCCATGCTCCGCGGCGGCCGAGTCGAGCAGCGCGTGGTAGATGACCGTCCTGAAGTAGGCCGGCAGGAGCTGTGCCAGGACCTCCTCGGCCGAGGGGTCGAAGGCGAAGTCGGTGTACTCGCGGTGCTCGACCGTGGAGAGGGCCTCTGCGTGCCGGGGCCTGTTGGGCATCGTGAGCTGCTCTCTCGTGATGGGGAGGAGCTGCTCTGTGACCTGGGTCTGCTCGATGCGGTTCTTGGCGTGCCAGTAGTAGAGCGTCACGCGGTCGATCTCGCCGGAGACGTAGCCGCGCATCACGTAGGAGGCGATGCGGTCGGCCTGGTCCTGGTTGGGCTCGGAGGAGATGCCCACGAACGACATGACCGGCTCGGTCTTGCGGTACGTGAAGTACTCCGTGGGCTTTCGGCCGCAGGTTATGAGCGACGTCGAGACGCCCCGGGCGCCCAGCCGCCTCATCTCGGCCTCCACCGCGCGCTCCTGGACGACGTTGAAGCCGCCCGCGAGGCCGCGGTCGGACGCGATGAGGATGAGGAGCACGTGGCTCTCCTCGGAGTGTCGCGCCAGCAGCGGCTGGGCCTCGTCGAAGCTCGCGGCCGCGACGTTTGCCAGCATGCGGGTGATGGCATCCTTGTAGGGCTCCGCGGCCTCGGCCCGGTCGAGCGCCTTCTTGATGCGCGCCGTGGAGATCATCTCCATCGTGCGCGTGATCTGCATGGTGCTCTTGACCGAGCTCATGCGCCGCTGTATCTCGCGAAGACTTGCCATCTCGGGCTACTCCTCGCCGCCCAGGGGGGCGCGATCCGTCGCATGGGGGACGGTCTGCTCGGCGTTCTCCTCGACGTCAGCGAGCGCCGCGCGGTTGGGGTGCTCGGCGATGAAGCCCTTCTTGAACCGGGCGATCCGGGCGCGCAGGCGCGCCGAGACGACATCGTCGAGCCTCCCCGCGGTCACAGAGGCGCGCAGCTTGGGACAGTGGGACGCCATGTACGCGGCGAGGCCGTCGCGGAACAGCGTCACGTTCTCGAGGTCAATGTCGTCGAGGAAGTCCTCCTTGGCGGCAAAGATCGCGATGATCTGGTCGGCGACGTCAAGCGCCGAGAAGCGCTGCTGCTTGAGCATCTCCATCATGTGAGCGCCGTGGTTGAGCTGGTACTGGGTGGTGGCATCAAGGTCCGAGCCGAACTGCGAGAAGGCCTGCTTCTCCCGGTAGCTCGCGAGGTCGAGCCTGAGCGTGCCCGCCACCTGCTTCATGGCCGGGACCTGGGCGGCGCCGCCCACGCGCGAGACCGAGATGCCCACGTCGACAGCCGGGCGCTGGCCCTGGAAGAAGAGGTTGGACTGCAGGTAGATCTGGCCGTCCGTGATGGAGATCA
>CAZUOD010000190.1:0-2002 GCA_964621975.1 uncultured Atopobium sp.
CCGTCCACTGGTGCAGCCACTGCCACACGGCGCTCGCCGAGCGCTGCTGCGAGAAGTTCGGCTACGGCGAGGTCACGCTCGTGCGCGGCGCGGACGGCCAGGTCTGGCGCGCCACGGGCACCGAGCTCGCGCACAACCGCTACCGCCAGCCCATCTTCGGCGACGCGGGCGAGACGGGCGAGTTCATCTACGCCGACTACGTCACCCTCGACGACGGCACGGGCGTCGTGCACTCCGCGCCCGGCCACGGCGTGGACGACTACCTGGCCGGCCAGAGGTTCGGCATCCCCACGATCATGCCGGTGGACGACGACGGCCGCTTCTACGTGGGCGACAGGATCGGCACGGGCGGCCCGTGGTCGGGCATGGGGGTCACCGAGGCCAACCCCAAGATCATCGAGTGGCTCTCCGAGCGCGGCACCCTCATCATGCACGAGGACATCACCCACAGCTACCCGCACTGCTGGCGCTGCAAGGAGCCGGTGATCTTCCGTGCCACGAGCCAGTGGTTCGTCTCGATGGACAGGCCGCTCTCGGGCGGCGCGTCCCTGCGCGAGCGCGCGCTCGCCGAGCTCGAGGGCGTGCGGTTCTACCCGGCCCACGCCGTCAAGCGCATCGGCTCGATGGTGGAGGGCCGCCCCGACTGGTGCATCAGCCGCCAGCGCAACTGGGGCGTGCCCATCCCGGCCTTCACCTGCGCGGACTGCGGCGAGACCGTCATGAGCGACGAGACGCTCGACGCCGTGATCGAGCTCTTCCGCGCCAAGGGCTCGGACGCCTGGTTCACCGACGACCCGGCGAGCTACCTCGGCGACGCCTGCGTGTGCCCCGCCTGCGGCTCCCACGACCTCAGGCCCAACAGGGACATCCTCGACGTCTGGTGGGACTCCGGCGTCTCGCACACCGCCGTCTGCCGCCACCGCGAGGGCCTGAGCTTCCCGGCCGACATGTACCTCGAGGGCTCCGACCAGCACCGCGGCTGGTTCATGAGCTCGCTCATGACGTCGGTGGGCGCCTACGGCGCGGCGCCGTACCGCTCGGTGGTCTCCCAGGGCTTCACGCTCGACGGCCAGGGCCGCAAGATGAGCAAGTCCCTCGGCAACGTCATCGACCCCAACGCCGAGTGCGACACCCGCGGCGCCGACGTCTTGCGCCTGTGGGTGGCCTCGGTCGACACCTCCACCGACGTCCCCTGCAACGCGCAGATCCTCGACCACGTGGGCGAGGCCTACCGCCGCTTCAGGAACACCCTGCGCTTCCTGCTCGGCGAGGTCGAGGGCCAGTTCGACCCGGTCACCGACGCCGTGCCCGCAGACGAGCTCGCGCCCTACGACAAGCTCGCGCTCGCCCGCATGTGCGAGGTCCACGACCAGGTCACGGCCGCCTACGAGGCCTACCGCTTCAACCAGGTCTTCCGCACGCTCTACGACTACGTGATCGGCGACCTCTCCAACGGCTACCTCAACGCCACCAAGGACCGCGTCTACTGCGGCGAGCGGGGCTCGGCCGAGCGCAGGAGCGCCCTCACGGTGTGGTCCCAGATCCTCTCGATGCTCGTGCACGACCTGCAGCCCATCCTCGTCTACACCACCGACGAGGCCATGGAGCACCTGCCTGCCGCACTCAGGGACGGCCAGCGCCGCGCCGCCCTGCTCGACTGGTACGAGGCGCCGTGGACGGCCGAGCGCTACGCCCCCTACCTCGAGGTCTACGGGGCCGTCGTGGAGGCGCGCGCCGCCTTCACCAAGGCCTACGAGGCCGCGGTCGAGGACGGCACCCTCACCGAGAAGACCCCGCAGGCCGCGCGCGCCACGCTCATGGCGCCCGAGGCGACGCTCGCGCTGCTCACGGGCGAGCTGGGCTGCGAGCTCGCGGAGCCCTTCGTGTGCTCGGAGGTCACGCTCGCGGCCGCCGACGAGCTCTCGTGCGCGGTCGAGCCCGCCCACGGCGAGAAGTGCCCGCGCTGCTGGAACTTCCGCGAGCTCGGCGAGGACGGCCTCTG
>CAZUOD010000191.1:0-1989 GCA_964621975.1 uncultured Atopobium sp.
GCTTCTCGCACAGCATTGCCGGACTGAGCCCGGCAACCTGACGGTGGGTATACTGGCTTCATGCCCTCATGCAAAGGAGGCTCCTATGCCTGTCGTCCAAGCTCAGATCAGCAAGGAGGCGTGCGACCGTATCGCGCTGCCCGACGAGATGCTGGAGAGGATCGTATACTCAATCACGGGCGCGGTCGACACGGAGCGGGTCTACGTCTTCGGCTCCTACGCTCGCGGCGACCAGAGGGCCGATAGCGACCTTGACCTCTACGTCATCTCGAACGAGGACGAAAACCGCTTTGACCTGGCGACCCGCATCGGCATGGCCCTCCTCTGGATGCCGATGGCCAAGGACATCATCGTTGGGTCGCAGGCGAGGTTCGAGGCCCTGAGGGACGACCTTGCCTGCATCGAGGCCGTCATAGCCAGGGAGGGGGTCCTCCTGTATGGCTGACGTCGAGTACCGCGGATACCTGTACGCCGCAAGCAAGGACGTGCTGGCAATCGAGGCTCTTAGTGGCGTCGACACGGAGTTGCACAGCGAGGCCATTGCCTTCCACTCCCAGCAGGCGGCGGAGAAGATGATCAAGGCCGTGTACACGACGAACGGCGCGATACCGCCAAAGTTGCACGACATTGGCAAGCTGCTGAGCAAGGCCATCGAGAATGGCTGGCTGACCTGTGACAAAAGCTCGGTCGAGGCGGCGGTCCACCTTTCGGCGTACGCCGTTGCAGCTCGATACGAGTCCGCACGCGAGATAGGCAAGGGCGAGGCAATCCAGGCCATGGCCGACTGCAACGCCATAGCCAAGATGCTCAAGGCAAACGGCTACGAGGTAATCCTCATCAAGACGGACGCCCACTATCTCCACGACGAGGAGGCCTGATGCCGGCCGACGGAACCGATTCGACCGCCTGCTCGCCACGTACCTGGAGTTGCTTCTGAGCTCAGCCCAAAACTTCTCGCGCCGACACGAGCGCCTGGATGACGCTCTCCAGGGCCGCCGTGCTGGAGCTGCCGTAGGACATGTCCGAGACCGCGGCAATGAGGTAGGTTGAGCCGTCTATCTGCACGATTCCCGCGTCGGTGGTGGAGTTGAACTGGGCGTCCCCGCCGTACCAGCCGGCCTTGTTGTAGACCGTGGCGTCAATGCCGGCGGACGCGAGGGCGTCGCGGATGAAGGACGTGCCCGTGTTGGTGTAGAGACCCGTCAGCCACGTGGCAGTCTCGCTGCCGGTCTGGAGGTAGGTCCACACGTAGGCCCAGGCCTTGGCCATGACGCGCGCGGTCACACGGGGGAAGTAGCCGTAGTGGGTCACCGTGCCCGCGCCGAAGGTGGCGTCCAGCCAGTCGTAGTAGCCGAGGTCGTCAAAGTTCATGTGCAAGATGCGAAAGGCGTCGTTGTCCGAGTTGAGGATGGTGGCCTCGACCAGGGTCTGAAACGTGTAGCTGGCACCCAGGCGGCCGTACGTGCCGCTGAAGTTGGAGTCATCCCGCAAGACCGTGCAGGTGGTTGCCAGGGAGATCTGGCCGGCCTCCACGAACTCGCGGCAGAGGTAGGCCACGTAGGGGCCCTTGAACGAGCTGGCCCCGCACAGGGAGACGTCCGTGTTGTACGCGATGCCGACGCCCGTGTTGCAGCTCACGAGCACCACGCTGACGCTGCCCAGCTGGCCGGCCGTCTGGAGGGCGGACTCGATCTGGGCGCGGGCGTCTGCTGAGAGCTCCGGGGCCGCGGCGTCGGTGAGGGAGAAGGTGGTGAGCTCTGAGGTCGCCGCGGGGATGGCATCGAAGTTGAGTGTGGAGAGGTCGAGGGTCTCGCGGAGGGTTGCGGGCTTCTCCGTTGCGGCGTCCTCGGTGGTTGCCTCGGCGTCTTCCTCGGCCGCGACGTCTTCATCGGCCGTGGCGTCCTCCGTGGCTGTGACGTCCTCGACTATCTGCGTGGCGGCTTCGTCCTGTGTCGACTCGTCCACCGAGGCGGACGTGCAGCCCGCGGC
>CAZUOD010000192.1:0-1974 GCA_964621975.1 uncultured Atopobium sp.
CTGGGGAATGGGGCGAGCCCTAGTCCTCGCTCTCGCTCTCCTGGCGGACAACCTGGGAGAGGATGTCGTCGAGGGAGCCGATGTCCTCGTTGATGACCTCGGAGTCGCTCGACGAGGTGTCGGACCCGCCGATGAGCTCGTCGTCGAAGCCGTGCGTGGAGGGCGCGGCGGTGCCGAGCATGATGTCGTCCGCGTCGGGCGAGAAGACCATGTTCAGAAGCTGGGAGAGGTCCTCGCTGTCGGCCTCCGCGTCATCGGGCTCCAGGATGTAGAGCAGGCCGCGGGCCTCGAGGCCGTCGCGGAGCTCCTCGATCGCCTTCGCGCCGATGCCGTCGATGCGCAGCAGGTCGTCCTCGGTCTTGCCAATGAGGTCGCCCACCGTCTCGATGCCCACCTCGCTGAACTTGTTGGTCCAGCGCTGCGAGACGCCGAGGTCGTCGAAGAGGTAGAGCTTGGCGTCCTCGCTCGAGAGCGTGCGGCCGTTCTTGGAGTAGACGCCACCGAAGCCGTAGTCGTCGCCCACCCAGTCGAGCTGCTTGGGCAGCTGCTCCTCGATGGTCTTGAGCTCGTTGGGCGCCCACTCGGGCAGGGTCTTGGCCATGGGCGACGTGGGCCCGTCGATGCGGGTGCCGTGATAGGTGAGCTCCACGTTGCCGTAGGCGTCCAGGCCGGTGCCGGCCGGGATCTTCTTGCCCACGATGACGTTGGACTTGAGGTCCAAGAGGTGGTCGACGTCGCCCTTGATGGCGGCCTCGGTGAGAACGCCCGCGGTGCGGATGAACGACGCGCTGGAAAGCCAGGAGTCGATGGAGCTCGCCACCTTGAGGGTGCCGAGGATGACCGGCTCGGCCTCGGGCGGGGTGCCGCCGGCCAGCGTCACGTTGCGCACGGTCTCGGCAAAGACGTAGCGGTCCACGTACTGGCCCAGCAGGTACTGGGAGTCACCGGGGTTGGTCACCTGGACGCGGCGCAGCATCTGGCGCGCGATGACCTCGATGTGCTTGTCGTTGAGGTCGACGCCCTGCGAGGTGTAGACGTCCTTGACCGACTCCACGAAGGTGTGCATCGTCGACTCGATGTCCGTGAGCTTGCGCAGCTTGCGGAAGTTGACGAAGCCGCGGGTGATCTGGTCGCCGGCGCGCACCTCGATGCCGTCCTCGATGCCGGGCATGAAGCGCACGGAGGCGGGCACGCGCCACTCCTCCAGGATGCGGCTCGGGTCGTCGGAGTCGAGAATGCGCAGCAGGTACTCGGTCTGCTCGGGCTGGATGCGGAGCAGGCCGGACACGGGCGCGAGGTCGGCCTCGCGGCCGAGGATCTTCTCGTTGACGTTGCCGACGACGTCGAACATGCGGGCGACCGTGGGGAGGCCCTGCGTGATGTCGTCGGCGCCCGCGACGCCGCCGGAGTGGATGGTGCGCATCGTGAGCTGGGTGCCCGGCTCGCCGATGGACTGGGCAGCGATGACGCCCACGGCCGTGCCGATGTTGACGGGACGGCGCGTGGAGAGGTCCCAGCCGTAGCACTTCTGGCAGATGCCGTACTTGGACTTGCAGGTGAGAAGCGCGCGGAGCTCGACCTTCTCGAGGCCGTGGGCCACGAGCATCTCAAGGTCCTCGACGGACTCGACGTAGCCGTCCCTGGGGATGAGCACCTCGCCGGTGGCGGGGTCCACGATGTCGTTGAGGGCGCAGCGGCCGACGAGGTCGGTGTCCACGCTCGTCTCGCCCGGCTTGATCAGCGGGTAGGTGACGGCCTCGTCGGTGCCGCAGTCCTCCTCGCGGACGATGACGTCCTGGGCCACGTCGACCAGACGACGGGTCAGGTAGCCGGAGTCGGAGGTGTGCGAGGCGGTGTCCACGAGGCCCTTGCGCGCGCCGTAGGTGGAGATGAAGTACTCCAGCGGCTCGAGGCCCTCGCGGAAGTTCGCCTTGATGGGCAGGTCGATGGTGTCACCGGACATGTCCGCCATGA
>CAZUOD010000193.1:0-1944 GCA_964621975.1 uncultured Atopobium sp.
GGCGCGCGCCGGCGGCCGAGGACGAGGCGACGGCCGAGGCGGCCGGGAGGCTCGCGTCGGGCCGGCTCGGGTACCGGGCGGCGAAGCGGGCCTTCGACGTCGCGTTCAGTGCGTGCGCGCTGGTCCTGCTCTCGTGGCTCTTCCTGCTGGTGGCCCTGGCGGTGAAGCTCGACGACCCGGGGGGCCCGGTCCTCTTCCGCCAGGTGCGGGTGGGCCGGGGCGGCCGGGAGTTCGTGATGTGGAAGTTCCGGACCATGTCGGTCGACGCCGAGGACAGGCTCGCCGCGCTCGCCGCCTCGAACGAGAGGGACGGCCCGGTCTTCAAGATGCGCGACGACCCGAGGGTGACCCGGGCGGGGCGGTGGCTGAGGCGGCTCTCGCTCGACGAGCTCCCGCAGTTCTGGAACGTCCTCAGGGGCGACATGTCGGTCGTGGGGCCCAGGCCCGCGCTGCCCGCCGAGGTCGCGGCCTACACCCCGCGCCAGCGCCAGCGGCTGCTCGTGCCCCAGGGCCTCACGTGCCTGTGGCAGGTCACGCCCGGGCGCGACTCGGTCGGCTTCGACGAGTGGGTCGAGCTCGACCTGCGCTACGTGCGGGAGTGCTCGCTGGCGACCGACCTCGCGCTGGTCGCGAGGACCGTGGGCGTCGTGCTTACGGCGCAGGGAAGATAAGCGAGGAAGAAAGATGAGGATATCAGTCGCTGGGGCCGGCTACGTCGGCCTGTCCGTCGCCCTGCTGCTCGCGCAGCGCAACGAGGTCGCGCTCCTGGACGTCGTGCCCGGGAAGGTCGAGTCGATCAATGCGTTTCGCTCGCCTATCCAAGATGACGAGATCGAGCGCTTCTTGCTCGAAGCGGAAGCTGGCGAGCGCGATTTGAATCTGAAGGCTACGACCGACCCGGCCGAGGCCCATGCGGGCGCGGAGTACGCCGTGGTGGCCACCCCCACCAACTACGACCCCGACACGAACTCCTTCGACACCTCGGCGGTGGAGGCCGCGATCGACGCCGTGCGGGAGGTGAGCCCTAGCGCCTGGGTCGTCATCAAGTCCACCGTGCCGGTGGGCTACACGGAGCGGATCCGCGGGGAGCGCGGCGACGGCAGGATAATATTCTCGCCCGAGTTCCTGCGCGAGGGGCACGCCCTCCACGACAACCTGCACCCCAGCCGCATCGTGGTGGGGGCGCCCGAGGGCGACCCCGAGGCCGTTGCGGCAGCAGAGCGCTTCGCGGCCCTGCTCGAGGAGGGGGCCGACCCCGCCGAGCGGGGGAGGGCCAACGCCGACGGCACGGTCGGCATCCCAACGCTCGTCCTCGGGCCCACCGAGGCCGAGGCGGTGAAGCTCTTCGCCAACACCTACCTGGCCCTGCGCGTCGCCTACTTCAACGAGCTGGACACCTACTGCGAGGAGAGGGGGCTGTCGACCTCGGGCGTCATCCGGGGCGTGTGCCTGGAGCCGAGGATCGGCTCCCACTACAACAACCCCTCCTTCGGCTACGGCGGCTACTGCCTGCCGAAGGACACGAAGCAGCTGCTCGCGAACTACCGCGACGTCCCCCAGAGCCTCATCCAGGCCATCGTGGACTCGAACCGCACCCGCAAGGACCACGTCGCCGACGAGGTCCTGCGACGCGTGAACGCCCTCGTCTACTCCGGCGTGCCGGCGCCGGTCGTGGGCGTCCACCGCCTGACCATGAAGTCGGGCTCCGACAACTTCCGCGCGAGCTCCGTCCAGGGCGTCATGAAGCGCGTCAAGGCCAAGGGCGTGCCCGTGGTGGTCTACGAGCCCACGCTCGACGCGGCCGAGTTCTTCGGCTCCGAGGTCACGCGCGACCTGGACGACTTCAAGTCCCGCTGCGACCTCATCGTGGCCAACCGCTGGTCCGACGAGCTCGCCGACGTGGCGGGCAAGGTCTACACCCGCGACCTGTTCGGGAGGGACTAG
>CAZUOD010000194.1:0-1922 GCA_964621975.1 uncultured Atopobium sp.
GGACCGCAAGGGCGAGTACGCCAAGCTCTTCGAGGACCTGCGCCGCGAGGGCTTCAGCCGCGTGCGCATAGACGGTGAGGTCCGCGAGCTCGGCGACGAGCCGATCCGCCTGGAGAAGAAGAACCGCCACAACGTCGAGGTGGTCGTGGACCGCATCGTGGTGCGCGAGGGCTCGCTCGGCAGGATCGCCGAGGCCGTGGAGCAGGCCACGCGCCTGGCCCAGGGCAAGGTGGGCTTCTGGCTCCTGCCCGACCGCGACGATCCCGAGCGCATGCCCGGCGAGCTGCTGCAGTACTCGCTCGCGCTGGCCTGCCCCGAGCACGGCCACTCGATGGACGACCTCCAGCCCCGCGACTTCTCGTTCAACGCCCCCTACGGCGCCTGCCCGGAGTGCGACGGGCTCGGGTTTCGCAAGGTCGTGGACGCGGAGGCCCTCATCGAGGACCCGTCGCTCTCGGTGGCGGGCGGCGTCTTCGGGAGCCTCTTCGGCCACTCAAACTACTACCCGCAGATCCTCTCGGCCGTGTGTCGCCACCTCGGCGTGTCGGACCAGGCCCCGTGGTCGGAGCTGCCCAAAAGCGCCCAGCGTGCGCTTCTTGACGGCCTGGGCGCCACCAAGGTGCGCGTGGACTACCTCACGCGCGACGGGCGCAACACCCACTGGCTCACCACGTTCGCCGGCGTGCGCAAGATCCTCTTCGACAAGTACGAGGAGACCACCTCGGAGACCATGAAGACCCACCTCGAGAAGTACATCCGCGAGGTGCCCTGCTCGGCCTGCCACGGCGCGCGCCTCAAGCCGGAGATCCTGGCCGTGACGGTGGGCGGCCGGAGCATCTGGGAGGTCTGCGAGCTCTCGTGCCGCGAGTGCCTGGGCTTCTTCGAGGGGCTCGAGCTCACGGAGCGCCAGCGCTTCATCGCGGGGGCCGTGGTGAAGGAGATCGTGGCGCGCCTGCGCTTCATGGTGAACGTGGGCCTCGACTACCTCACGCTCTCGCGCGCGGCCGCCACGCTCTCCGGCGGCGAGGCCCAGCGCATCCGGCTGGCCACGCAGATCGGGGCGGGCCTCATGGGCGTGCTCTACATCCTGGACGAGCCCTCGATCGGCCTGCACCAGCGCGACAACGACCGCCTCATAGCCACCCTGCGGCGCCTGCGCGACCAGGGCAACACCGTGATCGTGGTCGAGCACGACGAGGACACCATCCGCGCCGCGGACCACGTGATCGACATGGGTCCCGGTGCCGGCGAGCTCGGCGGGCACGTGGTGGCGGCCGGCACGCCGGACGAGATCGCCGCGTGCCCGGAGTCCGTGACGGGCGCCTACCTCACGGGCGCGCGCGAGATCCGCCTGCCGGAGCGCCGTCGCGACCCGCGCAGGGGCGCCATCAAGGTGGTGGGCGCGCGCGCCAACAACCTCAAGAACGTCACCGCCAAGGTGGAGCTGGGCACCCTCACGGTGGTCACGGGCGTCTCGGGGTCGGGCAAGAGCTCGCTCGTGACCGACACGCTCGCGCCCGCGCTCACCAACGCCGTGCACCGCTCCAAGCGGCCCGTGGGGCCCCACCGCAGGATCGAGGGCGTTGAGCTCATCGACAAGGTCATCGACATCGACCAGTCGCCCATCGGGCGCACGCCGCGCTCCAACCCCGCCACCTACATCGGGCTCTGGGACGACCTGCGGGCCCTCTTCGCCTCCCTTCCCGAGAGCCGCGCGCGCGGCTACTCCCCGGGGCGCTTCTCGTTCAACGTGCCGGGCGGGCGCTGCGAGGCCTGCAAGGGGGACGGTCAGATCAAGATCGAGATGAACTTCCTGCCGGATGTCTACGTGCCGTGCGAGGTCTGTCACGGCAGGCGCTACAACCGGGAGACCCTCGAGGTGCTCTACCACGGCAGGTCCGTCTCGGACGTGCTGGACATGA
>CAZUOD010000195.1:0-1913 GCA_964621975.1 uncultured Atopobium sp.
TGAGGGACCAGCCGGTCATCATCCGCACGCTCGACGTGGGCGGCGACAAGGAGATCCCGTACATGAACCTCCAGAAGGAGGAGAACCCCTTCATGGGGTATCGCGCGGTGCGCTACTGCCTGGCCAACCCCGAGCAGTACAAGGTCCAGCTCACGGCGCTGCTGCGGGCCTCGGCCTTCGGCGACATCAAGATCATGGTGCCGCTCGTGACCAGCATCGACGAGATCCGTCAGGTCAAGGCGCTCGTCGAGGAGTGCAAGGCCGAGCTTGACGCGCGCGGCGTGAGCTACAACAAGGACATCGAGGTCGGCACCATGATCGAGACGCCCGCCGCGTCGCTGATCGCCGATGACCTCGCCGCCGAGTGCGACTTCTTCTCCATCGGCACCAACGACCTCATCGGCTACACCATGTGCGCCGACCGCGGCAACGACCGCGTGAGCTACCTCTACGAGGTCTACCAGCCGGCCGTCCTGCGCTCGCTCAGGCGCATCATCGAGGAGGGCAACAAGGCCGGCATCATGGTGGGCATGTGCGGCGAGGCCGCGGCCGACCCGCTGCTCATCCCCGTGCTCATCTCCTTCGGGCTGAACGAGTTCTCGGTCTCCGCGCCGTCGATCCTGCGCACGCGCCGCACCATCTCCATGTGGACGAAGGCCGAGGCCGACGCCCTCACCGAGAAGGTCATGGCCCTCAAGACCGCGACCGAGGTCAAGGCGATGCTCCAGGCTGCGGCCAGGTAGCGCCGCCCTGGGCCTGGCCCTTGGGTTTCGATGCCATCGGGCCCGTCTCGCGGAAGCGAGGCGGGCCCTTTCTCGTGACGCCGCTGTCGGCGCTGCCTATCGGCTCGGGAAGAGCACCCTGAGCGCCCGGGGGACGACCTCGATCTCGAAGTGCGTGCCGACGAGGCGCTCGCCGTCCACCTGGCAGGGTGGCTCGCGCTCGAAGTCGACCACGAGGCGGCGTGCGCGCCTCAGGCGCACGGCCTTGGAGCGCACGTGCCCGCCCGTCCGTGCCAGGGCGAAGAGCGCGAGCAGGTGGGGGAGGGCCGGCATGCGCACGTTGTAGCAGACGTCGAGAAGCCCGTCGGCGGGGTCGGCCTCGGGGCAGATGCGAAAGCCGCCGCCGTAGGTGGGGCCCACCTGGACGGCGAAGAAGGCAGAGCTCAGCTTGGTCGGTCGCTCGTCGTCGAAGCGCGCCACGGAGGGAAATCCCAGGCGCGAGCCCATGAGCACCTTGAGGCCGGAGGTCACGAAGAGCGCCTCGCCCTGCTGTCTGGTCTTGTTCGCACGTCGCTCCGTCGTGTCGAGCGCGATCGCCGCGTCGAGCCCGAAGGAGAGGGTCTGGACGAAGTGGGTGCCGTTCACGCGCCCCACCTCAACGGGTCGCGCCGTGGCGCGCACGAGCTGGGCGAGCGCGGATTCGACGTCGTTTCTCGCCATGCCGAGGGTCCGGGCGTAGTCGTTGCCCGAGCCGAGGGGGATGACGCCCAGCTGGGGCCGACGAACCTTGGGCACGGCCATGAGGCCGCAGGCCACCTCGTGGATGACGCCGTCGCCGCCGAGGGCGAGCACGGTGTCATATCCGGAGGAGTGCGCCGCGAGGTCCGTGGCGTTGCCGGGGCCCTCCGTGAGGCGGACGTCGTAGCCGCGCGTGGCAGACGTGTAGCTGCCGAGAAACTGCCGCGCGAACTCTGCGCCGCGCGCGCCCTGCCCGCTGCGTGCCGCGGGGTTGGCGATGACGAGCGTACGGCCGAGCGGGGTGGATGGCATGATGGGCCCTTCCTCGCGACGTTGACGTGGCCATTGTACGCCGCGGCGCCTCCTGTGGGCCGTGGAGCTCCCCTTGTGCCGCAGTGGCCTCGGGACTTCCACGGCTGTTCGAACAGCTTCCTTGGGGGCTTATAGGACAAA
>CAZUOD010000196.1:0-1899 GCA_964621975.1 uncultured Atopobium sp.
GAGATGAAGACCACCGAGTTGCCCAGGTCGTCGTGGAGGTCGCGGATGAGGTCGAGCACCTTGGCCTGGATGGTCACGTCCAGGGCCGTGGTGGGCTCGTCGCAGACCAGAAGGCTCGGCCGGCACACGAGCGCGATCGCTATGATCACGCGCTGGCGCATGCCGCCCGAGAGCTCGAAGGGGTACTGCCCCATGCGCTTCTCGGGCTCCGAGAGGCCCACGCGACGCAGGTAGTCGACGGCGAGCTCGTGCGCCGCGTCACCGCGCAGGTCGCTGTGGCGGTGTATCGTCTCCAGGATCTGGTTGCCCACGGTGTAGAGCGGGTCGAGCGCGGTCATGGGGTCCTGGAAGACCATCGAGAGGTCCCCGCCGCGCAGCTGCTCCATCATCGGCTCGCTCGCGGTCGCGAGGTCGAGCCCGCGGAACGCGATCGAGCCGCCGGTGCGCTCCACGCCGGCGGGCAGCAGCCCCATCACGGCGCTCATCGTCAGGCTCTTGCCGCAGCCCGACTCGCCCACCACGCCGAGGATCTCCCCGGCAAGGACGTCAAATCCCACGCCGTTGATGACCGGGTAGCTGCCCCGGCGCGAGCGCACGTCCACGGTGAGGTCGCGCACCTGCAGCAGAGGCTCGCCCGTGCGCACGGGGGCGAGAAGCCCCTCGACGTCGCGCACCGCCACGTTGCCCTTCCTACGTGCCACGGCGTCTCCTCTCAGAGCATCTTGGGGTCGAAGGCGTCCTCGAGGGCGTCTCCGATGGCGTACAGGGACCAGGTGATCATGAAGATGAGCACCACCGGCTCCACGATCAGGTAGGGGTAGAGCACCATCGTGGACCGCGCGTTGTTGATGAGCGTGCCGAGCGACGCCATGGGCACCGAGACCCCCATGCCAATGAACGAGAGGAAGGCCTCGGTGAAGATGGCGTCCTTGATGAGCTGCGTGACCTGCACCACGATCAGCGAGATGCTGTTGGGGAGCAGGTGGCGCCAGACGACGGAGGGGCCCTTGGCGCCCATGGAGCGCGCCGCCATGGCGTAGCCCTCGTTCTTGAGCTGCAGCACCGAGCCGCGCACGATGCGCGAGAGCCCCGTCCAGTACAGGAGCACGAAGGCCGCGAGGATGCAGAACATGCCCGAGCCCGCCTCGGTGAGGAAGGACTGCGGCAGCTGCTCGAAGAGCGTCTCGATGGGCGTCTTGAGCGAGATGGCCATCAGCATGACCACGAGCTGCGCGGGCAGCGACTCGATGATCTCCACGATGCGCATGAGCACCATGTCGACCTTGCCGCCGCAGTAGCCGGCCACCGCGCCGTACGCGCAGCCGATCACCAGGACCGCCGCCGCGGTGATGAGGCCCACCGACATCGAGATCCTCACGCCGTACATGCAGCGCACGAGCATGTCGCGCCCCAGCTCGTCGGTGCCAAAGGGGTGCTCGGCGCAGGGCGCGAGGCTCTCCTCGCCGCGGAAGACCTGGTCGTAGGTCGCGTCCACGAAGAGCGGCCCCAGAAAGCCAAAGAGCGTGACCGCCACGAGCAGCACCACGGCCACCACGGCCACCTTGTTGGAGGCAAAGACCGCGAGGCGGCGGCGCCAGATGGGCTCCTCCTCGGGAACCTCGGCGGCGGCGTCCCCGTCGGCGGGCGCGGGGTCGAAGTCGCCCGGGCGCAGCGTCACGCCGCCGATGACGCGGCCGTCCAGCTTCCGGGAGGCAACAGGTGCGTCGGCCATCTCTCCCCCTATTCCTCGTCGAGCTTGATGCGCGGGTCAATGACGCAGTAGACGATGTCCACCACGAGCAGGACCACGATGATGAAGGCCGTGTAGAAGATGGTGGTGCCCATGATCACGGGGTAGTCGCGCTGCGAGATGCAGGTGACCAGGTACGAGCCGAGCCC
>CAZUOD010000197.1:0-1890 GCA_964621975.1 uncultured Atopobium sp.
TCCGTGTACCCCTGCGGCGCCGCGCCAAAGACGGAGCTTATGCGCCCCTCGAAATCACTGAGAAAGCTCATCTATGTCCTTGCCTTCCTGGTCCCCGAAGAGCGGACCCCTCAGGACGGTCGCAATGCACAAAAACACAAACAAGATTACCGCAAGTGCCACGGCCTTCCAGTCGAGAGCGGGCCATATGTTGTCATTTTCCATCCCAGCAGCGAAGACCTCAAAAAAGATTATGCACGCGAGCCCGAGGGACTGGCCGAGCACGCCCGAGGCCACGCTCCCGCGCATCGCCACCGCCGAGGACACGGCCGCGCACGAGACCGCGCCCATGAGCCCCAGCCAGAAGGAGGGGTCCGAGACGGTCGTGACGAGCACGCCGACAAGGGCCTCGGCGGAGAGGCCCACGGAGGATGAGAGTCCGACGAGGGTGCCCACGAGGTAGCCGAAGCAGCCCGTGAGCGCGGCGTCGGCGGGGTCGAGCGCGAAGCCGGCGAGCGCCGCGCCGGCCGAGGGGGAGGGAAGGCAGCACGGCAGCAGCACGGCGAGGGAGCTCGGGTGCTCGTGGCGTCCCACGCGCGCCCACCACCAGATCGTGGCCGCCGCGAGTGCTGCGGCGACAAGCGCTCCGACCAACGAGGGCGAGGTCAGGGCCAGCGCCGCCACGAGCGCCGCGAGGACGAGCGGCGCCCCGGCCGGGGGCCAGAGCGCCGAGAGGCCGGCGGCGACGAGCGACGCCACGGCCAGCGACTCATCGGTGACGCCCGGGACAGACGGCAGCACGAGGCGCACCGCGACGAAGGCCGCGAGCGCCGTGAGGCCCCGCGTGGCCAGGCCCTCCACCTGGGGGAGCCTGAGGGCCCACTGTCCGCCCTCGCGCGGCACGGGCACGGGCCCGGTCCGGGATTGTCCGTCGTCGCGCTCGGCCTGCCCCACGAGCTCCGCGAGAGACGCCTCGCCCTCCCGCTCGTCCCCGAGATACGGCAGCAGCGCCTCGGCGAACTCGGCTACCGAGGGCGTCCGCTGTGAGGCCACGGCCGCCAGGGCGCGCGTGAGGGCACGCTCGGGCTCGCCGGAGAGCTCGGGGCACGACCTCGAGAGGAGCCTGCCGGGGCCGCGGTTGATCTTCTGGAGCGATTCGGCGGCTGTGCGCGCGAGGAAGGGGTCGGTGCCCGTGAGCGCCTGGAGCACGACGACGGCAAGGGAGAAGACGTCGGTCCGCTCGTCCACGAGCATTCCCTCGATCTGCTCGGGGGGCATGTAGCCCACGGTGCCGCCGCGCGCACCGCCGTAGCCTGCGGCCGAGGCGAGGGTGGACATGCCGAAGTCGGCCAGCTTCACGGTGCCCTGGCGGTCGATCATGATGTTCGTGGGCTTGATGTCAAGGTGGAGCGTGAGGTTCTCGTGCGTGTAGGTGAGCGCCCGCGCGACGGACGAGAGCATGTGCGCGCACTCGTCCAAGGTGAGCGTGCCCCCCTCGACGCGGGCCAGCAGCTCTGCCAGGTTGAGCCCGTCGACGTACTCCATCACGATGTAGGCGTAGGTGCCGTCGGACTCGAAGTCGTGGACCGTGACGATGTTGGGGTGCGCGAGCATGCACGTGCGGCGGGCCTCCTCGAGGGCCTCCTCGGGCGTGGTGGTGCCCTGCTCGGCGAGGACAGGCAGGCGCTTGATGGCGACGCGCCGCTGCAGGCGGAGGTCCCAGCAGGTGCAGACGGTGCCGAAGCCGCCCGTGCCGCGTCGCTCGAGCACCCGGTAGCGCCCGAGGAGCACCTCGTCGCGGGGGACCTCCTGCTGCGGGCGCGGGTATACCTTGGTGGGCGTGTCGCTCATGGAACCTCCCCTCAGGCCGGACGCTCCCAGCCGTGCACAGTAGGGCCATTCTACCCTGCG
>CAZUOD010000198.1:0-1885 GCA_964621975.1 uncultured Atopobium sp.
CTCGTGGCCTCGGGCGTGCCCATGCCGGTGGGCATGAAGAACCCCACGGGCGGCTCCACCGACGTGATGCTCAACTCCATCTACGCCGCCCAGCAGCCCCAGACCTTCATCTTCCGCAACTGGGAGGTGGCCACCACCGGAAACCCGCTCGCGCACGCGGTGCTGCGCGGCTACGTGGGCCTCGACGGCATCAACTACCCCAACTACCACTACGAGTACCTCGAGCGCCTCGTCAGCGCGTACACGGCTGAGCGGTTCCGCAGCCCCGCAGTCATCATAGACTGCAACCACGACAACTCGGGCAAGCGTCCCTTCCAGCAGGCCCGCATCTGCCACGAGGTCCTGGACTCCGTGCGTCGGCTCGACACCATCGGGCAGCTCGTGCGCGGCTTCATGGTCGAGAGCTACCTCGTCGACGGCAACCAGCCGGTGGGTGGCGGCACCTACGGCCAGTCCATCACCGATGCCTGCATCGGCTGGGAGAAGACCGAGCGGCTCGTGCTGGAGATCGCCGAGCGAAGCTAGGTGGCCGAGGTCAGAAAACTGAACGGCTCTTTGGGTCTCAGGTGGCATCTGCTCGACCGAGCCTGCAGGCAAGTTGAGCGGCGTTCGTTTGCGGTGACTCATGCAAGTTAGGTTAAAAAAAGTCGAGTTCAAGACAAAGTGCTTTGCGAGTCTGTTTCCTCCAGTTACATCTTCCTTGCAAAAAGCCTCCCGATAAAGGAGGGGGGCATCAGGCAGATCCAGGGAGGAGATGTACGATGAGAAACGTTACGAGGCGGAGCTTCTTGGCGGCGTCTGCGGTAACGGCGGGGCTTATGGGCCTCGCCGGCTGCGACACCTCCGATTCGTCGACGGACGAGACGTCCGACGACGCCGCCACGGGTGCCGGATACACGGTGACCGAGACGGAGTATGGCTACAACCTCATCGAGCAGGACGGCGGGTCCACGCTCGGCTACTCGCCTGACTCCGGTCTCGAGATCATCGAGGTCGACGGCTTCGCCTTCAAGGACTTCGAGGGCACCGGTGAGCTCGTTGACTACGAGGACTGGCGTCTTACGGCCGAGGAGCGCGCGGAGGATCTCGCGAGCCGCCTCACCATCGAGCAGATTGCTGGTCTCATGTGCTTCTCAGCCCACCAGACCTCTCTCGAGGACGACTACTCCGTCACCGACACGCAGAAGGAGTTCCTGGACGGCAACGTGCGCGCCGTGCTGAACGCCATGTCCAGCTACCCGGCGTTCCAGCAGGCGACGTGGGCCAACAACATGCAGGCCTACGTCGAGGGCTCGGATAACAAGATCCCCATCAACTTCTCGTCTGACCCGCGCAACGGCTCCAACTGCACGGACTGGCCCAACAACCTGGCCCTTGCCGCGAGCTTCGACCCCGAGGTCGCCAAGGAGGCCGGCGCCGGCATCGCGAGCGACATGCGCAAGATGGGCGTCACCACCTACCTCGGCCCGCAGACCGACGTGGCGTCCGACCCGCGCTGGTCGCGCTTCAGCGGCACCTTCGGCGAGGACCCGGCCCTCTCGCGCGACATCTGCCGCGCCTTCATCGACGGCATGCAGTCCACCGTGAGCGATGACGGCACGGACGAGGGCTGGGGCTCCAGCTCCCTGGTCTCGATGGTCAAGCACTGGCCGGCCGAGGGCGCGGGCGAGGGCGGCCGCGAGGGCCACACCGACGGCGGCAAGTACGCGGTCTACCCCGGCAACAACTTCAACGCGCTCCTGATCCCGTTCGTGGACGGCGCCTTCAAGCTCGATGGCTCCACCGGGTGCGCCGGCTCCATCATGACGTCCTACACCATCGCCTGGTCCGACACGGAGGAGTACGGCGAGCTCGTGGGCTCGGGCTTCTCCGAGTACAAGGTCAA
>CAZUOD010000199.1:0-1874 GCA_964621975.1 uncultured Atopobium sp.
CGGTAGGCGGGGTTGGGCTCGGCCACGCGGCGGACGTGCGAGGAGTCGCTGCGGTCCCCGGCCACGGCCACGAGCTCGACGTCGCCCGAGATGGGCACCTCGAAGTGGAAGAAGTGGTCGGCCGCCTCGCGCTCGCCCACGAGCTTGCCGTTGGCGTACAGGCGCACGCTGGGCAGGTTGGAGTAGACGGTGACCTTGGTCACGTCCTCGGCGCGGTCGACGTAGCGCTTGCCGCAGAGGTGCACCATGGGCTCGGGGTTGAGCCAGGCCTTGTAGGCGTAGAAGGCGTCCTTCTTGTAGGAGCGGTCGAAGGTCACGAGGCCCTTGTGGTTCATGCCGTTCTCGCCGCCCTCGCCGCGACCGTCGGCGCCGAAGTCGAACATGTTCCAGACGAAGGTCCCCCACAGGTACGGGCGCGCGGAGATCTGCCGAATGAGGGCCTCGTGGTAGAGCGCCTGGTACTCCTCGGTGTAGTCTCCGGCCTCGGGCTTGGAGCTGTGCCAGTTGAGGGCCTCGCAGCCGTACTCGGACAGGGCGAGCGGAATCTCGGGGTGCTCGGCGTGGAAGGTGTCGAACCACGCGCCGTAGTCCCCGAAGTCGCCACCGTACCAGCCGAAGTAGTGGTTGTAGCCGATGGCGTCGGGGACCTCGAGGTAGGCGTTGTCGGTGGGGCAGCCGCTCACGGCCGCCACGACGGTGAGGCGCGTGGGGTCCATCTCGTGGATCATGTCGTTGAGCTTGCGGTGCAGCTCGAGGACCTGCTCCCCGTTATCCCCGCTGGCGTCGATCTCGTTGGACATGGACCAGAAGGCGATCGAGGGGTGGTTGGAGGACTGGGTGACGAGCTCGCGCATCTGCTGGACGACGTTGTCGTCGCCGTTGGTCAGGTGGATGGTGATGTAGGGGACCTCGGCCCACACCACGAGGCCGCGCTCGTCGCAGAGGTCATAGAAGTACTGGTCGTGCTGGTAGTGGGCAAGGCGCACCGTGTTGGCGCCCATCTCGCAGATGAGGTCGACGTCCTGCGCGTGCATCTCGGGCGTGAGGGCGTTGCCCACGCCCAGGCGGTCCTGGTGGCGAGAGACGCCGCGGAGCGGGTAGGGCTCGCCGTTGAGGATGAAGCCGCGCTCGGGGTCGATGGCCACGGTCCTGCAGCCGAAGCGGCAGGAGACCTGGTCGAGCTCCTCGCCGTCCGCGCCCACGAGGGTGGCCTCGGCCGTGTAGAGGTGCGGGTCCTTGCGGGCCTGCCAGAGGTGGACGTGCTCGATCGTGAGCGTGGCCTCGCACGCCGCCGTGGCGGTCTCGGCAACGACCGAGCCGTCGGAGTCGCGCAGCACGTAGCGCAGCGTGGCGTCGCCCTGGTTGGCGACCTCCACCGAGACGCGCACCTCGGCGGCCTCGCCCTGGACCTCAGGGGTGACGTGGATGCCCGGCGTGCCGAGGCTGGCCAGCTCGAAGTGGGCGGCCGGCACGCAAACCAGGTTCACGTCGCGGTAGAGGCCGCCGTAGAAGGTGAAGTCGGCCCTCTGCGGGTAGACGTGGTCGTTGGGGGCGTTGTCCACGGCCACGACCACGAGGTTGGTGTCGTCCATGGCGTCAGTGACGTCCACGCGCCAGGTGGAGTAGCCGCCGTCATGCGAGGCGAGCTCCTTGCCGTTCCAGTAGACGGTGGCCGAGGAGTTGGCACCCTTGAGCTCGAGGAAGTACCTCTCGGCGGCGGGCAGGTCAACGCGCTCGACCGTCTTGGCGTAGTAGCAGGTGCCGCGGTAGTAGTCGTTCCCGCCGTCCTGGCCGTCGATGGCGTTCCAGGTGTGCGGGAGATCGACCCAGTACCAGTTGCTCGGCATCTCGGCCGGCGCGGAGTCGGCCTCCTT
>CAZUOD010000200.1:0-1821 GCA_964621975.1 uncultured Atopobium sp.
ATCTCCTTGTCGCCGCCCACGTCGAGCGTGCGGATGATGACCGGCTGGTCCCTCATGCGCAGGGCGACCTTCTGGTACGCGGAGAACTGCTCGTCCTCGGTCGGGAACTCCTTGGCGTCCATGAACAGGAACTCCGAGCGGAACAGGCCCACGCCCTCGCAGTCGTGCTCGGTCGCCACGTTGGCGTCATCGGGGTTGCCGATGTTGGCCACGAGCAGGACCTTGTCCCCGTCACCGGTGACCGTGGGCTTGCCGCGGTAGGCCTCGAGCGCGGCCTTCTCCTCGGCGAACTGCTTGGCCTTGGCGCGGTAGTGCGAGAGCTCGCCATCGGTGGGGCCGACGAGCACGCGACCGCGGGAGCCGTCGACGATGACCATGTCGCCGCTCTTGATGGTCTTGGTGACGTCTGCCACCGAGAGCACGGCCGGGATCTCGAGGGCGCGGGCGATGATCGCGGAGTGAGAGGTGCGCCCGCCCGTCTCGGTGACGATGCCGGCGACGTTGTCCTTGTCGATGTCGGCCGTCATGGACGGCGTGAGCTCGTGGACGACGACGATGGAGTTCTCCGGCAGCGTGGAGAGATTGACGACCTCCTTGCCGAGAAGGTCCGCAAGGAGCCCGGTCTTGACGTCGGCGACGTCGGCGGCGCGCTCGCGGAACAGCTCGTCCTCCATGTTGGAGAACATGTTGAAGTACATGTCGTAGGCCTCGGAGACCGCCTGCTCGGCGCACATGCCGCTCTCGATGGAGCCGTTCACCATCTCACGGATGCCCTCGTCCTCCGCGAACTCGATGTGGGCGGCCATGATGGCGGCGGCGTCCTCGCCCACGGTGACCCTCATGCGCTCGATCTGGGCGTTGGTCTGCTCGATGAACTTGGCGACGGCAGCCGCGTAGCGCTGCATCTCGTCACCGGCGTCCTCGGGCGCGTGAGGCGTGAAGCTGAGGTCGGGCTCGACGGCGACGCGCGCCACGCCGATGCCGATGCCATCAGATGCGTTGACTCCCTCGTACATGCAATCTCCCCCTTGCTCGAGGCCGCTCGCGCGGCCGTTGTCCCAACAGCTCGCTCACCCCGACAGATGGCAAGGCGCGTGCCCCCGCGCTACTGGGCCGCCTCGGCCTCCGTGCGAGCCTTGGTCTGCTCCATGTCCCGCGCGATGGTGCCGGGGATGGCCCGCCCCATCTTCTTGTAGAGCGCCGACACCACGCGGTCGATCGTGGCCCGGCGGGCGATGCCCTTGCTGGCCGCCGTGGCGGTGCCGCACGCCGAGGCGAAGATGAGCGCGGTCTCATAGTCCACGCCGCGCGTGACCTGCGCGAGGAACCCGGCGACCATGGAGTCGCCCGCGCCCGTGGCGTTGACGAGCCTGACCTTGGCGGTGGGGACCACGTGCTCCGTGCCGTTCTCGTCGAGCAGCAGCGACCCGTGACCGCCACAGGAGATGATGACGTTTCTGGCACCCGCCTCGTGGAGCTTGTGCGCGTAGGGCATGCACTCCTCAGGCTCCTCGATGTCGACGCCGAAGATGCGCCCGACCTCGTGGTTGTTCGGCTTGATGAGGAAGGGGTGCGCCTCGAGCGACTCCATGAGGAGCTGGCCGGGCGCGTCCACGACGAACTGGATGCCGCGGCCGCCGAGACGGCTCATGATCCGCGAGTAGATGTCCTCGGGAAGCGTGTTGGGAATCGAGCCGGTGAGGACGAGGGTGTCTCCCGCCGTGACGACGTCCATGCGGGCCAGGAGCTCGTCGACCTTCTTCTCGGGGATCTTGGGGCCCATGCCGTTGACCATCGTCATGACGATGCCGTTGAGCTTGA
>CAZUOD010000201.1:0-1706 GCA_964621975.1 uncultured Atopobium sp.
CCCCTTGTGCCTGCGGGGCGCATGAAGGTCGCGCGGGTATACTAGGCTCTTGGAAGCAACCCGCCCGGAGGCCGCATGGAATCGCTCTACACCAAGTACCGCCCACAGACGTTCGAGCAGGTCGTCGGTCAGAGACATGTGGTCGAGACGCTCAAGCGTGCCGTGCTCGAGGGCCGCACCAGCCATGCGTACCTGTTCTGCGGGCCTCGCGGCACGGGCAAGACCACGATGGCGCGCATCCTCGCCAAGGCCCTCATGTGCGAGCGGGGCCCGGCCGCGCTTCCCGACGGCTCCTGTGAGCAGTGCCGCCTCATCGCGGCCGGCGAGCATCCCGACGTCATCGAGCTCGACGCCGCCTCCCGCACGGGCGTGGACAACGTCCGCGAGGAGATCATCTCGCGCGTGAGCTACGCTCCCACGATGGGCCGCTGCAAGGTCTACATCATCGACGAGGTCCACATGCTCACGACGGCGGCGTTCAACGCGCTGCTCAAGACCCTCGAGGAGCCGCCCGATCAGGTCGTGTTCGTGATGTGCACGACCGACCCGCAGAAGGTCCTGCCCACGATCCTCTCGCGCGTCCAGCGCTTCGACTTCCACGCCATCGGCAACGACGAGATGCAGGAGCACCTCGCTCGCGTCTGTGACCAGGAGGGGTTCACCTACGAGGAGGCGGCGCTCGAGCTCGTGGTGCGCCACGCCCGCGGCGGCATGAGGGATGCCCTGACCTCGTTGGAGCAGCTCTCCGTCTTTGGCTCGGGCAGCATCTCGCTCGCGGCGGCGCAGGACTTTCTCGGCGAGGTCTCCGGGTCGGTGCTCGGCCAGGTCTCGCGGGCGATGGCCCGCAGGGACGTGGCGACGCTCTTCGGCGAGGTGGCGCGCCTCGTTGACGCGGGGCGGGACCCGCTGCAGTTCACGCGCGAGCTGGCCGCCCACATGAGGGACGTCTACGTGGTCTGCGTGGCCCCAAGCGTTGATGACGTGGTGTCCGCCCGCGGGGAGGAGCTTGAGGCCCTGCGCGCGGAGGCGGCCGCCTTCGGCTCGCCCGATCGCCTCTCCCGTGTGCTCACCATCCTGGGGGATGCCTCCAGCGAGATGCGCACCGCCACCAACCAGCGTCTCGTTCTTGAGGTCGCGCTCACGAAGGTGGCCCGCCCTGAGACGGACCTCACGCTCGACTCCCTCGCCGAGCGCGTGGCCGACCTCGAGCGCCAGGTGGCCGCCCTCTCCAGGTCGGGGGCCGTGCAGGCTGCGTCTGCCCCGGCACCCGAGGTCTCCCCGGCGTCCGATCCCGTCTCGAAGGCCGCTGCGCCCACTGGCCCCGCTCCCGCGCCGCCGCGACCGCCCGCCGAGAGGCCCCAGGGACCGGCCGAGCCGCCTGTCGCGCCACCGCCTGCGCCGAGCCCCACCCCTGCGCCGGAGCCCGCGCCCGCCCCGGCCGCTCCGCGCGCGGTCACCAACGGAAACCTCCAGCGCTCCTGGAAGCAGGTCGTGGACCGTCTTGTGGCGCAGGCCCCCGCAAAGGGATCGCTGCTCCTCTCGTCGACGGCCGTCTCCGATGACGGCAGCAGGCTCACGGTGTCCCTGCCCAAGGGGTCGCGCTTTGCCGCCCGCATGCTCGAGCGGGCCGACGTCCGCGAGAGCATAGACCCCGTGGTCGCGTCCGTGTTCGGCGCGCGGCAGGTCGTCTACGTGGAGTCCAGCCT
>CAZUOD010000202.1:0-1647 GCA_964621975.1 uncultured Atopobium sp.
TCTCGCTAACCTTCCCCCGCCACAGCGCGGAGGGGGATTTGTCATGGGCAAGGCTCGGGCACAGGCGTCATCATCTTCCGACATCCCGAGAAGGCCGCGCAGAGGGCCTGTGTCGAATCCCCCGAAGGCGCACCTCACGGGAGGAAGCATCCCCCAAGGAGGAAGGCCCCTTGCCCTCGGCCACGCGGGAAGGGCGCAGCTTCTCTCCTCCGGCGACAGCCAAGACCTGTGATGAGCTGGGCGACGTGCGCGAGCCTAGGAGCGACGAATCATCTCCGTGACGACCTCGGCCACCTGGGCCGCCTGGTCACCGCTCACGTTCTCAGGGATGTCGGCCGGGGTGCGCGAGAGGGCGGGCAGGCCGTTCTTGTCCACACCCATGAGCGTGACAGAGCGCATGGATGCCCTCATGGCCACGTGAGCGTCAGTGGAGTTCCAGTCGTAGCTCCTCTGCGCGAGGGAGGAGTGGATGTCGTTTGCCGAGTTCACGAGCAGGCGGGCGAGGCGACGGTCACAGTGACGGGTCACGTCGAGCCCCTCGTGCGTGAGGACGCTGAGCTCGCCCGCGCCGACGCAGTCGAGGTTCACGACGAAGCACCCGCGCACCTCGGAGCGATGCTCCCTCAGGAAGGCACGCATGCCCGCATGGTCGAGCGAGGACCCGCCCAGCGCCACGAACCAGATGTCGTGCGAGATGAGCGCATCGTCCCCGAGCGAGAGCACCGCCTCACGGAGCTCATCCTCGCTCGGCGCGCCCTCTCCCTCCACGAGCCTCAGGCCGTCCCTCATGGTCGCCCCACCGCGCCAGACAGGGTCGTCCCCATCGTCCTCGCTGGAGCTCCCGAACCAGCCCCCGTCCTCCGAGGCCTCGCCCTTGGAGCCGAAGATCTTGTCCTTGAGCCCCTTGACGCGCTCGGTGATGCTCTCAAGGAGCTTCCCCATGGGCCGCTCCTCGGTCGACGGGGAGTGGATGGTCGAGATTGGCTCGGGAGCGATCACCTGACCGCCGACGGGCACGGGCGAGACGCCCTGCGCCTGCTGTGCGGGAGGCACGGCCGCCCCAGAACCGGTCGAGTCGAAGGGGTCCACCCCCTTCGCGGAGGGGTCCGGCAGGTCAAAGAGGGTGGCGCGCCGCGCGACGCTAGAGAGGCTCGGCCTGTAGCTGGACCTGCCCCACTCCGAATCGTCCGGCGAGGCCGGCTGTCCCGCCTGGACGGGAGACGAGGGCAGCGTGTCATCGACCTCGGAGGACGCGCCCGCAACGTCCACAGCAGCGGGAAGGGGCCCTGTGGAAAGAGTCCCCTTGTCCGTAGCGCCGGCAGGCGCTGGGACAGCGCCGAGCCCGGCGTCTGGTCCCAGGACCCGGACCTCCTCGGGGACGGGCGACCGCAGGGAATCAGCAGCAGAGGGGGCCTCTGGAGAGGGTTCCTCGGAAGGGGCCATCGGCGCAAAGTCGGACTCGAGGACGGGGGCCGTCCTTCCGTCGGCAGGGGCCGCCGCTGGCGTCGGCTCATCATGGGCAACGGATGGCATGACGTACTCGATCTCGCACCCCTCAGGAAGGATCCCGAGGGAGCGCAGCACGTCCTCGCCGTGGCGCACGCCGGGGACCGACGCACCAATCCCAAGGTCCTCCGCGGGAGGCTC
>CAZUOD010000203.1:0-1606 GCA_964621975.1 uncultured Atopobium sp.
CTCTTGAGGAGGCTCAGCACCAGGCAGCCCACGATCGCGCCGGCGGCGATGGCCACGAGGTACTGCGCGGGGTTGGTGATCACGGCGATCACCCACGCGCCGCCGTGCGGGGCCGGGCTCGCGCAGCCAAAGAGCATCGAGAGGCCGCCGGCCACCGCGGAGCCCGCGATGCAGGAGGGCAGCACGCGCAGCGGGTCGGACGCGGCAAAGGGGATGGCGCCCTCGGTGATGAAGGAGAGGCCCATGATGTAGTTCACGATGCCGGCCTTGCGGTCCGCCTCGGTCCAGCGGTTCTTGAAGAAGGTGGTGGACAGGGCGATGGCCAGCGGCGGCACCATGCCGCCCGCCATGACGGCGGCCATGATCATGTTGCCGGCGACGGTCTGCTGGGCCAGCGCCGCGGTGCCGAAGACGTAGGCCGCCTTGTTGATGGGGCCGCCCATGTCGGTGGCCATCATGCCGGCCACGATGACGCCGAGCAGCACGACGGAGGTGCCGGAGAGGCTGTTGAGGAAGTTGGAGATCGCGGTGTTGATGGCGCCCATCACGGGGTTCACGCCCATCATGACGAGGCTCACGAGGAAGACGCCAAAGACCGGGTAGAGCAGGATGGGCTTGATGCCCTCGAGCGAGCTCGGCAGCTTGGAGAGCGCCTTCTCGAGCCCGAGCACGAGGTAGCCCGCCACGAAGCCGGCGAGCAGCGCCCCGAGGAAGCCGCCCGAGACGAGCGCGGCCTGGGCCTCGGTGTCCATGGCCGTGGTGAGGTAGGTGAGGGTGTAGCCCTCCTTGGCGATCCAGCCGCCCACGAAGCCCGCGACGAGGCCCGGCCGGTCGGCGATGGACATGGCGATGTAGCCCGCAAGTATCGGCAGCATGAAGTTGAAGGCCTGGTTGCCCGCCAGGTTGAAGAAGGCCGCAACGGGCGTGGAGGAGCCGTAGGAGCTCGTGCCCAGGCCCGGCTGGTCGAGCAGGTAGGAGAGCGCCATGAGGATGCCGCCGCCCACGACGAAGGGCAGCATGTGGGAGACGCCGTTCATGAGGTGCTTGTAGATCTGGCGGCCGACGCCCTCGCCCTCGCCGGGCTCCGCCGCCGGGGCGCCGCCCTCGGCGTGGCAGACGGGCGCGCGGCCCTCCATGATGATGGTGATGAGCTCCTCGGGCTCGTTGATGCCGCGCGTCACCGAGCAGCTGTAGACCGGCTTGCCGTCGAAGCGCCCGAGCTCGACGTTCTTGTCGGCCGCGATGATCACGCCCTTGGCGCCGGCCACGTCGGCGGCGGTGATGACGTTCTTTGCGCCGCCCTGGCCCTGGGTCTCGACCTTGATGCGCAGGCCCATCTCGGCGGCCTTCTTCTCGAGCGCCTCGGCGGCCATGAAGGTGTGGGCGATGCCCGTGGGGCAGGCCGTGATGGCGAGCAGGTCGTAGCCAGCGGCGTCGCGCGCCTCCGTCGCGGCGGCCTTGGCCTGCTCCTCGGCGAGACGCGCGTCCTCCTGCGCGTCCACGAGGGAGCGGAACTCCTCGGGCGTCTTCGCGGCGCGCAGGCGCGCGCAGAAGTCGGCGTCGAGCAGCAGCGTGGAGAGGCGGCTCAGCACCTCGAGGTGCACGT
>CAZUOD010000204.1:0-1597 GCA_964621975.1 uncultured Atopobium sp.
ACCGTGATGGAGCCGTCCTCGTTCTGGTAGTTCTCCATGATCGCGGCCATGGTGCGGCCCACGGCGAGCCCGCTGCCGTTGAGCGTGTGGACGTATCGCGTGCCCTTGAACTGCTCGGGGTCCTTGTAGCGGATGTTGGCGCGGCGGGCCTGGAAGTCCCAGCAGTTGGAGCAGCTGGAGATCTCCTTGTAGGCGTTGTAGCTCGGGAGCCACACCTCGAGGTCGTAGCACTTGGCCGCCGAGAAGCCCAGGTCCCCGGTGCACAGCGTCACCACATGATAGGGCAGCCCCAACAGCTGCAGGCACCTCTCGGCCTCCGCGACCATGCTCTCGAGCTGGTCCATGGAGTCCTCGGGGCGAGAGAACTTGACCATCTCCACCTTGTCGAACTCGTGCACGCGGATGATGCCGCGCGTGTCGCGCCCCGCAGAGCCCGACTCCTCGCGGAAGCACGGGGTGAAGGCGGTGTACCACAGCGGCAGCTGGGATGCCTCGAGCACCTCGTCGCGGTGGATGTTCGTGAGGGCGATCTCGGCGGTGGAGATGAGGTAGAGGTCGGGCTCCACGTGATACATGTCGTCCTCGAACTTGGGCAGCTGGCCGGTGCCGAAGAGCGAGTCGCGGTTGGTGATGACGGGCGGCCACCACTCCTTGAAGCCGGCCTCGGCGTGGGTCTCCAGGAAGAAGTTGATGAGCGCACGCTCCATGCGAGCGCCCATGCCGCCGAGGAGGTAGAAGCGCGAGCCGGCGAGCTTGACGCCGCGCTCGAAGTCGATCATGCCGGTGGCGGGCCCAAGGTCCCAGTGGGCCTTGGGCTCGAAGTCGAACTCGCGCGGGGTGCCCCAGCGGCGCGCCTCGGGGTTGTCGGAGTCATCCCTGCCGTACGGGACGCTCTCGTGCGGGATGTTGGGGATGGCCGCCACGAGGTCGAAGAGCTCCTGCTCGACCTCGCCGCGACGGTCGTCGAGCGAGGCGATGCGGTCCTTGTTGGCGGCGACGCGCGCCTTGGCGGCCTCGGCCTCGTCCCTCTTGCCCTCACGCATGAGCTGGCCAATCTGCTTCGAGGTGGCGTTGCGCTCGGCCTGGAGCCCCTCGACCTCCGAGATGACGGAACGACGCTCCTCGTCGAGCTCGAAGAACCTCTCACGGTCCCAGTGGGCGTTCTGGCGAGACTCGCACGCCCTGTCTACGGCGTCGGGGTTCTCGCGGACGAACTTGATGTCGAGCATGCCTTTTGCTCCTTGCCTTCGCTGCCTTCCTGAGGCCGCCGAGCGGGCGTGACGGCGGCGCTCCAAGTATATACTTGTGCACACGCAACGTCCGACGCGCGCGGGAGGCACAGAATGCAGACCATCTCCGACTTCATCACCTGGCTCTTCAACGACAAGACGGGTGTCGTCTGCCTCATCGTGGGTGGCATCGTGGTGTGCCTGATGGTCGCCATAGTCATGGAGCGCGCCACGAAGAGGCGCTACTTCAACCACAAGAAGACCGAGAGTGACTGGAGCATATTCGACGACGATGATGACGAAGAGGAGTAGCGCCGCAACCTAGGCAGGAACCGCCTGAGGAGAAAAAGGCCCCCGGCTCATCACCG
>CAZUOD010000205.1:0-1585 GCA_964621975.1 uncultured Atopobium sp.
GCGAGGTAGTCGAGCTTGCTCGTGACGCCCGGCAGGTCGCCGATGCCGTCGCCGTCGGAGTCGCAGAAGCTCTTCACGTAGACCTGGTAGACGACGCTGCTGTGAAAGTCCCGGTCAAAGGATGACATCGCTCGACCTCCCTAGGCGCGATACCGTGCCACCGTCGTGACGCCGGCCTCGACGTCCATGCCCGAGAGAAGCTCAACTCCCTCGGCGGAGGCGGGATCGGTGACGACGAGGGCCGTGGTCGCCGGATGGCCCGCGGCGCGGATCCTCTCGACGGAGAAGGTCAGGAGGCGCTGGCCGGCGCTCACGCGCTGGCCCTGCTCGACGTGGCAGGCAAAGCCCTCGCCGCCCATCTTGACAGTGTCGGTCCCCACGTGGATGAGAAGCTCCATCCCGTCGTCGAGGACGAGGCCGACGGCGTGGTTGGATCCGGGCATGGTGGCTGCAACGACCCCGTCTGCGGGGGCGACGATGGCGTCTGCGCCCTCAGCGGGCTCGATGGCAAGGCCGTCGCCCATGGCGCCGCTCGAGAAGACCGGGTCGGGCATCTCGGAGATCGGCATCACGGCACCGGAGAGCGGGGCAAGGAGCACGCGGTCGGACTTCTCGGCGCCCGAGGCGGAGGCGGCAGGGGCCTCGCCGGCGGCGGGGACGGGCTCGGCCGCGACGGGGCCGCGATCCTCGGCGGGAAGCTGGCGCCGGCCCACGAGGTAGGTGAGCACGAACGGGACCACCACGGCGATGAGCATGCAGAGGGCGAAGACGCCCCAGTACTCGAACATGATCGAGAGGATGCCGGGCAGGCCGCCGACGCCGATGGAGAGCGCCTTGACGCCCATGCCGGTGCAGACCATGGCGGCCACGGCGGAGCCGATCATGCCGCAGACGAGCGGGAACCTGTGCTTGAGGTTGACGCCGAAGAGCGCGGGCTCGGTGACGCCGAGGTAGCAGGAGATGCATGCCGGGATGTTGACCTGCTGGGCGCGATCATTCCTGCGCTGGAGCACGCTCATGGCAAGCACGGAGGAGCCCTGCGCGATGTTGGAGAGCGCGATCATGGGCCACAGGGTCGTGTACCCGTAGGTGCTCACCATCTGGGTGTCGATGGCGTTGGTCATGTGATGCAGGCCGGTCATGACAAGCGGCGCGTAGAAGGCGCCGAAGATCGCGGCGAACAGGACGCGGACATCGGAGTCGAGGCCCCACTGGACCGCGTTGGCGATGGCGTCGCCGATGGCCCAGCCGATGGGGCCCACCACGAGGTGCGCGATGAACACGGCGAGCACGAGGGACAGGAACGGCACCACGATCATGCGCACGACCTCAGGCGTGACCTTGGTGAAGAGCTTCTCGAGGCCCACGAGCACAAAGGACGCCAAGAGCGACGCGATGACCTGCCCCTGGTAGCCGGTGCCGACGAAGGAGAAGAGCCCGAAGTCGTAGGTGTGCGCCGCAAGGTCCTCCGCGGTGGCGCCGGCGACGGAGAAGCCGTTGAGCAGCTGCGGGGAGACGAGCGTGAGGCCGAGGACTATGCCGAGGATGGGCGTGGTGCCCATCTTGCGGGTGACCGACCAGCAGA
>CAZUOD010000206.1:0-1577 GCA_964621975.1 uncultured Atopobium sp.
CGGAAGGTGTCCAGGACCTCGCGCGTCATGGGGTCGAGCTCGCCGCGCTCGCCCCAGCGCCCGTGCTCGCGTATGTCCCGGAGCGCCCGGCGGTGCACCAGCGAGTGCTGGCGGAACTCCATCTCCACGAGGTGGAAGCCAAAGGTCTCGGCCTGCCAGATGAGCCGCTGCACCGGCCCGTAGGCCGTGCGCACGGCGCCGGCGCGCGCGAGCGAGGACTGCACCACGCGCAGGTCGGCGACGTAGTCCTCGGCGCTCTCGTACATGACGTCGGCCGTGCGGGCGGCCGTGGCCCTGAGGCGCTCGGCGATGACGAGCATCGCCGCGCGGTGCAGCTCGCGCGCCGAGATGCCGAGCGCGCGGTCGGTGAGCGCCTCGCTCATCTCCACCTGGTGGCTCCAGAGGCTCACGAGCTGCTCGGAGGGCGGCGTGGTGGTGGCGTCGAGCGTGAGGTTCCTGCCCGTGACGTGCGTGGCCTCCGCCAGGCGCCCCAGCACGTGCGTGCGGAACCTCTCGGCGACCTGCCGGCTCACGCGGGCGGTGACGTTGGGGTTGCCGTCCCGGTCCGAGCCGATCCAGCTGCCGGGGTGGAAGAACGCCGGGCACACGGGGGGCACGGTGCCCGACCGCTCGCCGAGCGCGAGGTCGTCGAAGCGGCGGTAGACGTCGGGCACCATGTCGAAGAGCGTGTTGTCGAAGATGTCGACGACGGTCTCGGCCTCCTCGACGGGGGTCGGCTTCTTGTGCGCGATCGGCGAGGTCCTGAAGAGCGCGTCTATCTCCTGGAGCAGGCGGCGCTCGTTCTCGGCCAGGGCCACGCCGCCCAGGCGCGGGCGCTCCTCGAGGAGCCCCGCGATCCGGCGGATCTTGCCCTCCACGGCCTTGCGGCGCGCCTCGGTGGGGTGCGCGGTGAAGACCGGCCTGAACTCCAGCCTGCCGAGCAGCGCCAGGGCCTTGCCGCGCCCGCACTCGTCGACGAGCTGGCGATAGGCGCTCACGAGGTCGTTGATGGTGTCGTCGCCGGCGGCGGCGCCGGCGGCGGCTGTGGCGGCGGACGCCTCGCGGGTGCGCAGCGACGCCACGCGGTAGTTCTCCTCGCAGATGTTGGCGAGGTGGAAGTAGGCCACGAAGGCGCGCATGAGCAGCGTGGCGCGCTCCTCGGAGAGGCCCTCGATGATGCGCTCGAGCTCGCCGAAGGCCGCGCGGGCGTCCCCCTCGCGGGAGGCGTCGTCCGCGTTGGCGCGGATGGCGTCGCCGAGCAGCACGTCGAAGGTGGCGCGAAGGTCCGGGTCGAACTCCCCCAGGACGGTGCGCACCAGGCGCAGGAACAGCGCCATGCTCTCGGCGATGGTCTCGGGCACGTCAACCCCGGCGAGCGCGACGCGCGCCGCGGCCTCGGAGTTGGGGGCGGGCAGTATATCCGATGCGGTCTCGGCAGGGGGTCTCTTCTCGGCCAACGATGCTCCTCTGTCGCGCGGACGGTCTGACCCACGATAGCGTTCGCGGACGGCGGCGCGGGCGCGACCCCGAGAAACGCCCCCGCGAGAAACCCAGTGTTCACGGAGCGGCGCGCGGGG
>CAZUOD010000207.1:0-1555 GCA_964621975.1 uncultured Atopobium sp.
GCACCATGGCCGCGATCATGGAGAACTACCAGAACGAGGACGGCTCCATCACGGTGCCCGAGGCGCTGCGCCCCTACATGGGTGGCGTGGAGCTCATCAGGCCCGAGTAGTAGACGCTCGCAATGGTTCTCAGGGGCCGCCTGCCGCGCGCGGGCGGCCCTTTGTCATGATCCGAGGGAGCCAAAGGGCGGACGGGCTCGGGCGACGAAGCAGCCAAAGAAACTCAGAACAAACGTTCTCAAGAACAGATGTTTGGGTATACTGTCCCCACACAGCTTCCGGAGAAGGAGGGCAAGAGGGATGCAGATGACAGAGGTCGCGCGCTTTGAGGTCAACGGTGACGTTCGCAGGGTGCTGGTCGGCGGGGAGGCGGGAAACATCATCATTCGGGAGGACCTGTCCGGCCCGTCCGCGCTCGTGGCGTTTGGGGACGAGGAGCGAAGCCTCCGCATGACGCTTCCCGCGGAGTCCCTGGAGAGGCTCCTTGGCCTTGTCGGGTTTGTCGGCTCGGAGGGTTCGCTCTGGAGCCTCCTCTCCGACGAGCGCTACGGCGTGGTCGACCTGATGGACCTCTGTGACCGCGAGGGCGTGGCGTACTCGTTCTCGGCGCTGGGCTCGCGCAGTGGCCTCCAGTTCAGGCCGGCGGCCCTCGGTTCTGAGAGTGCGCAGCTCAGGGGCGCTGGCTGTTCGTTGTGCTAGCATGAGGGGAGGAGCTGGGACCCAGGGCAAGAGGAGGGACGCCATGAAGACGTACACGCTCGATGACCTCGCCCATCTCGTGGACCACACCAACCTCCGCGCGGACGCGACGTACGAGGACATGGAGCGCCTCTGCGAGGAGGCCGTACGTCATCGCTTTGCGACCGTTGCCGTCAACTCCGTCCAGTCGAGGAGGTGCTCGGGGCTCCTTGCCGGCACGGGCGTGCGCACGTGCGTGGCAGTGGGGTTCCCGCTGGGGCAGACCTCGGTTGCGACAAAGGTCTTCGAGACGCGTGACGCTCTGGCAAACGGGGCCGACGAGATTGACTATGTGGTGAACCTCACCGAGGTCAAGGCCGGCAACTGGGACTACGTCGCCGACGAGATGCGCCAGATCGTTGGCGTCTGCCGCGAGGCGGGTGCCACGTCCAAGGTGATCTTTGAGAACTGCCTGCTCACAGATGACGAGAAGGTTCGTCTCTGCGAGATAGCGAATGAGGTGCTGCCGGACTTCGTCAAGACGTCGACGGGCTTCTCGACGGGAGGCGCCACCGTAGAGGACGTGCGTCTCATGCGCGAGCACGTGGACGTCCGGGTGAGGGTCAAGGCTGCTGGCGGCATCCGGACCGCGCAGTCGTTCATTGACATGGTAAGAGCCGGTGCCGAGCGCATTGGGTGCAGCGCCGGCATCCCCATCATCGAGGAGATTCGAGCCCTCATGGAGTCCCAAGGGGTCACGAGTTACGAGCTCTAGCCGGAGGACGCACACAAAGAGGGGCTCCCGAAGGAGCCCCTTGCATTCGTGGTGCGGCGTATAGGATTCGAACCTATGACGCCCTGATTCGTAGTCAGGTCC